>JBBDWJ010000043.1:24539-49664 GCA_040902925.1 Bryobacterales bacterium | reverse complement strand
CTAAATGTTCTATCCGCAAAGTACTTTGTCTGACTTCTACCACGGGCTGCTAGGGCTTGCTTACGGCAGTATCCACCTGTTGTTGCAGCTCGCGCCGGAAAGCGCCGCGGCGGGACTGCAGGCTCGCATCGATTTGTATGTGATGCTGTTCACCGCGGAGGCCGCGATCCTTTCGGGAATATTGTTTGGTATCGCGCCGGCGTGGCAGGTGGGACGGCTCAATCCTTACGAGATTCTCAAGTCGGCGGGCCGCTCGGCCACCGCCGGGCGCGGCCGCCAGCACCTGCGATCGGGTCTGGTGGTCGGCGAAGCAGCGCTCGCTTTGGTGCTGCTTGTGGGCGCCGGCTTGTTCCTGCGCAGCTTTTCGCGGCTCCAGGACGTTAGCCCCGGATTCGAGCCGCGCGGCGTGATGACGGCGATGCTCTCTCTGCCGCAGACGCAGTACGGCGAAGCCGAGCGCCGGATTGGTTTCTACCGCGCGCTGATCGAGCGCCTTGAGGTGCTGCCGGGCGCAACTTCGGTGGGACTCGGCGTACCGCTGCCGTTTACCGGCAACGGATCGTCGGCGTCGTTTCGCGTCGAGGGCAGGCAAGCGGGGCCAGGCGACCCCGGCCCGCACGGCAATGTGCGCTGGGTGACGCCGGGCTATTTTGCGGCGATGGGCATTCCGCTCAAGAGCGGCAGAGGCTTCTCGGATGCGGACCGTACCGATACCGCGCCGGTGGTGGTGATCGACGAAAATCTCGCCCGCCAGTATTGGCCCGACCAGGACGCTGTCGGCAAGCACATGCGGCGCGGTGGCGACGATACACCGTGGTCGACGATCGTGGGCGTGGTCGGACATATTACTCATTCCGACCTGGCTACCGAGGAAGAGAAGGGAACCTACTACTACTCAATGTTCCAGGCGCCGCCGCCGTTCGCCGGCGTCGTTCTGAGAACGCAACAGGAGCCGGCTAGCTTTGCGGGCGGCATTCGCGGAGCCGTGCTGGCTGTCGACTCCGGCCAACCCGTGGATCAGTTGCGAACCATGCCGCAGATGATTGGCAACTCGCTGGCGGCGCAGCGCCTCGCGACGCGGCTTCTGGGATTTTTCGCGGCCGCGGCGTTGTTCCTGGCGGCGCTCGGGCTCTATGGCGTTATCAGTTATTCGGTCATGCAGCGTACGCAAGAGATCGGCGTGCGCATGGCCCTGGGCGCGCAACGCGGACAAGTTTTGTCGCTGGTGGTCAGGCAGGGGCTGAAGCTCGCCGGCGTCGGTGTCGGGCTTGGGGTTGTGCTGGCGGTGATTCTCAGCCGCGCGGTGGAAGGCCAGCTTTATGGGGTGACGGCGCTGGATCCGCTGACGTTTGTTTCGATGGCTGCGATTTTGATGGGCGCTGCGTTTCTGGCGAGTTATCTGCCGGCGCGCCGGGCGACAAGGGTAGACCCCTTGCAGGCTTTGCGCTATGAGTGAGGGGCCGTTGCGAGTGAGAGCCGTCGCGTAAGGTAGGGCGCGCCTTCGAAAATTCGAGTCCGAATTGGGGGTTCGGATCGATCCGCAAGGTGCTTGTTTGGCCTTGTTGATCACGTATCGTTTGGCGGTTCCTGGACTTTGGCCTTCAGCTCGCGCACCGTCCTTTCGAGTTCGGGGAGACGGGCGAATACGGTCGAAGAGCGCAGCCAGAGGCGGTTGTCGATGGCGGGCGATCCGGAGAGTTTTTGGCCGGAAGCCACGTCCTGCCCCACGCCGGTCTGCGCTGTGATCAAGACGTTGTCGCCGATGGTGAGGTGGTTGATCAGTCCGACCTGGCCGGCCAATATGCAGTTGTCGCCCAGGCGTGTGCTGCCGGCGATTCCTACCTGCGCGCAAATAATATTGTTTTCGCCGATTTGCACGGCGTGGCCGATCTGCACGAGGTTGTCGATCTTCGTGCCGCGGCGGATGCGGGTTTCGCCGACAGCGGCGCGGTCAATGCAGGAGTGCGCCTGGATCTCCACGTCGTCCTCAATGACGACCCTGCCTGATTGCACGATCTTGTAGTGGGAACCGTCGCTCTGGCGCGCGAATCCGTAACCATCGGAACCGACCACCACGCCGTTTTGCAGGATGACGCGGTCACCGATTTCGCAGTACTCTCGCACGATGGCGTGGGAGTGCGCCTCGAAACGATCGCCGATTTTTGCGCCCTTGTAGATCACGACGTGCGGATGCAGGATGGCGTCCGACCCGAGGGTCACATCGTCGCCGATGACGGCGTAGGGGCCGATGCTGGCGTTGGCGCCGATCTTAGACGAAGGAGCGACAACGGCCGTTGGATGGACGCCCGGCGGCGGCTTGGGCGGCTGGTAGAACCACTCCAGCGCGCGCGCGAAATCAAGGTAGGGATTTTCGGAGATCAGGCAAGGCAGCTTGGCGCCGGGAATTTCTTTTTCCACCAGGACCGCCGCGGCGCGCGTTTCGTTGAGATGTCGCGTATAGCGTGGATTCGTCAGAAAGGTGAGCTGATGGGGGCCGGCTTCCTGAAGCCCGGCGACGCCTTCGATCTCGATGTCGCCGTCGCCGGAAAGGCGGCAGCCCAGGCGTTCGGCTATCTCTCGAAGCTTCATAGGATGGGCTGTTTCGAGCGTGCCATGCCGGGAGTTCCCGCTCCCCCACTTTTGCCTTTTGCCTTTTGCACTTTGCCGTTTGCCTTTTTTCCGCTGTGATCTGCTTCCGCGCTACTTATGCCGGCGGCAGCACCTGATTCCAATACCAGCTAAGAATAGCATCTCCCCATAGCGTTACCACGATGGCGGTTGCGGCCATGTAACTGCCGAACGGCAGGGCGTATTGCCATTGCTTGCGGCCGATGACGACGATCAAAACTCCTGTGACCGCGCCGATCAGCGAGCTGGCGATCAGGATAAAAACGGTCTGCGAAAGGCCCCAGAAGGCCGCCATCATCGCCACCATCTTTACATCGCCTAAGCCGAGTCCTTCGATGTGGCGTATGCGGTAGTATGCCTCGCCGATGAGCAACAACAGGCCTCCCAGCATCGCCGCCGAAAGCGCGGCGTCGGCAAGTGAGGAAAGCCATCGCGGCGGATCGAGGCCGGCGAAAAAAAACATCAGCGAACCAGGCCCGGAATCGAGCAGCAGCATGGGGCTTAGCGCCAGCCCGATCAGAATGCCTCCGATCGTGATCTCGTCGGGCAGAATAAATTCGGCCAGGTCGGTAAAGAACAACACCAGCATCATCGAGCCGAAAAGAGCGGCTTTGAAGGCCATCGGCTCGAGGCCGAAGCGGTCTACGACGGCCGCAAAAAGCAGCCCCGTGAGAAGCTCGACCAGCGGGTAACGAATCGAGATCGCGCCGCGGCATTGGCGGCATTTACCCCTTAGCAATAGGTAGCTAACGAGCGGCAGGTTGTCGTACCAGGCGATCGGCACGCGGCAAGCGGGGCAGCGCGAACGCGGCTGGACGACCGATTCGTTGGCAGGCCAGCGATGAATGCAAACGTTCAGGAAACTGCCAATTAGAAGTCCCAGCAGGAAGGCGAGAAATAGGATCACGGGGGAGAACGGCGCTCAAGAACCGCGCGATAGATTTGTTCCGTGCGCCCGATCATTATATCATCGGCAAAACATTCCCGGACCTTTTTGTAAGCCCGCTCGGCGCATTGTTGGGCAAAGGCGGGCTCGGCGGCGACGCGGCGCAGCGCCTGGGCGACGTTCTCGATGCCGTTCTCGACCAGCAGGCCGGTGACTTCATGCTCGATCAGCTCAGGGATGCCGCCGATGCGGCTGGCGATCACGGGCGTCTGGCGCGCCATCGCAAGCAGGATTGCCGAGCCGAGTCCTTCGCTCTGTGACAGATAGACAAACGCGGCGGCTTGCGGCAAATCTTGCAGCAGGTTTGTCGAGAATTTCACCTCGACCCCGGCCTGACGGCAGGCGGCTCGCAGCAGTTCGGCGCCCTTTAGGGGGTCGTTGATTTGGGGGGCGAGCACATGGCCGCCTCTTGCGGTTGCGGCGTCGACCTCGCCGCCTAGCGCCACTCCGTCGTACACAACGCTGATTTTGGAGCGGTCGATGCCGGCGTCGAGCAGCCTATCGCGCACGTGATTCGAAATGGCGATGTAGTGGTCGGCGCGGGCGTACTTTTTCCGCGAGAGCAGGTTTTCGCGGACCGCAAACGCCACGCGCCGCGAGACGATCAGCGGCTTGCCCGCCGAGGCAACTGCCGCCAGGGTGTGGCCGCGGCCGTCGTGGGCGTGGATGAGGTCGGCATCGCGGGCGGCTTTGCGCAGGTTGAGCAGTGTCGGCTCGCTTCCGGGGAAACGCTCGCGGGTTGGCTCACGGGCCAGCAGAATTTGTTCGTGCCCTCGCTGGGCCAGACCCTCGATCAGCAGCAGAAGCTGGTGCTGGCCTCCGCGCAATTCCTTTCCGGTATCGATGTGCAGGATCTTCATGGGACAGCCGATCACGCCTGTCGTTGCGCCGGGCGGGAGCGCCTGCCCTACTTGGGCGCTTCGCGCTTCTTGCCCGGATCACTTGGGAGCGCACGCTCGGGCCACTTGGCTTTGGCGTATTTCGCGAATACGTAGAACGCCGCCATGGCTGCTATGAGAAATCCCTCGCGGCCGTCGAGAAACCCTCGCTGCAACATATAGCTGCGCACAAATGCCCAGGGTGGGGCCAACAGGAAGCGCGGCAGGTTCACCTGACGCCCTTGGGCTGCCATTTCTTGCGCCGCTAGCGTGGTGTAGCGGTTCACGGTTTCGACATGCCTCGCAAACGTGGGGCAGGTGTAGTGGAACAAGTCGCCCTGAAGCCATCCGACGCTGCCCTCGACGCGCACCGATTCGTGGACGTAGTCACCCACCCAGCGGCCCTTGTGGCGGTCATAAAGGCGAACTTTGCGGTCGGGATACCACCCCGAGTGGCGGATCCATTTCCCGCGGTATTGCGCCAGCCTTGGAAAATCGTAGCCGTCGTGGCTTGCGTCTTGTTGCTTGAGTTGTTCGATTTCGCGCTGCAACTCCTCCGAAAGCGCTTCGTCGGCGTCCAGGGCGAGAATCCAATCGTGCTCGGCTGCGCCGGCGGCGAAATTCTTTTGGCCAGCGTAGCCGGTCCACTCGCGTTCGATGACCCGCGCCCCCAAACCACGAGCCACTTCGACGGTGCCGTCGGTCGAGCCCGAGTCGACGATGACAACCTCGTCACAGCAAGCGCCCAGGGATTTCAATGCCCGGGGCAGGTTGTCTTGCTCGTTGCGGGTGATGATGGTAGCCGAGATTTTCACCGGCGGTCCACGGTGGCCGGCGATGCCGGCGGATGGAATCCTCAACTTCTGACAGAGTTCTCCATTATGGCGGCAGCAAGCGCCAGCGCGCAGCGCCCACGACAGGGGCCGCCGGGCAGCATATCTCGGGGCGAGGTTGGACTAGCGGCCTAAAGGCCCAGAAAGGCGAGGGAGTGCGTCAACGCTTCCGGCGGCGAGCCGGGACGCAATCGTGTTCGGCGGCGCCCCATCAGAGCGACTGAAGCTCTTTGCCAGGTTTGAAACGAACGGCCTTGCCGGGCGGGATGAGAACCTCTTCGCCCGTGCGCGGATTGCGTCCAATACCCGTCTTGCGAGGCCGGATATTGAAGACGCCGAAACCGCGCAATTCGATCCGTTCGCCGCGCTCCATGGCACGCTTCATCGTCTCGAACACAGTCTCTACTGCCATCTCCGCCTTGGTCTTGCTTAGACCCGTGCGGTTCACCACCGCCGTTACGATGTCGTGCTTAATCATGCTGAGTGATTGCCAGGACAGGATCAGCGGCTCTGCGGCCGCTACGAGTTTCATGCTAGGGAAGGAGTTTATCCTTTGTCAAGGTAACTCTTGCGGGTCCTAGGACATCCACGGGGCGACACGCGAAAAACAGGGCTTGACAAGAACTGATTCATGCTACCATATGCTCACGTGCCTCCAAGATCGGGAGGTGCGCGGTTTGCTTTGTTCCGCGTCGCCGCCAAGAGTGAATGACTGTCGAGGGGTTGTGGGCCATCGGCCTGACAATCCCTTTTTTTGTTTTCTGGCGGCGGCTGTGGGAAACTCTGGCGGGGCCGGGAATCGCTCCCCGCGCACGCTTAGAGCAGGGTCGGGCAGCGAATTCCGTATCGCGTGTTTGCTTCGTGGTCCGGCCGGCTCAACGAACTGTTTTCCAGCGCGGAGCATCAGCTTTTGGATTGCTTTCATCTCCGGCAGGGTTGCCCGACGGGCCGATGAGGCAGTGGAGAATACGGTGTCCGGATGGCTTCGCGCCGCCGGGCGTCAACTAAAACCAGGCGGCCGCCGCCGGTTTGCGGGTCCGGCATGGATCCGCGGATCGAGCGCGACGCCGAATCGAACAAGGAGGCTTTTATTATTAAGCGACGTTTTCGGCCCATCCGCCGGGCCCGGAAGCAGAATGTCAACGAGTTCATCCGAGCGCGCGAAGTTCGCGTGGTGTTTCCGGACGGCGTAACCGAGGTGCTGCCCACCTTGGTCGGCGTGCGCAAGGCCAAAGATCTCGGATTGGATCTCGTGCTCGTTTCCCCCAGCGCGATCCCGCCGGTCTGTAAAGTTATCGACTACGGCGAGTTTACGTACCAAGAGAAGAAGAAAAAGAACGAGGCCAAGAAAAAACAGCATCGCATTGAAGTCAAGGAAGTGAAGTTTCGGCCCAACACCGACGACCACGATTACAACTTCAAGAAGAATCACGCGCTGCGTTTTTTGGAAGAGGGCAACAAAGTCAAAGCGACCGTGTTTTTCCGCGGGCGTGAGATTACGCACTCGAACCTCGGATACAAGCTGCTGACGAATCTCATCGCCGATATCGGCGACCAAGGCGAGTCGGAAGGCTCTCCGCGCATGGAAGGCCGTTCGATGCATGTGATCATCGGTCCGAAGAAGAAACAGTAGGGTGCCGGACTGACCCGAATCTTCATCGCCCGATGATCTTCAAGCCGTGGCGCATAATCGGGCGCGACGGCACGCGGCGAGCAACCGTGTGGAATCCAGCTCGTGCAAAGGTGGAAGCATAGCCGGTGCTCGACGCACTGTTTGTCGCGACGGGGTAGGCTTCCAGCGCGGGCGCCTTGGCTCGTTTGGCGGCTTTTAGTGCAGCCTCGATCAGCGCAGCGGTTATGCCTCGCCTGCGGTAGCCCTTACGCACATAGAGGCATGAGAGCGACCAGACCGGCGTCTCGTCCACGCGCTTGAGCCGCCACAACCGATCCAGCCAGGGCACGGCATCGCGTGGCGTAAGCTGGCACCAGCCCACCGCCAAGCCGCCTTTGAAGGCGACCAAGCCCGGCGCCGGACCGCGTTTCACGACCTCCCGGAACGCTTCCTTGTTCTTGGCGCGTGGTCTGCCGCGGTAGGCGTTGCCAATCCGCCCATACATGCACCAGCAACCCTTACAGGCGTCGTTCCGGCCGAACAGATCCTCGATGGCGGGCCAGAGATCGGGAGTCAGAGGACGGATTTTGAGGTTCATGACATCTCCCGTTGGGCATATGCCGTCGAAGAAGTTTATCAACTGGTCAGGTCTCGGCGGTGGCAGATTGTAGCTGCTATCAGACTCCTTTGGGGCCGATATGGGGTGAACCCGGTCGTCCGCCTAAGGCGCTCGACGACCAGCGCTTTTGCCGGCGGGAAAGTTATAATCCTTGCGCGAGCTGCCGGCCTGCCTTCCGAGGCTCGGCCGATCGTGCTGAGATCCCGCTGATAGCCATGTCCCTGCTGAAACTGTTGCCGGTTTTCGTCCTCGCTGCGGCGCAACTCACCGGCGCCGAACTCAAAATCAAAGTCGTCGACGCGGCCGGCAAGCCGGTATGGGCGCGCCTGGAAGTACGCGATGCGAAGGGCGGGATGCATCAGCCGGCCTTCGCCCTGCGGGACCTCGACGCCCGCAATCGCCCAGGCGGCGGCGCCTGGTACCTGGGCAGCTTTGTCGCCCAGGGCGAGTCGGTCATCGAAGTGCCGCCCGGAGCGTATACGGTCATCGCCGAAAGAGGGACGGAATACGAGCGGACCGAGCACCTGCTCGATGTCAAGGAAGGCGAGCCTATCGAGGTCGTCGTTGAGCCCAAGCCCTGGATTCGCATGAGCGAGCGAGGCTGGTGGTCCGCCGACTTCCACATTCACCGGCCGCCCGAGGACGCTGAAAAACTTGCCCTGGCCGAGGACCTCAACCTCAGCGCCGTATTCACGATGTGGAACCAGCGCGACCTGTTTGAGGGCCGCGAGTGGCCGGCCAACCCGATCGTCAAGCTCGACCCCAGGCACCTGTTGACCGTGCTCAACGCCGAGGACGAACGCGGCGGCGGCGCCTGGTTGCTGCATATGATCCGCGAACGGCTTGGTCTGGCCGTCGATGGCCGTTGGTTTCCCGCCGGCTTGCAATTCATCGAGAAGGCTAAGAAGCAGCGCTACGTCGCGACCGGCTTTCCATGGCTGGATTGCGAAAAGCCGTTCTGGTGGGAGACGCCGGTCGTGATGGCGATTTCGCCGTGCGATTCCATGGGCGTGCTGCACAACCATTTCAATCAATACGGCATCCATGACAGCGAAGCTTGGGGGCGGCCGCGCGACCAGCAGAAGTATCCGGAGCGGCAGGGATTTGTCGAGGCTTCGCTCGATCTGTATTACCGCTACCTGAACCTGGGATTCCGGTTGCCGCCCTCGGCGGGCTCGGCCAGCGGTGTGCTTCCCAACCCGGTCGGGTACAACCGCATTTACGTCCACCTGGAGGAGCCATTCTCGGTGGAGGCGTATTACCGCAACCTGAGGCAAGGCCGCAGCTTCGTCACCAATGGCCCGATGCTGTTTTTCGATGCCGCCGAACAACCCGGCGGTAAAGTGCGGCTTACCGTTGACGTCGTTTCCCGGGAGCCGCTCGACCGCATCGAAATCGTCGCCAACGGGAAGGTGCTGGAAACCTTCGAAGCGCCTGACAACAAGACGGAGTTCCGCACCACGATGGAGATGCAGGAAGGGTTAAATAGTTGGGTTGCGGCCCGCTGCTTCACGCGTAACGGCGAGACCATCCGCATGGCGCACTCCCGCCCGGTCTACCTCAAAGGCCGTTGGAACATGCAGGAAGACGCCGTGTTCTTCATGCGCTGGATCGACGAGCTGATCGAGCAGACCCGCAACGAGCCCGACCGCGTGAAGACCGCGGAGGAACGCCGAGCGCTTCTCGATCTCTACCAGCGCGCGCGCCAGTTTTACGAGCAGAAGACCCGCTAGTTTCAACACAGTCCCGTTCGTTACGAACAGAAAGTGCGGCCGCAGAGGCGCGTGACCCCCTTATGGTCGAGAAGGCTTTCGGGACGATCAACCCTAAGCAGCCTTATCGTCTTTCAGCGCGTCTTTGAATTCGCGAATGCCTTGCCCAAGTCCCTTGGCAAGCTCGGGGATCTTGCGGCCGCCAAACAGCAATACGGCGATCCCAAGGATCACCATCAATTCCTGAATTCCCAATGTGGGCATCGTATTAGACTCCATTCGTACTACTCGCGGCATAAGCAGCCGAAAGCGTGAGAGGCGCCGCAGGGTTCAGCCAACGGCGCCTCCGAGGCCTGAGGATGGCCGGGAAGAGGGGCCCTGAGGCTACAGCGATTCTCGGGGTGGAAACCGCTATAGATGTGGGGCGGGCCCCTCAAGGACAAACAATCTCCTTACCCCCAATCAGGCTTTACTTTTTTTGGGGGGCGCTCTTCGAAGCCGCGGTTCCGCTGGGGCTTCCAGCGTCGTGGTTCTTGGCGGCCTTCTTGTGCTTAACCTCCTTCGAGTCTTTGGCGTCCTTCGCGTCTTTGGCGGCGGACTCGGTGCTCTGGGCGGAAGCGTTTTTCTCTTTCGCGGGAAGAACCGGTGCTAGCAACGTGGTCGTTGCGAGTAGTGCGGCGGTGGAAGCAATACGAAGCCATTTGCTCATATCGCTAAGTACCTCCTAGCGCCCTGGAGGAGAGCAACTCGGAGGCCAAAGCGGAGGGAATCGAAGACGCGTTCTGCCTCAACAACTTGCGAGCAGGGTTCCGAAAATATGACGGGAACGACGCCGGCTGTGCTGCAAGATGTGCAGGAAGGCTGGGTGTTTCGAGGTTCGGCGAGCGGTTTAGAGCGGTTCTTCCCCGGTGGATTCGTCATCGGCTTGTTCGGGGCTGTCCTCATCTTCGCGGCGCAGCCCGTAGCGGCCGATCTTGTAATGCAATGCTCGCGGGCTGATGCCGAGGAGCCTGGCCGCTTTCTCGCGGTGCGTGGTGACCTCGGCCAGCGTGCGCCGAATGACGAGTTCTTCGACGGCCGCCAGCGTGGAACCCAGCGGAATCTCCACGCTCGGCCGTGTGACTTCCAAAGGCCGGTAGATATCGGGCAGGTCGCCGGCTTCGATCAAGTCGTCGTTCACGGTCACCGTCAGGCGTTCCATGAGGTTGCGCAGTTCCCGCACGTTTCCCGGCCAGGCGCATTGCAAAAGACATTCCAGGGCCGGCCGGCCAAGCCGCTTGCGGGGTTTGTTGTAGAGAGTGGCGAACTCGTTGAGAAAAATCTGCGCCAGCGTGGCAATGTCTTCCTTCCGCTCCCGCAGCGGCGGCACATCAATAGGGACCACATTGAGGCGGTAGAAGAGGTCCTCGCGGAACTTTCCGGCCGCGACTTCATCCTGCAGCCGCTTATTCGTTGCCGCCAGCACGCGGATATCGACGTGAATGAGCTTGCTGCCGCCCAGCCTGCGCAACTCACGCTGGTCGAGCACGCGCAGGAATTCGATCTGGGTGCGGGGTGACATCTCGCCGACCTCGTCGAGGAACAGCGTGCCGCCATTCGCCAGCTCGATCTTGCCGGCGCGAGCGATGTCGGCGCCGGTAAAGGCGCCTCGCTCATGGCCAAATAGCTCGCTTTCGAGGAGGCTTTCGGGAACGGCTCCGCAATTAAGGGAAATAAACGGGCCGTGGGAGCGCGGGCTGCGCTGATGGAGCGTGCGGGCGATGACCTCTTTGCCGACGCCACTCTCGCCCTGGACCAACACCGTGGCCGGGGCCGCCGCGACCATATCGATGAGGCGGAAAACCTCGCTCATGGCGGTGCTGCTGCCGACCAGACGCCCATATTCGTCTTTGGAGCGCACCACTTCACGGAGCCGCGCGTTGTCGGACGCCAGGGCATGTTTTTCGAGCGCTTTCTCGATCAATATCAGCAGATGAGAAGGCTCGAAAGGCTTGGTGATGTAGTCATAAGCCCCTTGGCGCATCGCTTCGACCGCCGTTTGGATCGTTCCGTAGGCCGTCATCACAATGACCTGGATATCGGGCTGCAAGGGGCGAATCTCGCGTAGCAGCGACAATCCGTCAATGTCAGGTAACTTCAGATCGGAGATCAACAGATGAAATCGCTGCTGCCGGGCCAGCGCCAAAGCTTCCGCGGCGTCGGCCGCCACGGCGACCGAGTAGCCCTGCTTGGCGAGGATCTTCGACAAGGTCTTGCGGATGTTGATTTCGTCGTCAACGATGATCAGATTCGCATTCATGGTTGGCGGCGCCGGCCGCTTGAGTCTCGAACAGGCCGCTATCGCAAGCAGGAAGCCGAACGCGCACCGATAGCCCGCCGGAGACACCGTTTTCCAAGGTGATGTCCCCGTCATGGTCGGCCACGATGCGATGGGCGATGGCTAGTCCCAATCCGGTGCCGCCCGGCTTGGTCGTGAAATACGGATCGAACAGGCGCGGCAGTTGCTCGCGCGAAACGCCCGGACCCTGGTCGGTGATGATGACCTCCACGGCCGGTTTTTGATTGAGCTCGAGCAAGTCCACCGAAGCATCGATCTCGCCGCCGGCCGGCATCGCCGCCATGGCGTTGACGAAAAGGTTGAGAAAGACCTGTTCGAGGCGCTCGGCATCTCCTGAAACCAGCGGCAGATCGGGCCCGATGCCGAGACGCAGATGGATTCGTTTCTCCTTGGCTTCGACATCGAGCAGGCGCGCCACGCGCTGCAGAACGTCGCCTACCGATACCGGATGCCCTTCCGCCGAACGGGGGCGCGAAAACTCGAGAAAGTCTTCGGTGATGCGGTTGAGCCGCGCCGTCTCCTCGCTAAGAATGTCGAAATAGTCTTCCAGGCCGGCGGCTCCGTTGAGGCGGGCGGTCACTTCGTCGCGCAGCAGCCGCAGGTTCAGGTCAATGGCGGTCAGCGGGTTGCGGACTTCGTGAGCGACTCCGGCGGCCAGCGTTTCGGTCGCCGCCAAGCGGTCGAGACGGCGGAGTTGCTTCTCGACGGCAAGGATGCGCGTAACGTCGGTGAGCATCACCACCACGCCAACGCGCGCCTGGCCGACGACGAGAGGCCATGTCGTTACGCGCAGCCAGATTTTGCCCAGCTTCTGCGAAACATGGTCGACGTCGACATCCTGCTGGTAGCTTTCCTTCTCCACGGCCATCTGCGCGATGGCGCCCACTTGGCCGTGCTTGGCGAGCAGCCAGGCCAGATTGTGATTGTGGTGCGAGCCGAGATTCAGCATGGCCCGGGCGGCCGGGTTTGCCACCGTGATGCGGCCCTTCCAATCGAGTGTCACAATCCCGCTGACCATGTTCTCGAGGGTCTGGCGGCTGAGCTCCTGGGCACGGCTTAGCGCATGCTGCGCCCCGCGGTAGTGTTGCAGGATGGCGAGCGAAACCACGGCAGTCGCGCCGAGCAAGACGACCATGATCGCCAGCTTGATCAGATCGTTTCGGAGATCGCCTTGGGGATGGCCGTCCAGCAGTTCGCCGAGCGCCGAATGCCAGCGCTCGAGGCTGACCACCAGCAAAGCGGTCAGCAGCAGCGCCAGAATGAGCAGAACCGGGATGGCAACGCGGTAGGGCAGGGCGCCCCAAAGCGAAGATTCATCCTCGGATGTCCACATGAGAGCTTTCGCTGTCAGTGTAACGCTTCCGATGTGTGGAGAGACGGAGCGGGCTTGGCCGTTTTCGAGCCGCGCGCGAGTTCCTCGCGAAGCTTGCGCGCCTCCAAATGATTTGGGTCGAGCCGTACCAAGGTGCGAAGCTCCTCGAGGGCCTCATTGCGGCGCCCGTGCTCAGCCAGCCACTGGGCCAGCCGCAAACGCAGGGCGGTATTGTGGGGAGCCAACGACAGCCGATGACGGAGCTCGCGCAGTTGAGTCCGCTCAGGCATTTTTGTTTCCTGCTGCTCGGATGCCGGTTTTGTATCAGCCCCGTTCATGCTTGATCCTGATGCGTGAGCGCGCCGAGCTCCTACGCGTACCCAGGCTGCTCTTCACTCGCTCTCTTTAACTCGACCTCACTCGACCTCACTCCACAACGGCCGCCAACTGTTCTTGCCAGGTGTGGTAGGGCGGACTGACGGTTTCCAGGACGGTATCGATCTGTTCGGACGAAAGTTGGCACTTACGGTCCAAATAGAAGATGAATTTCAGCTTGTACACTTCGTGATCCGAAAGAAAACGCAGGTTGCGCTTGACGGTCGTATTAATCCGGCCGCGGCGAATCTGGTCTTCGATCGCCTCGGCTGATGTTTCGAGCTCGCGGACAACCTGGTCGATGGTCAGGTAGCGTTCTCCCATAGCGACCCGAGTGGAAGCACGGCGGATGCCAATAGCGCTACGGTTCCAAGCGATGCTCGAAACAAACAAGTTACCCAAGAGCCGGCGGGAGATCGCCAGAAAGTATTTTGGCGCCCGCTGGTGCTGCTGCAAAACTTGCAGCCCAAAGGGTACGGCACAGGGGTAAAGGGCGGCAAACGCAGTCGCTCGAGCAAACGTCCCATGCTTTTTATGAGGAGGACAGGGAGGAAGCGAGCCGGCGCGGCCGAGACCGCAAGGCGCCTTCGAGGCATTGGCAGACATCGTTCCAGTCGCAGGGCTGAACTAATAAATCGTAGGCGCCGCGCCAGAACACTTCCGACCATAGGGTGGGGTTCACTTCGGTGGCATCCACGACCACGCTAGCTGGCGCACCTAGCTGATTCATCATGCGCAACACGTCGCACCAATTCCCATCGGGAAGGCTGACATGCGTCACGATTAGGCCGACAGGCAAGCCAACAGAGCTAGTGTGCGACACCGCGGGAGTAGGCTGCAGCAACCTGCGGGCCTCGCGGCAGTCTTCCACGCAATAGACGGGCACATCCAACTCGCTGAGGGCCTGCAAAAACAGCGCCCGGCGTTCGGAAGGCATTACCAGCAGGGCCGCTACGCGTGAAGAGCGGCGCGCGAATTCCTCCTCGCCGGAATCCGGCGGCGGCGTCTCGCGCGCATTGCCGCGGCTGGCGATCGAAATGGCGCGGGCAGAAAAAACATTGGGGGGATGCATCGGGTCGACACTCCTGGTCTATATGAGACTGGTGTCGAGCTTTGCAATAGGAGGGCCACGTGGGAACCAAAGCTTCCAGGCACTCGTTGTCAGCAACTTAGATTCACTGCGATAGCGCTGCATGGCGTGCGGAAGGGGCTGCGGACGCAACTATTGCAGATTCGCCGCATTGCACCCTGTGGCGCGGCGTCAAGGCGGCTCGCATGCCGAGGATGATTACTGCACGTAGCCGAGGCTTTTGAGGCGATCGAGCTCCTTCTCGGAGATGCCTTCGGTCGATTCCCCTTCGGGAAGCTGACCTGCTTCGACCATCTTGTGCCACTCCCCGAGCTTCGCTTTCAGGTTTTCCGCCACATCGGCGTGCTGGTCGAGCACGTTGGTGAGATCCAGCGGATCTTGCTGGTGATGGTAGAGCTCGTACTCGGCCCGGTTGTCGGGGCTCTTGACGTTGTGGACCAACTTCCAGCCGCCATCGATGATGGCGTACGAAAGCAATCCCTTGGGATTTTCTCCCTGCGGGTCATCGGATTTTTCCGTCACCGCCGGCTGCGGCGTCCAGCCCAATCCGGCGGCAATTTCCGCGACGGAGTTTTGTGACTGGCCTTGAGCAGCCTGGCGGGCGGCGGCCATCAACGGTACGAGACTTTGCCCTTGGACGCCGTCGGGGATCGGCAGCCCGCTCAGGTCGAGCACGGTTGGCATCAGGTCGAGATTACGCACCGTTTCGGCAATCTTCAGCCCGGCAGGGATCACACCGGGGCGATAGAACATCATCGGGACACCCGACATCTCGCCGTAGCCGGTAAAGCCGTGCCACATGCTGCCGTGCTCGCCGAAGCCCTCGCCGTGGTCGGAGAAAAATACCAGCAGCGTGTCACGCTCGATGCCGAGTTGGCGGAGGCGCTCGATGAGACGGCCGACCTCGGCGTCCATGCCGAGAATCGAACCGTCATACGAGTTGCGCTCGTATGTCACCCATTTGTCGGCGTCGAGGCCAGCTTCTTTAAGCTCTTTGGGGTTGGGCAGGCCGCGGCCGCGCATTTCCTGGTGGGTGAACTTGCGCGAGGTCTCGCGTTCCTTTTCGTGCTCTTCACGCAGCGCGGGGTCATTGAACGCGGCAGCGTAAGGCGCGCGCGGCTCGTACTGGTGGTGCGGGTCGAACACGTGCAGGTACATGAAAAACGGCGTATCGCGCCGCCGCTCGATCCACTCGATGGCGCGGTCGACATATTCGCGCGCCGTCTTGGAACGATACGTGGAGTCGTTGAGCGAAGTGCTCTCGTGTAGCTCTTCGAAGCCCTGGTGGAGATTCGTCAAGCGGCCGACGAAGCCGTTAGAAGCGAACGAGACGGTGGTATAACCGGCATCGCGAAAGACTTCGGCGATCGTCGTGGCGGCGGGCGAGAGGCGATCGGGCACGCCGTGAACTTGCGTCGACGCCGGATAGAGCGAAGTCATCAAGGAGGGAGTCGAGGCTTTCGTCCAGGTCGCCTGCGAGATGTTGTCGAGGAAGACAGTGCCTTGTTCGGCGAGCTGCCGCAGGTGCGGCGCCGTGTCGCGGTTGTAGCCGTAAAGGCCGAGGTGATCGCGGCGCAGCGTGTCGCACATCAAGTAGATGACGTGGCGGGGGCGTTCGACGCTACCCAACGCGGACGCGGCTGTTCCACTCGGCGGCAGCGCGGCGGCGCGCGTGCGAATTGCCGGCGTGCCCCAGAAGCCCACGCGGCGTTCTTCGTCGACGGCGAGCGAGAAGGTCAGCGACCGCTGCCCGGCAAACGGCGCGAGGTCAACCTCGACCGGCTCCCAGCGGTGCGGCGTCGTAATGGTGCGCTCCAGAATCGTTTGCGCGTTGTCGCCCGTACCGGCGGTGACTTTGAAAGTGAGCGGTTTCGAATCGGTGGTTCCGAGATTCACGTCGAGCCGGGCATTGGCGGGAATATTCGCCTCGATCGTAAACGTTTCGGGCGAGCGGGACACGATGGATTCGCGGTAGATGCTGCCAAGACCCTGCCAGCCGATGCCGGATGGCACTCGTGCGCGGTTTTCTTTCTGCGAAACCACGCGCACGAACTCGATTTCGAACGTGGCGTCTTTAGCGTTTACGGGCCGGATCAGCAATTGCTTGCCGGCCATCGTGCTAGGGCGCGAGGATGTCATGGCGAGCGTCTGAAACGCCGTGCCGCCGGGGATTTTGGCGCTCAACTGCGGCGGCGCGCTGGTGTTTTGCTCGATGATGCGTTCAAAATTGAGCTCGTCGCTGTTGGAGCGAATCACGGCCACCTCGCCTGCGGCGCTCGATCGAATCCGCACGTCAACCGAATAAAAGTCGTCGTTGGTGTCGATGTTTTGCGGAACCGCGGCGTGGATGATCGGAAAGTCGGTTGTCGTGCGGCCGGTCAAACGGCCTTCGACGATTTTCAGGCCGCTGACTCCGGTACCGGCCTTCCAGCCGAGCATCGGGTCGTTGGGTGCCGGAGCTGTCGAGGCTTCTCCGGCGGCTGCGAATTCCCAGGAGACGGCGGGAGCCGGCGCGGCCGTAGTCGGCGAGTTGGCAACCGACTCGGCTCGAAACTCATCGACGAGCCGCAGCGAGGGTTTATCCGACGAAGGTCCGCCGGCGCAACCGGCCAGCCATAAAACTCCCGCCGCGGCAGGAAGAACAAGGCCTTTGGCGAGTTGGAACGAATGCATTGGTAACCTCCGTCGATGCGCTTTAGATGTCGCGCGGACCAGCGGCGCTGACGAATCGATGCGAGGGCGCGACATGTCGCGGCCCCTACTCCCGAATTGGCAGCCCTCCGGCCGCCGTTCTCTTCTCCATCAGGCGGAATATCGCCCAGACGATACCTGCAAGAGGCAAAACGAGAATCAGCCAACGCATCGCGCTTGCCAGCAAGGCCGCGTTGAGCGCCGGCCATTCGAATGGAAACTGGCGCAGGTAATTTCCTCTATCGATCATCCAATGCCAGCCGGTGTGCGCCACAAACGCCGATAGGATAATCGTTCCCATGCGCTCCGCAACGACGAAACGGAACAGGAAATTCAGCACGGGGACGAGCACAACCAGCACCAGGATCTGCCCCAGCTCGACGCCGATGTTGAACGACAGCAGCGACGCTGTTAGGTGAGACCCGGCGAACTGCAGCGTATCGCGTAGCGCGAACGAGAATCCAAAACCGTGGACGAGCCCGAATCCGAACGCCATCATCCAGCGGCGATGCATTGAGCCGGCGCCGACGATGTTCTCCAGCGCCATGTAGAGTATCGAGGCGGCGATGAGCGTTTCGATGAGCGGTGGGAACCACAAGGCGTCGGGCGCAAAGTCGTACGCGGAGGCGATCAGAGTGAACGAATGCGCCACCGTGAACGCGGTCACTACCAGAATCAACGGGCGCAGCCGCCGGAATGGAATCACAAGGCACGCCAGAAAGAGTAAGTGGTCAGCACCCTCGAGGATGTGGAAGAAACCTAGCTCGACAAATCGCCAGGCGGCCTGATGCCAGCGTGGATCGAGCGGAACGATACCGGGGTCGCCCACGAATTCATACGCCCGAGACGTACCACCGGGCGGATAGAAGCGAAGTGCCGTCACCACGCGCGCGGCCAGGCGCTCGAGCCCAGGGCGGATCGAAAAGGCGGCTTGATCCGAGTGAATGGGGTACTCGAGCAGCACGTCCAACAGCACCTGGTTCCACACAACGTGCGCGCTGTTGGGAAGAATCGGCCTGCTGACGTGGCTGAGGGCTTCTTCAAACGAGGCGAAAGAACGGTCGGACTCCAAGGAAAGCTGCGTCGCCACGACTCTCGGCGCGGGCAGACGGGATTCACCTTCGTAGATCTCAACGAAGTTCGCGATCCACAGGGTCGCAATGTCCGGCAGTTGTGGGTTGAGTTTCTCGACCTCGAGATAGCCGCCGTCGATCTCCGGGAATTCCACGTCGCGCATCGACTTCAGCGGCACGCGAACCAGCACTTGCAGGCGTTCGCCCGCCGGCTTGATTAAAACCTGCGCGGTCACGCCGGCCGGGATTTCATGAGCCGCCGCACGCGGCGCGCAAGGCAGGCCGACGAGCGCCAATGACGCCGCCACAACCAGGGCCAATCGAAAGAAGCGCAAAATATGCTCTCCGGGGCCGAACCCGTGTATGATAGCGTACGGCCAATCAGCGAGGAACACCATGACACGCAGATACTACGCCGGTGTAGCTTTTCTTGCCCTTCTCGGATCTCTCGTCATCGCATCTTCGGTGCTCGAAAAGCAGGCGGCCGTGGAAGCCGCCGGGGTTATGGCGCCGCGGTTTGAAGTCGACCCGTTGTGGCCGAAACCGCTGCCCAACCATTGGGTGATGGGAGCGGTGATCGGCGTGGCGGTCGATGGAAGCGACAACGTTTGGGTTATCCATCGGGCAGGCTCGCTCGAAGCTAAGGAGCAATACGCCACCTGGGATCCGCCGGCTTCGCAATGTTGTGTTGGCGCGCCGCCGATCCTGCAGTTTAATGCCGAAGGCGACCTGATTGGACATTGGGGCGGCCCGGGCGAAGGCTATAACTGGCCGGCATCGAATCACGGCATCGACGTCGACTACAAGGGCAACGTCTGGATCGGCGGCAACGGCCGCGGCCGCAGCCGGGAAGCCGCCGCGCTGCCCACCGACGAGAGCAGCATGAGCGCCGGAGCGGTTCACGACAGCTTCGTGCTGAAGTTCACCCAAAGCGGCAAGTTCCTGATGCAGATCGGCAAGCCCAACACGGGCACCGGAAGCAACGACACCGCCAATCTGAAGCTGCCGGCCAAGACGCTGGTCGACCCCAAGACCAACGAGTTGTATGTTGCCGACGGTTATGGCAACCGCCGGGTGATCGTCTTCGACGCCGACACGGGCGCCTATAAACGGCACTGGGGCGCTTACGGCAACAAACCCGACGATACTCAGCTTCCGCCCTACAATCCGAGCGATCCGCCGTCGAAGCAGTTTCGGACGCCGGTGCACGCCGTTGCGCTCGCCAACGATGGTTTGCTTTACGCTTGCGACCGCACCAACGACCGCGTTCAGGTGTTCAAGTCCGATGGCACTTACGTGAATGAGGTGTTCATCGAGAAAAATACGCTTGGAGACGGATCGACGTTCGATGTCACGCTGTCCCGCGACCCGGAGCAGAAATATCTATACGTGGCGGACGGCTCGAACATGAAGATCCATGTCGTGCAGCGCGACACCCTCGAAGTCCTCACTAGCTTTGGGGACGGCGGGCGGCAGCCGGGGCAGTTTTATGCCGTACACAGCATAGCGACCGATTCGAAGGGCAATCTGTTCACGACGGAGACTTATCGCGGCCAGCGATTGCAGAAGTTTCACTACAAGGGGCTGGCGCCGGTTACGAAGAAAGACCAGGGTGTGGTCTGGCCGACGCTGTCGAAGCGATAACGGCTGTCGCGGTGGGCTGAGAGAGCATCGCCGCAGGCGATCCGAGCCCCATGCGCGAGCGTGGGGTCACTTATTTTCTGACTGGATGGCGAAGCCCGGCGGGGAACGCTAGCGCACTGAGTAGGAGCCCCCACCCTTGCGGGTGGGGCTCGGATCGCCTGCGGCGATTGTTCGACGCTACGCCACTGTTCGACGCTACCTGCTTTTCGACGCTACCCTACGGCACCGGGAAGCCGCGGTCTCGCATCAACGCATCCGTATTCACATCGCGCCCGCGAAACTTGCGGTACCCCTCGGCCGGGTCGATGGTATTCCCAATACTTAGCACGTTGTCGAAGAATCGCTTGGCGATCGTTTTGTCGTAGGGGTCGCCGGCCTCCTCAAACGCCTCCCAGGCATCGGCGGTCAGCGAGTCGGCCCACAGGTAGGAGTAGTAGCGCGCCGCATACCCCTCGCTCGAGAAAACGTGCGCGAACTGCGGCGTGCGGTGGCGCATCGGCAGTTCATCCGGCATGCCAAGGGCTTCGAGGGTCTCGCGCTCGAAAGCGTCGGGGTCGAGATTGCCCGGATCGGCAATCGTGTGCAGTTTCATATCAATCAGCGCGCTCGCCAGGTATTCGGTCGTCGCGAAGCCCTGGTTGAACGTGGCCGCCTTCTTGATCTTGCCGACCAGTTCTTTGGGAATCGGCTTGCCGGTCTGATGGTGCAGGGCGAAGCGGTTCAGCACTTCGGGCGTTGACAGCCAGTCTACATTGATCTGCGACGGAAACTCCACATAGTCGCGCGCGACCGATGTTCCCGACATCGAAGGATAGGTGACGCTCGAACTGAGGCCGTGGATCGCGTGGCCGAACTCGTGGAACATCGTCTTGGCGTCGTCCCAGGAGATCAGCACCGGCTCGCCCGCGGCGCCTTTCACGAAGTTCGAGTTGTTCGACACCAGGGTGGTTACGTGGGCGTCCATGCGCTGCTGGCGGCGGTAAGAGTTCATCCAGGCGCCGGAGCGTTTGCCCGCGCGGGCGTACGGATCGAAGTACCACAGCCCGACGTGCTTGCCTTCGCGTGTGACTTCCCAGACGCGTACATCCGGATGGTAAACGGGCACGTTGGTCACTGGCTTGAACTCGAAACCATAGAGCCGGCCGGCGGCCCACATCATCGCCTCGCGCAGTTTTTCGAGCTGCAGGTATTGCTTGATCTCGTCGCCGCTGAGATCGTACTGCGCCTGGCGAACCTTTTCCGCGTAGTAGCGGTAGTCCCAGGGCTCGATGGTGATGCCGGCGCCCTGCTTGTCGGCGATGGCCTGCATGTCGGCGACTTCTTCGTGGACGCGCGCCACCGCCGCGGGCCAGACTTTGAGCATCAGATCCATGGCCGCTTGCGGTGTCTTGGCGACTTCTTTTTCGAGCGCCCGAGCCGCGAATGTTTCGTAGCCTTGCAGCTTGGTGCGTTCGGCGCGCAGTTTCAGCACCTCGGTAATGGGGGCGTTGTTGTCGTATTTGTCGCCGTTGTCCCCACGGCTGTAATAGGTGCGCCAGACTTTCTCGCGAAGAGGGCGATTGTCGGAATAAGTGAGGAAGGGGTCCATCGAAGAGCGCGTGTTCAGGATGGCGTATTCACCTTCGTGCCCGCGCTCGTTTGCCGCGGCGGCGGCCGCATCAATGAGCGATTGCGGCAGCCCGCCGAGCTGATCTTTCTTCAGATAGAGAACATAGCTTTCCTCGTCGTGCAGCAGGTTGTTCGAAAAGCTGGTGTAGAGCGTCGCCAGCCGTTGATTGATCTCGGCGACTTTCTTCTTTTGCTCCTCGGAGAGCTTGGCACCGGCGCGCACGAAATCGGTGTAATAGTCCCACGCGAGCCGGCGTTGTTCCGGCGTCAGATCCGCATTTTCCGACGTCTTATAAACCGCTTCGACTCGGCGGAACAGCGCGGCGTTTTGATAGATCTTGTCCTGGAACGCCGCCAGCTTCGGCTCGATCTCCGCTTCCACGGCGCGGAATTCGTCGGACGACATTGTGGACGCCCAAACGTTGTAGATGGTGGTGCCGCGGTCGAGCGGCTTGCCGGCGCGTTCCATGGCGGCGATCGTGTTCTCGAACGTTGCGGCGTCCGTGTTCGACGTGATGGCGTCGATGCCCGCGAGAGCGTCGTCCATCCCTTGCTCGATCGCGGGTTGGAAATCCGAAACCTTGACCTTGTCGAACGCCGGCACGCCGCCGTAAGGCCCTGTCCATTCCATCAAAAGCACGTTCTGAACCTCCGAAACGGTATCGGGCGAGGAGCGGGCGGCCGAACTGGCGCCCCCGGGCGAAGCCTGCTGAGCGAGCACGACCGCGCCAAGCCCAGCCAAAGTGGTGACAAACAAACCGGCCTTCAGAGTCGATTGCATGTGCCCCTCCAGATCCTCTCCCTAGAATAGCGTGCAGGATGTGTTTACTGGCGGGCGTTTCGGATGAGAGTTCCTCCACCGGAGGACCTCCGGTGTAAGTATCGCCCCAGATGATCTCCCACGGCGGGCACACGATCCGAAGATCCGGCGCCCGGGGACGGAATGGTATTAGCCATCCTGACTTATCAGGAGAAGAGGAAATAGTGTGTCCCACCCTTGCGGGTAGGGCTCGGATCGCCTGCGGCGATTTCCCCGCTGCAGACCGCGTTGTGAGGGTCTTTCGCGGCGACTCTCATCCAAGGGAACTTACCGCTTGATGACCTCGTATAGCCCTCCAAGCCAAGGCATCCGCCAAGGCGCCCCAAAAACGGGCTATGAGGGAGGTTGCCCGATGGGCTCGTCCACAAACCGACTCCAGTACGTGATGCGGCGGCTGAAACGCTCCCCCAGTTTCACTGCCGTTGCGCTGCTCACGCTGGCTCTCGGAACCGGGGCCAACACGGCGATCTTCAGCGTGCTCAATAGCGTCATGCTGAAACCTTTGCCGTTCGCCGATCCCGACGCCCTGGTTGGCGTTTGGCACACCGCCCCCGGCGTCGGCTTCGATGTGCTCGAATGCTCGCCAGCCAACTACTTTCTCTACCAGGAGGAGGCCCGCACGTTTCAGCACATGGGTCTGTGGAATGGCGAATCCGCCGCTGTGACCGGCATCGCGGAGCCCGAGCAGGTTGAGGTCCTGCGGGTCACGCATGATACGTTGCCGGCCCTGGGAATCCCGCCGCTACACGGACGCTGGTTCCTACCCGAAGACGACCTTCCACGAAGCCCCGAGACCGTCGTGCTGGCTCACGGCTACTGGCGGAGCAAGTTCAACGCCGACCCGGCCGCCGTCGGTCAAAAACTACTCGTCGACGGCCGCCCCAGGGACATCATCGGCGTGATGCCCGAAAGTTTTCGCTTCCTCAACCAGCATCCTGCCTTGGTGCTGCCCATGAGGCTCGACCGCAACGAAGTCTTCGTCGGAAATTTCAGCTATCGAGGCCTCGCAAGACTCAAGCCCGGCACAACGATCGAGCAAGCGAACACCGACGTAGCGCGGATGCTGGCGATGCTACTGGAGCGGTTCCCCATCGCGCCTGGAATCAGCCGTGAGATGTTCGAGCAAGCCCGTTTCGGACCCAACGTGCGCCCGCTCAAGCAAGACCTCGTGGGCGACGTCGGCAACGTGCTGTGGGTCTTGATGGCGGCTGTCGGCATCGTGCTGTTCATCGCTTGCGCCAACGTCGCGAACCTGTTGCTGGTCCGCGCCGAAGGACGCCAGCAAGAACTCGCCGTTCGCGCCGCCCTGGGAGCCAGCCGGTCCGCCATCGCGCGCGAGCTGCTGACCGACACCGTCACGCTCAGCCTGCTCGGCGGCGGGCTCGGCCTCGCCGTCGCTTACGGCGCGCTGCGTCTGTTGGTGTATCTCAATCCGTCGAACCTGCCCCGGCTGGAAGAAATCGCCATCGACCCCTGGGTGTTGGCGTTCGCGTTCGCGACATCCCTCGTCTGCGGCCTTCTGTTCGGCCTGGTTCCGGTGATCAAATACGGCCGGCCGCACGCCGCTCTGGCCCTTCGCGCGGGCAGCCGCACGTTCAGCCAAGGCCGCGAACGCCACCGCGCGCAACGCTCGCTCGTCGTGCTGCAAGTCGCCATGGCGCTCGTCCTGCTGATCGGCTCAGGGCTCATGATCCGCACTTTCCAGGCGCTGCGGAAGGTCGAACCCGGATTCACAAATCCTCAAAACATTCTGACGTTGTACCTGACAATCCCCGGCACGCAAGCCGAAGCCGCCGAGAGAGTGGCGCGCATGCACAACGACATCGTGGACAGCATCTCCGCAATCCCCGGCGTGCGTTCCGTGGCGGCGTCCAATTCCATCACCATGGATGGCGGCAACAACAACGATCCGATCTTCGTCGAAGATCAGCCCTCCACCGAGAACCAACTGCCGCCGATACGCCGCTACAAACACATCTCGCCAGGGCTGTTCGAAACCATGGGCAACCCGATCCTGTTTGGCCGCGACTTCACCTGGACCGACGTCTACGAAACGCGCCCGGTCGTGCTCATCTCCGAGAATCTCGCCCGGGAATATTGGGGCAGCCCGGGTGAGGCGCTTGGCAAACGTGTCCGCGAAAATCTGAAGGGCACTTGGCGCGAAATCATCGGCGTCGTCGGAAATGAGCGGGACAACGGAGTCTCCCAGGAAGCGCCCAAGATCGTGTACTGGCCGCTGCTGCTGGACAAATTCTGGGGATTTCCGATCGAGGCCCGGCGTTCGCTCGTCTACGCCATCCGCAGCGAACGAACGGGCTCGGAAAGCTTCCTGAAAGAGGTCCAGCAGGCTGTCTGGTCGGTCAATCCCAACCTGCCGATCGCGAATGTTCGCACGGTGCAGGAAATCTACGACCGCTCGCTGGCGCGGACGTCGTTTACTCTCGTGATGCTGGCGATCGCCGGCGGGATGGCGTTGGTGCTTGGCGCGGTCGGCATCTACGGCGTGATCGCGTATTCGATTTCACAGCGCACGCGCGAAATCGGCATCCGCATTGCGCTGGGCGCTTCGCAAGGGAAGGTCAGGGGGATGTTCGTGCGGCAGGGTCTGTGGCTTGTGGCGCTCGGGGTTGCCGGCGGCCTCGCCGCGGCGATCCCGCTGACCCGTCTGATGTCGGCGCTGTTGTTTGAGATCAGCCCGCTCGACCCGGCGACTTACGCTGCTGTTTCCGCCGCGCTGGTCGTGGCGGCACTGCTGGCAACGTATTTACCGGCGCGCAAAGCCACCAGGGTGCAGCCCGTGGAAGCATTGCGAGCCGAGTAGCTGCGTAGCGCCCGGATCAGGCCGCGGAAACAACAGAGAGGCCCGTCGACGCCTTACCGGCCGTCAACCAGGTATTGAGCTGTTTCAGGAGTGTTCGGGAAGAAAAAGAAAAGTCTCTGTTATGT
>JBBDWJ010000043.1:0-24529 GCA_040902925.1 Bryobacterales bacterium | reverse complement strand
CTCAACCGCGACCCTCTTTTGCTGCAAAACTAGGAGAAACAAATGGATCTGATAGACCTAAGTTAACCCGAAGACGCCCGTTCGGGAAATGGTTCAATAGTTGGGATTTTTTCTGGTACCAAAGGGCTACGAAGGTACGCCCGAAGCCTCAGATTGAGGGCAGAGACCGGCGGGCCGGGCGGCGCGGGCCTTCGGATGACTAGAGAGAGTGGGCTCGATGCAAGGCAAAGGCAAAGTGCAAAAGGCAAAAGGCAAAAGGCAGGTTGTAGCCGGGCTGATTCGGCTTGGGGCGTAGACCGAAGGAGGATTACACCATGGGCGATCTGATTCGAGACGTTCGCTACGGCGCCAGAGCCCTGCTGCGCAGCAAGGCCTTCGCCCTTACTGTCATTCTGACGCTGGCGGTCTGCATCGGGGCGAACTCGGCGACGTTTGCGATCGTCAGCTCCGTCCTGCTGAAACCCCTGCCGGTGCCCGACGCCGACCGGATCCTGCTCATGGCCAACCGCTACCCCAACGCCGGAGCCAGCAACATCATGGAAAGCGCCGCCGGCGACTACTACGACCGTCTCGATGCCGTTTCCACGTATCAGGAACAGGCGATGTTCGATTTCGCCAGCGAGACCCTGCACGTCGATGGGGCGCCGGAACGCATCGAGGCAATGTTAGCCACGCCGTCGCTTTTCCGGCTGCTCGGAGTCGCTCCCGCCCTCGGCCGCGCTTTTTCCGACGACGAGGGGGAAGTCGGCGCGGAGCAGAAAGTGATCCTCAGCCACGGCCTGTGGCAGCAGCTTTACGGCGGCGATCCCAACGTAATGGGGCGCGATCTGCGGATCAGCGGACGACCGTACACCATTGTCGGCGTCATGCCGCGCGGATTCGTCTTCGTCAACTCCGAAGTCCGGCTATGGAGGCCGTTGGCCTTCACGCCTGAACAGAAGCAAGCCCACCACAACAACAACTGGTACAGCATCGGCCGCCTCAAGCCGGGCGCCACCTTGGCCCAGGCGCAATCCCAGGTGGATGCGCTCAACAAAGCGAATCTCGAGCGATTCCCCGAGTGGAAAGAACTGGTCGTCAACGCTGGCTTTCACACCAAAGTCATGCCGCTGCAGGAGATGATCGTCGGGGACGTGCGCGGAATCCTCTACCTGCTGTGGGGTGGGGCGGTCTTCGTTTTGCTCATCGGCGCGCTCAACATCGCGAATCTGGCGCTGGTCCGCTTGACCTTGCGGCGCAAGGAACTCGCCACTCGCATGGCGCTGGGCGCGCAGCGAATGCAAATCCTGCGCCAGTTCGTGGTCGAGAACGTGCTGCTGACCCTCACCGGCGGCATCGCCGGAGTCGCGGCCGGGGCGGCCTTGTTAAAGGCCCTGGCGACGTACGGGTTGGAGCGGCTGCCGCGCGCCAATGAAATCCAGGTCGATGGCACGGTCGTGCTTGCCGCGCTGTCCATGGCGGTGGCCGTGGGTCTGCTGGTCGGATGCCTGCCGCTGGCCCAATCCTGGCGCGTCAACCTGAGCGGGCTTCTCAACGCCGAAGGACGCGGCGGCGCGGGCGGACGCGCGACAAGCAGGATCCGCCAGTCGCTCGTCGTGGCGCAGATCGGTTTCGCCTTCGTGCTACTGGTCGGCGTCGGGCTGCTGCTGGTCAGCTTCCGCCAACTGCTGCGGGTCGATCCCGGTTTCAACAGCGAAGGCGTGCTGACGGCTTCGACGCGCCTTCCTGAGGCAAGATACCCCGGCAACGCCGAGGTGCGGGGGTTCGTGAATCGTTCGCTCGATGCGATCCGCCTCACCCCCGGCGTCACCTCGGCGAGCATTACATCCAACATACCGTTCAGCGGCAGCCAGAACGCCAACGTGATTCTCGCCGAGGGGTATGTCATGGAGCCCGGGGAGTCCGTAGTCGCGCCGAACCAACTCGTCGTTTCGCCCGGATACTTCGAGACGATCGGCATCGAGCTGGTCAGCGGCCGCTATTTTGAAAGCCGTGACGACGAAAACGGCCCGCCGGTGGTCATCGTCGACGAGCGCCTGGCGAGCAAATTCTGGCCCGGGCAGAATCCGCTCGGCTGGCGCATGCACCGCGGGGGCGAGGGAGGAGATCTGCTCCACACCGATGAGAAAACGCGCTGGCTGACGGTCGTCGGAGTGGTGCGCTCGATTCGCCTCGAGAACCTGGACGGCGCCGACAGCCCCGTCGGCGCCTACTACTTCTCGCACCCGCAGGAACCCTGGCGCGGTTTCAGCTTTGCGATCAAAACGGGGGGCGACCCAAGCCGCCTCGCCGCGCCCCTGCGCGCCGCGATCAGCAGCGTGGACCCGGAGCTGGCCCTGTTCAATGTCCAGACGATGGCGGAACGCTCGGAGCTGTCGCTTTCCTCGCGGCGCGCGGCGCTGCTGTTGGCGGGCGGGTTCGGGGTGGTCGCGCTGTTTCTTTCCGCGCTCGGCATCTATGGCGTACTCGCCTACCAGGTCACCCAGCGGCGGCGGGAGATCGGCATCCGGGTCGCTCTGGGCAGCACGGCGGCGGGTATCGTCAAGCTGGTTGTGCGCGAAGGGCTGCTGCTAGCCGCGGTAGGGCTTGCGATCGGTATCGGCGGGACGTTTGCGCTGCGGAAGGTTGTCGAGAACGAGATCTACGGTGTCGGCGCGATGGACCCTTTCGTCGTCGGCGGTGTTGTGTTGTTGCTGGGAGCGGTGGCGCTGGCGGCGTCGGTGTTTCCGGCGCGGCGGGCGATTCGCGTGCAGCCGATCCGGGTGCTCAACCAGCAGTGATCGGAAGGCGGGCCATTGACGGCCGCAAGGAGCGCTATCGGTGAGATCGGCGGGAAGTCAGCCGGGGTTGGCTTGCAAGGAAATGAAAAGGGCCGCGTTCCCGTCTCCCCCCAGATACGGAACCGCGGCCCTTCTACTGCAAAACTAGGAGAAACAAATGGATCTAACGAGATCTACAGTAACGCGAAAACGCGCATCTGGGAATGGTTCAAAAGTTGGTATTTTCTCTGGTACCAACGTCCCATACCATTCGAACACTGGCACGTAAGGTCCCTGGTGCTTTGTGGACCGAGTTTGGGCGGCCCATGGATCCAGACCGCGCGGCTGGAGCCCCAACCCGCCTTCGGAACCACTGACATGCGTGCTGAACAGGCCGCCGCGCCTGACGTTCGACTCTCGTAGACCCATAGAACTTCTGACTCTGCCGTGATCCACAGGCAAGCAATTAAGCCACCTGGCTCGACTCGAAGCGCAGCTCTTCTTCGACCTCTTGCTGGCAGGTGACGCAATTCGCCGCCCACGGCAAGGCTTCCAGACGCCGCGGGTTCATCGGCTCGCCGCAGCGGTCGCAGTGGCCGTACTCCCCGCTGGCGATGCGCTCCAGGGCGGCCTTGATGGCCCGCCGTGTGGCGTAGTCGCTGTTGACGGTGGTGACAACGATATCGAGCGCATTGCGCGCGACGGCGTCATCGAGCGGATCGGCCGCGGCCTCGGCCTTCAGCCCCTGGCGGGCTTCCGGGCTTCTGGACTCGGCCAGTTTGGCGTGCAATTGTTGCTGCAACGCCTTGAGTTGTTGTTTCGTTATTGACATCGCCTCTCCTTGCGTTAGGACCGTGCGCGGCGGCGCCTTCTCTCACCGCGGCGCGTTCGGTTCCCCGACCATGCATGCAATTGTTCTCGGAATACGATGCGCTGACAATGGAGCGCTAGTACCTTTTTCAACTAGGTGGGACGACTTACCGATTGAGCTCCCAACCGCCGCTCCAGAATACGGCCCGCGTGGCATCCGGCCAGCTCAACTCCGGCGGCAAAGGAACTATCATCGGCGGCAGGGCTTGCATACTTCAGGCTCGTCAAATCCGTTGGACTGGCGCAGAGATGTTGCCCATTTCCCTTGCTGAGCGGCCGCGCGAGAGCGCCGCTCTCTGTAGCGTGGAATCCTCTCGAACGGTCGAGCCGTGGAATAAACACTCCGTCAGTCAAGTGGGTGTTGCGGAAAAACACGCCGAAGGGGGACAAGTCGTTCTGACGGCGCGGCTCTGGCGTTGGCTGGCGGATGTCGCGGGAGGGGCCTTGCAGCGGTTCAAGGCGCTATTGCCCGGTCTCGATCAGCAGCCGCACCTGGCTAACCGCCGAACCGAGACCGCTGTAGGTTAGGCGATACGCTCCTCGCCGAACCAGGCTCTCGAGCGATTGAACTTGCTTGCGGTTGGCCGGCTCTCCGATCACGGGCAGTTCCTCGACCAATAATTCGAGCGCCGACTGCGGGCTCACGGCAGAAATCGCGGCCTCACCGGCCGGGAGGCGCTCCAGGAACAATACAGCTTTGACGGCGCAACCCGGGGCCGTGGCGATGCCGGCCCTTTGGTCCACCTGGATCTCGAGGATTGGCTCGCCGTCGATATCAGCGCCGACCGGCTCCGCTTCGAGCTCCGGAAATATCGTGAGCGCGGAGGGGCGCAGGCGTAGAAACCGGGGCCGGCCCGCCAGGCGGCCGTCCGCGTCTCCCTGCAGCAGATAGCCGACATCGTCGCTGACAAAGGTCAGCCCGGCGCGGGCGCAGGCGTAAGCGAGGCAGCTCTTGCCTGTTCCTGGAGGGCCCGACAGCAGCGCGCCCGCTTCGCCCACCGCCACGCAACTGGCGTGCACGGGCGTCACGAAGCGGTAGCTCAGCAGCGAGTAGACGATGCCTTCGAGGTAGTGGTAGCGGAAGAACCGCTGGTCGGCTGCGACGGTGGTTGTAAGCCAGCAGGCCGCCGTGGAGGCTTCGAGATCGCAGCTTGCGAAATGGTTTGCGTCGGCCGCCAAGGAGAGGAATTTCCCTTGCGCGCGATACTGCGGCGCGGCAGGTGGGTGTCTGTTTTGGGCTGGCGAGACCACGAATCGCAACTGGAGCCGCTGCTCTGGGAGGCTACCGTGAGGCGACGCAAAGCTCGTCGTGGGGAAGCTTGTTGCCGCCGCAGCCAGAACTTCCTGGGAGTTGGTTTGGATCTCCAGTGCGAAACCGAGCGGGAAAAACTCGCCCCTGAAGGGGAGCGGGGTGTTGTATCCGAGGGGGTCCCAGGTGGGTAGTGGCGGGCCGGTCATGGTAGTGGAACAGACAATCCTGTCTGTTCTCTTTGGAGGTTAGGCAAAAAGCTTGGCGAACGGCAAGGCAAAAGGCAAAGTGCAAAAGGCAAAAGACAAAAGTTCCTCGGGCACGGGCTAGTTTATTTTTCGTACGGCCAAGGACCCTTCGTAAACAGCCCTCCGTCCACGTAGAGCGTCTGCCCGGTGATGAACTCCGCCTCGTCCGATGCAAGAAACGCGACTGCGGTGGCGACATCCTGGGGGGTGCCGACCCGCTGCATGGGCGCCAGCGGTCCCCAGGTGCCCGCGTAATCGGGCGATTCGGCTTGCGTGCGCTCGATTTTGATGGCTCCGGGCGCGACGCAATTCACCGTGATGCCGTAGCGGCCCAATTCCGCGGCTGCCACCTTGGTGAACATCTCGATGCCGCCTTTGCTTGCCGTATAACTCACCAGGTTCGGGAAGGCGACTTTATTACACCCCGAGCCGATGCTGATGATGCGGCCTCCGCCATGGTCCTTCATGTGCCGGGCGGCGCGCTGCGTACAAAGGAAGTTGCCTTTTAGATTCGTGTCGAGGACGTGGTCCCATTCCGCTTCTTCCAGATCGAGCAGCGGCTTCCAGGTCTGCACGCCAGCGTTGTTGACAAGAATCGAAAGCCGGGGGAACTTCGACAGCGCTTCGTCGAACATGGCTTGCACTTCGTCGCCGCGGCCCACGCTGGCGCGAATCGTGATCGCCTGGCGCCCTAGTTTTTCGATCTCGGCGGCGGTTTGTTTCGCTCCTTCGGCGTCGGAGTTGTAGTTGACGACGACGTTGCACCCTCGACGCGCCAGCTCCAGCGCGATGCCTTTGCCGATTCCCTTGCTGGCTCCGGTGACGAGGGCGGTTTTTGGTTCGGCCGATGGCATGGCTTGGCTTTTACGAGTTGCGATCGAAGCTCGCGGCTATGGCGTTCGTAAGGTGCTATTTCTTGGTGTGGACAGACAGGATTGCCGGTCTCACTTAGATGTGGCCGAACACCGGCTCGGCGTCGCGCCGCGTTGGGGCCGCCGAGATCATCGCCGTGCGCACGGCTTGGATGATCGACTGCTTTTCGCGGTTGCGCAGCGAACGGCGGTTGACCAGCAGCCGCGCCGTCGAGTTGGGCAGCACTTTCTCGATGATTTTAAGGCCGTTGGCTCGCAGGGTATTGCCGGTTTCGGTGTTGTCCACGATCGCGTCGCCATCTTCGGGTGGTTTCGACTCCGTGGCCCCGAAGGAATGAAATACCGCCACGGGCGAGGAACTTCGCCGCTCAACGTGCAGCCGCGAATACGGGCTGTAGAGCGACGGCTCGAGGTCGGTGTGCTGCCGCACGAGCGCTTCGGTCAGGTTCAGATACTCAGTCCAGATACGCAGCGGGTGCGTGCCGGTCGAATCGATGAACTTATGAAACAAATCGGCTGCATTGTTGACGTCTTCCCAGGCAGCGGGCACCGCGAGCACGATATCGACGCGGCCAAATCCCAGGTCGAGCACTTCTTCTACGTTGGAAGCGCATTCGCTTTCCTGATACCAGTCCAGGCCCGAGATCCCCATGTCGTAGAACCCGGCGGCGATCATGTAGGGGATTTCCTGCGGGCGCAGCACCTTCACGGTGACGCCCTCCATATCGAGCGAGGGCCGGTAGCTGCGGCTGCCGTCGGCGTAACCTTTTGGATGCAAGCCGGCGCGCTCGAGAAACGGCGCCGTGGATTTTTCGAGGCTGCCTTTGGGAATTGCGAAACGAACTAAGCTCATCGGATTAACCTTCACTTTAGCATTGCCTGTACCCAGGGCCGTGGTCCGCGTCGACGGCGCGGCCGCGGCTCCCAACCAGCCGCACGATCGTCGCGACTTCCCTAGCAACCGTGAGGCGAAAATCCCCTATGCTTTGGACCGGAGGATCGACATGATCGAAAGCATCGAGAAGCTCCTGGCAATGTACGAAACGGGCTCGATCGACCGCCGGCAATTGCTGAGCGGCCTGCTAGCGGCCGCAATGGTAACGCCCGCGGCTTCACAGCCGCCGGAATCGCCGTTTCAAGGACGGGTCATTAACCACGTCACGCTGAGCGTCTCCGACGTCGCCCGCTCGCGCGAGTTTTACAGAAAGCTTCTCGGCGCAACCGACATCGGCGCAGCCCCCGAAAGCGGGCCGCCCAAGCTTGCGGATCTGCGAATAGGCGACAGCTTCATCGGCCTGTATCCTCTAGGCGACCCCGGCCGCATCGACCACTTCAGCGTCGGCATCGACAACTACGACCCCGATAGAGCGATGGCGCATCTGCAGCGGCACCACGCGGAAAACCAGCCAAGCGTAGTCGTGGCCGGAGGTGGCGCGCAAAACGAAGTCTACCTAAAAGACCCCGACGGCATAAGAGTCCAGCTCTCGGCCGTCAATCTGAAACTCTGACCTCCATGGTCCATCGTGGCGGCAACTGAGACGGCAGACTCGGCGCCAAGTCCTCCTCCGCGCCGTGACGATCATGATATCGATCGTGATGATATGGCCCGCGGCGCGGTGAGCCGCGGCCGGGCCGGCGCAAAACCCAAACGAACTCCAGATTCCGCCGCACGGCAGTTTGACGCGCCGAAACGTCATGGCGGACAATGGCTGGCCATGAAAACCCTAGCGATTTGCCTGCTGCTGTTGACCCTCGCCTGCGGCCAAGGACCATCCCCTACCGAGGAAAGCTCTGCTGAAAAAGCGGCCGCCCCACCGGTCGACAAGCCTATCGTTGTGCAGTTCATGATCGACGGTATCGACGGGAACACCGTTCGCACCGCCGTCAACAGCGGGGCCAAGACCCTGGGCGGCGTCCTCGAACAAGGCGTGACAGTCGAGCGTTTCTTTTGCACCAGCCCGGCGCCGCGTCTGGAACTGCCTGATGGCTCGCTGCCTTGGGGAGGTAGCACCAGCGCCAACATCGCGCTGCACACCGGCTGCCACCTGTTCGAGTCCCGCAGGATGGACGACATTTTCCTTAGCGCGCGGCGCGCCGGCATCGTTTCGGTCTTCGCGGGCGGATCGCCAAACTACTCCGTGTTCGACACCGCCGATCATCTTTATTTCGGCGACCTCAGCGACGAGGAAGTTGTCCAGCGCGGACTTGACCACTTCACCAACGACGGCGCGCGCCTGCTTCGCCTGCACCTGCAGCGCATTCGTGACCACTGGAGCGGCCCCACCGACACCACCGACGCCAATTCGAAATACGTTCAGTACTTCGTCAACAGCGTCGATCCGCTGCTGGCCAAGCTGATCGACGGGCTGAAGAGCGCAGGCGTGTGGGAAAGAACGTACCTGATCATCGGCTCCGATCACGGCATGGGGCAAACCGGCGCCAGCAATCATCCGCAGTCGGTTCGCTCGTCATGGGAAACGTTTATGGCGTTTTACGGGCCCGGCGTGAAGCGCGGCGCCACCATTCCTTACGCCGAAGGCCCCGACGTCGCCCTGATGACGAATCACTTTTTTGGCTTGCCGCCGCTTGCGGGCCATCTGGAAGGCGACCTGCCCGCCGGCCTGCGCGGTCCAACCGGCACAATGCTCGAGAACATCCTCGAAGGCGGCCCCAACGACATTGCGCACCCTCGATGGATCGAACGCCTGCTGGATGCGGGCATGCCCGGCGATGCCTACGTGGAATATCGCGAACGGATGCTCAAGCTGCTTTCGCAATGAGCGTTGCGGAGGGGCGGCGCGACTCTCCAGCGCGGGAATGTCGCCCTGAGGCCGAAGTTAGGTTCGCAACAGCGCACAGGCAGGATTGCCTGTGCCACGTTATGACGCGCGCAGGATTGTTATTACTGCTTGTGGAACGCAGGCAGGGTTGCCTGTGCTTCACAGACAGGATTGTCTGTGCTACTGGCTCACGCTTCCGTGTCGGGCATCGAATCCAGGATTGCAGTGAGCACCTGATCGGACGTTTTGCCTTCGGCGTGGGCGTCGAAGTTGAGAATGATGCGGTGGCGCAAAGCCGGCGTGCACAGCGCTCGCAGATCGCCGATGCTGACGTTGAGGCGGCCGCGTATCAGCGCCCGCACGCGCCCGCATTGGACCAGCGCTTGCGCGCCGCGCGGCGAACTGCCATAGCGAATGTATTTCTTCGCCACCGTGTGAGCGGTGGCGTGCTCCGGTTGCGTCGCCAGAACGAAACGGATGGCATAGTCGCGCACATGCGGCGCCACCAATACCTGTTGCGCGGCACGCCGCATGTCTAGAATCTGCTCGCGGTTTACCACCTGCTCGACCTTGGGCTGATCGGCCGACATGGTGCGGTCGACGATGGTCACCATTTCCTCTTGAGTCGGGTACCCGACGATAATTTTTTGCAGGAAGCGGTCGAGCTGCGCTTCCGGTAACGGATAGGTGCCTTCCATCTCGAGCGGGTTCTGCGTCGCCATGACGAGAAACGGGTCCTCGAGCGAGTGCGTGGTCGTGCCGCTGGTGACGGTGCGCTCCTGCATCGCCTCGAGCAGCGCCGACTGGGTTCGCGGCGTGGCGCGGTTAATTTCGTCCGCCAGCACCAAGTGCGCGAACACCGGGCCTGGCTGGAAGCGGAGCTGCTTCGACCCCGCGCCATCGGTTTCCATCATCATGCTGCCCAGAATGTCGGCCGGCATGAGGTCGGGCGTGAATTGAATCCGCGAATAATCGAGGTGCATCGCCCGGCTGAGGGTGCGCAACAGCGTCGTTTTGCCAAGTCCCGGCACGCCTTCGAGTAAGACGTGGCCGCCGGCCACCAGCGCCGTCAATACACCTTCAACGACGTTGTCGTGGCCGACGATGACCTTGCCGATCTCGTCGCGGACGAGCTGCATCTGCTGGGTGACTTCTTGAAGGAAATTTTCCGAAGATACCATTCAGTTTTTCGTTCTCAGATTTTCAAAGTAGGATTTGATGTAGGCCTGGTAGGCGAGCGGGATGGCGTCACGGCTGACCGTGCCGCCCAAATCTTGGTGCCCTGAATCCTGCGGCTGATACGGCGTGCGGGCGCTCTGTTGGGCTGTTTCTGTCTCGATCATCACTTCGCCCTTCATTTCCTCGGCCCGGCGGCTGTAGAGTTCTTCGAGCTTGCCCATGGCCTCTTCGATGGCGGCCTGTTCGGCGGCGTCCTTCGATCCATCGTTGCCGCCCGCGGCGGACGACGGCTGGCCCTCGCCGGGTTGATCGGAGTTGTTGCCGCCCTCGCCTTGCGAGACCTGCTGCGAGGACGCCTCGCCGGGCTCGCCCCCTTCCATCTGCGCTTCGCCCGCGTCGCTGGCCCCTCCCTGCGCTTGCCCCTCGGCGGCTTCGGCTTTCTCGCCGGTGGACTCGCCGTCGGAGGGGGATTCGGACTCGGAGGGTTGCTGCGAGCCGCCTTGCGGTTCCATGTTCAGCTTGGAAAGCATGTTCTCGAAGGCGTCTTTGAGGCGATCGAGCAGGCTGTCGTTTTCCTGGTTCCAGGCTTCGTTTTCCTGGTTCGGCGCGGAGGCTTGGTCGGAAGGCGTGCCGGCGTCAGACGGGCTGTCGTGTTTTTCCCCTTGCTGCTGCCCCTGCTGTTCGCCATCGACGAGCGAGTTGTAGTCCATCTCGTCGCCGTAGGATTCGTCGACCGAGAGCCCCTCGACTTCGGGAATTTCGACATTGAGCGGCTCGGCGTCCTGATCGGCCGGTGTCTGGGCGGCGTCCGGGGGCGCGGGCGGCTCGGTGCGGGTTTCGGCGTCGCGTGTCTCAGCCTCTTCGCTGAGAGAAGGGGCGGCCTCTTCGTCGCCTGTTTGCGGCCGCGCGGGCTCGGGCTGCAGGAGTCCGGCGTTAGGCTGTTCGTCGGGGCCGAGCAGGGCCTCTTTCAGCATCGCCGCCAGAGGCTGCTCGAGCGAAAGCGCCGGCTGCAAAGAGTAGCGCACCACGAAGAGCAGGGCGATCAGAGCCAGCATGGCAAGCGCGCCCCAGCCGGCGTGCGGAAGGCGAAGCGGCAGGGCGGCAACTACATCCCCGGAGGCCGCCAGCGTGGCTGCCCTCGCGCGCTGCTGTTCGGCGATGGGGCCGCCCTTGTCAGATTCTTTCAAGAAGTAGTACGCAGTCGAGACCTGATCGTCGGTTTGCCAGCGCCGGTCGAGCAACTGAGCCACGTCGTAGGGCCGCGGTTGGGATCGTCTCCAGCGGAGAACGCCGGCCGTGATGCCCGCGGCCACGAACAAGCCCAGCAATACAGGCGGGAAGTAGCCGGTGCCAAGCGCCAACAGTGCGGCAACACCACCCATGGCGATGGCGGAGGCGAGCAGTGCGTCGCGCATCGCCGTTTGCACCAGCAGCCGCCTGCGTCCGTTGAGCACAACGGCTTCGAGGCGGTTTTCACTGGCCGAACTGTCGAGCATCCCCAACCGACCCTCTTCAGGTCCCCTTCATTATAGGCGCGCCGAGCGGTTTCATGAGCAGTTCCGGCGCAGAGAAAATCGGGTTGGCCTGCTGGGGACCCCCATGGAGGAACCAGAGGGCGGCATCAGAAAGCTTCTCGACGCGGACGGGCTGAGCGCCGCGCCACCAGCGGATCAGTCGATCAGACCGTTGCGCATCGCGAAGCGTACGATCTCCCCCGTGCTGTGAAGGTTGAGCTTTTCCATGATGCGCCCGCGATGGGCGTCGACCGTGTAAACGCTCAAATTCAGGGCGGCGGCGATTTCCTTGTTGGTCTTGCCTTCGGCGATCAATTGCAGCACTTCCCGTTCGCGGCTCGTCAGCAGATCGATCGGATCGGTGACGTGCTTGCGATAGTCGCTCAGCACGGCTTCGGAAACACTGGGGCTGATGTAGCCCTGGCCTTGGCCGACGGCTCGCACCGCAGCCAGCAGGTCCAGGTCATTGGCGTCCTTGAGTAGAAAACCCTGTGCGCCGGCGCGCAGGATTTCGCGCACATAGACGGAATCTTTGTGCATGCTCAGCGCCAGCACACGAGTGCGAGGCGCGGCCTTCATGAGGCGCCGCGTAGCCTCGATGCCATTCAGCTCCGGCATCGAGACATCCATGACGACGACGTCGGGCTTGAGTTGCTCGGCAAGGTCGACGGCCTCGCGGCCATTGCCGACCTCGCCGATCACCTCCAGGTCGGACTGCGCCGCGAGAATACGGCCGAAGCCCTGCCGCACCACAGCGTGGTCGTCAGCCAGCAGAATACGGATTTTCTTGGGAGTCATCTTGATCTTTCGCGAGGGGCACCGCAACAAGAATGCGCGTACCCTTGCCTTTACCCGACTCAATTGTGAGCTGTCCGCCGGCCATGCGGGCGCGGGCGCGCATACCCAAAAGCCCCATTCCTCGGGGCCGTCCGTTGCCCGACTCGCGGATTCCGCTGCCGTCATCCCGGATCAATAGGGTAACCCCGTCGCCGGAAGCGCGGAGTTGCACGTCAATCGAAGTCGCGCCGGAATGCCGCACGGCGTTGGTCAGGGCTTCCTGCGCGATACGGAACATATGCGTGCGCGATTCATCGGACAGGCGGCCCTGAAAATCGGCCTCGTAGTTTACTGCAATTCCGGTGCGCTGCGAAAACCGCTCGCACAGCCAGCGCAATCCGCCCACCAGCCCGAAGTCGTCGAGCACTCGCGGATGGAGTAGCTGCGACATCTCGCGTACATTCTCGATGGCGCCCTCCGCCAGCGCGACGCAGTCTTTGACGCGCTCGACATCATCGCGGGAGCCGGGGCGCATGGCTTGCAGATTGGCCTTTACCGCTGCCAGCGTCTGCCCCAACTCGTCGTGTAATTCGTGCGAGAAGCGCTGCGCGGCCAGCTCTTGCTTCTCCAGCAACTGCCAGGAAACGCGGTTGAGCTCCCCGGTCTGTTCTTCCATCTGCTTGAACAGATTGTTGGCGACGCGTACGGAAAAGAACGTCGCCAGCAGCGCGACCGCGAAACAACCGGCCAGTAAATAGGCCGACTGGCGCTGCACCTGATTGGCCCGCCGCTCGATGCGCTGCTGGATGACGCGCGTATTCGCCTGGGTTGTCGACACCAGCCGGCGGACGGCGAACATCACCGACTCCTGGTGGCGAAACAGGCTGGCGGAATCGCTGGACGTCGGCTCGACAAGACCCAGAATCCGCCGCGCTTCGACGGTGAAGGCGTTCACAGCCGCTTGGAGCTCCTGCCAGGCCTGATGCTGCGGCGCCGACTGGGTCAATACCTGTCTGATTTCGCTGTCCGCCTGGTCGAGCAGGGCAAGAATATCGCCCGACTCCGCGGCATCGGGATCCTGGTAGATGCGAAACACGATCAGGCGAAGCGTCACCTGGCTGCGCCGGATGCGGTCGACCAACTGCAAAGTCTCGAACTGCTCGCGGGAAAGGTTCGCGGCGCTCTCCTGCATGAGCTCGGTGTTCTGCCAGCCAATGTAGGCGACGGCCAGTAAGGAAGCAATGACGACCGTAAACCCGACCGCCAGCACCGCGAGCACCTTTTCTCGTGTCACGAGAGAAGACAGACCCGACCGGCGACCCCATTCCATCACGGTCGTTCTTATAGCACACCGGCTCGGAGTGCGCCTGCTTTCTTTTTTGGGACGGCTTCGGTAGGCAATAGGGTTCGGGCGAGTTAGAAGGCGAAAGGCAGGAGGAGGAAGGTTAAGGCAAAAGGCAAAGTGCAAAAGGCAAAAGGCAAATGTGGCGGATTGAAGTTGGACCGGCTGATTGCGGCGTCTAGTCGAGGCGCCCGCCGCGGGCCGCCACGGCGTAGTAGCCGTCTTTGGAAAGAGGCCAAAAAAGGCCACATGGACAGCCGCAATGCTGATCCTACGGATGCCCTGCGTACGCTTCGGTTTTGCGCATTCAATGCGTCTCAAACCCGGCTGTTACCGATCACGGCCGCGCCTCCGCGGCCTTTACAATGGGAAAAGATGGTGAGCGCCGACCACCGTTTTTCTCACGACCGGATGGCTTTCCGCGATGCGCGGCGTGGCGATCCTTCGTTGTGGTCGGCGACCTCGGCGAACGGCATGGTCGCCACGGCGCACTATCTGGCGACAGCGGCCGGCGTCGAGATGCTGGAGGCCGGTGGCAACGCCATCGATGCCGCGGTTGCCGCATCTTTGGCTTTGGGTGTTTGCGAGCCGGCGGGCTCCGGCCTGGGTGGTATGACGGTGGCGCTCATTCATATCGCCCGAAGCGGCAGGACCTTCGTGCTCGGCGGCGCCTGCCGCGCCCCGCGCCGCGCCACTCCGGAGGGCCTACGCGGTAGGAGCCGCTATCGGGGCCGCCATGCCGCGGCGGTTCCCACAAACGCGGCGTTTCTCCAGCGGGCGGTGTCGGACTACGGCGCCCTGGATCGGCAGACAGTCATCGCGCCCGCGATCCGCATCGCCGAGCAAGGTTTTCCGCTGACGACCGTGCAGCACAAAATGATCGGAGTCTACCGCCGGCCGCTGCGGAATTGCGGCGGCGGCCGACTTTTCCTCGACGCGTCGGATCGCCCGTTGCCGGCCGGTTCGTGGATGCGGCAGGAAGCGCTCGCCCGCACGCTGCGACGGCTTGCCACGGCAGGTTTCGAGGATTTCTATCACGGTGAAATTGCCCGGAGCATCGCCGACGACATGGAGCGCAACGGCGGTTTCTTGCGGCAGGACGATCTGCGGGAATACTCCGAGGTGGCGGAAAGCACTCCGTTGGAGGGAAATTTCGGCCTACTGCGAGCGGCGACTTTAGGCCCGCCGGGCGGGGGTGCGGCGTTGCTTCAGATGCTTGAAGCGTGCGAACCGGCCGCCGGCGATTTTGATCCCGACAGTCCCGCCGGGATTGTCTTGCTGGCCGAGTCGATCCGTCAGGCCAGGCTCGCCCGGCGCTGGAAGCCCTTTCGCGCCGCGCGGGACGCCTCCCATCCGCGACTCAGCCCCGCGGACGACGGCTACGCCACCGCGGTGACGGGCGAGAACTGCCCGGCCCCGCCGGAAGATCCAAGTGCCGGGCTCGACGGCGGAGGGGAAACCTCGCATGTCACGATCGCCGACCGGGAAGGGAATTGGGTTTCCCTGACCCAGTCGCTCGAGCGTTCTTTCGGGTCGGCGGCGTTCGACTCCGGGCTGGGGTTTCTCTACAACGGTTACATGCGGACTTTTAAGCTTCGTACGACCCGCCATCCGCATTTCCTGAGGCCCGGGGCGCCGGCGCGCTCGAACGCCGCCCCGATGTTGTTGTTCCAGGACGGCGAGCCATGGGCGGCGATCGGCAACACCGGTTCCGAGCGGTTGGCGTCGGGCATTCTCCAGGTGTTGTTGCGGCTGCGCCGCCAGACGCCCTTTCAGTCCGTGCTCGCGCCGCGCTTGCATTGCACGCCCGAGGGGCTGGTGCTGCTCGAAGCGGACCGTTTTCCTGCCGGGAGCGTTGACGCTTTGGCGGCTCAGGGATATCAGATTCAGCGGCTGGACGCTTTTTCCTTCAAGGTCGGAGGGTTGCAACTGATCGTTAGGCAGGGCGAATCGCTGTGCGGGGTTGCCGAGCCGCGGCGGGACGGGGCGGCGGGGGGGCCTGGGGCGATTTCTGGCTAGCTGGTCTCTTGCTTGGACGGACGCGCCCCCTGTTTGGCCAGCCTGGCCCTGCCTTTGGCAGCGATGCCCCTGCTTTGGACAGACAGGATTGTCTGTCGCACTGGCTGACTTTCCCATCTCCCCTGACGGATTATGGATTGATGTTGCAGTCTCATTCCCGACTGCGAGCCGGTCATCTCAGCAGCCGCCGGCAGCTCGGCTCGGCGCGGGTGGTCGCAGCCACTAGCGGGGCCCTGAGCGCCGGGGCTCCCTACCTTGTCGTGCTCGACCATTTCGCCGTGTCATCGCCGGGCGAGTGGGCGATCCGGCTGGAGACGCTCGCGGCGGTCGGGTTGTTGGGCTGCGGCGGCGCGCTGTTGCTGAGCCGGCATCGTTGGGGCCGGCTGCTGGCGAGCGCCGGCGTAGCCACCGCATTCGGCATCCATTTAGACGCGCTGATGCAGTCTCCGGCGCTGTTTCTGGCGGGCACGCTGGCTTGCGGGCTGGCGTTGCTCGGCGCGTGGGGCGGTCCGCGCGGTTTTCGCCACTATTCTTTGCTGGAGTTGCACCCTGACGCTTTGATGAGCCGCGCCCGGGGCGCCTGTTTGACGGCGCTGGGCGGCTGGTTGCTGGTGGTGCTGGCGCGTCTCGAGGCCGGCTCAGCCGTTATCGCCGTTGCAGCGGTAGCGTTCGCGGTTGCGGGGCTGTTTGCGGCTCATTGGTTGTGGCGGCTGCAACGCTTTCGCGCCGTGCGTTGGAAGCGGGTTGCGGCGGCGGTGACCGCGATCCTTGCCGGAGCGGCGGCTTCCTGGCCGCATCGCGAACTGGCTATGACGGTGGCGGCGCTGTTGCCCGCCGCGGCTCTGGTCGCGACAACGGTCCTGTCTCGCGGCGTGTCGACGCTGCGAGTTGAGTCCGGCGACTGGTGGGACACTATTCTGAACCAGCCCGCGCGGCTGCTGGTGGTCACCTTTCTGGCGTTGTGCGTCGCTGGCACGCTGCTGCTGAGTCTGCCGATCTCGTCCACGCGCGCGGCGGGCGTTTCCCCGGTGGATGCGGCGTTCACCGCGGTGAGCGCGGTTTGTGTTACCGGCCTGATCGTACTCGACACCCCGAATGACTTCACCGGCTTCGGGCAAGCAGCCATTCTGTTGCTGATTCAGCTTGGCGGCCTCGGCATCATGACGTTTTCGACCGCCGCGCTGGGGTTGCTGGGGCGGCGTCTTAGCCTGCGCCATGAGGGCGCTGTCGCCAGCGTGCTCAGCGTCGAGGGGCGCCATGATCTGGTCCACGCGCTGCGGCTGCTGCTGACGGTGACCTTCGCCGCCGAGGCGATTGGCGCAACGCTGCTCACGGCGCTGTTTTTCCGCGCGGGCGATACGCTGGCCGAAGCTCTGTGGCGCGGCGTGTTTACCTCGATTTCGGCCTTTTGCAATGCGGGATTCGCGCTGCAGAGCGACAATCTGGTCGGCTATCAGCAAAACCCCTGGGTTCTCCACGCTGTCGGGCTGCTGATCATACTGGGTGGGCTTTCGCCGGCGGTTGTCGTTGCGGTCCCTGACCTGTTGCGTGGCAAGCGCGTCGCGGTTCAGATCAAGCTGGCGGTGTCGACTTCGCTGGCATTGCTGGTGGGCGGCGCTTTCGCGATCACGGCCATCGAGTGGAACAACACTTTGGCCGGGTTGTCGTTTTTTGATCGTCTGCACAACGGCTGGTTCCAGTCGGTGACGCTGCGGACCGCCGGATTCAACTCCATAGACATCGCAGCGGTTCACGCGCCGGTGCTGACGCTGATGATGGTTTGGATGTTCATCGGCGGAAGCCCGGGCGGCACGGCCGGCGGCATCAAGACCACGACGGCGGCGCTGTTGATGCTGGCGGTGGTAGCGGCGATTCGCGGGCGTTGGGACCTGATCGCGTTCCATCGCCGCGTGCAGACGGAGACGGTTTACAAGGCCGCGGCCATCGCCACCCTCGGGTTGGGCAGCTTGCTGCTGGCTGTCGTCGCCCTGCAGCTCACGCAGAACCTGCCTGGCGCGGAGGCTCCCTTTGAGGCAGTATCCGCGCTGGCCACGGTGGGCCTTTCGGTCGGCGCGACGGCGCGTCTCGACGAAGTCGGCAAGATCCTTATCATGACCACGATGTTTGCCGGCCGGGTCGGGCCGTTGACGTTGTTCCTGTTTCTATCGGGGAGATTCGCGAAAACGGCCTGGGAATTTCCTGAGGAGCGCGTCGATGTGGGTTGATCGCTGCCGCTAGGCGGAAATTTGAGGAGATAAGCTGTGGCAAAACAGGCTCTCGTAGTCGGGCTGGGGCGCTTCGGGATGTCGCTGGCTCGGGCGCTGACGGAACGCGGCATTGAGGTGCTCGCAGCCGACTCGCGTGAAGAACGGGTCCGGCAGGCGTCGAATTTCGCGGCTGAAGCCGTTCGATTCGACGCCACCGACGCCGAGGCGCTTGAGCGCACCTCGCCGGCGCAGCGCGATGTCTGCGTCTGCGCCATCGGCGACGACTCGACCGAATCGGCGATCATCTGCACGGCGCTTTTGCGGCAGATGGGAGCCAGGCGCGTCATCGCCCGCGCCAACAGCCAGCTCCAGACGCGCATTCTCAAGCTGGTCGGCGCGCACGAAGTCGTCAATCCGATTCACGAGTTTGGCGAGCGCTTCGCCAACCGCATCGCCTACGACCGCGTCATCGGCGAGCTGCCATTGGGAGAAGACCTGCTGATTACCGAGCTGCGCCCACCCCCTTCGTTCGTCGGGCATACGCTGGCCGATCTCAAGCTGCCGCAGCGCTATAACGTAACCGTGGTGGCCGTGCGGCAGCAAGGCAGCGGGGGTGTGGTCCTGCCCACACCCAACGAAATCCTCAAGGCGGACGACATTCTCATCATCGTCTCTCGCGAAGAAGCCGTCGGACGGCTGATGGAGCAGAGCTGACCATGCCAATGCGCCAACAGTTTCGTCTCAGCCTTGCCATCCTGGTGGGCTTTCAGTTGATTACCGCATTCGGCGCGATCGGCCTGCTGTCGCGGATGACGCCCGCGATCGCTGAGATCCTCGATGAGAATGACTTCTCCATCGAAGAGGCGCACCGCATGGTGCTAGTGCTGGCGCGCCGGGCTTTCGAGCTGGACCAGCCGGCGCTCGAGCAGGAGTTTCAACAAGCCTTGGCGCGCGCGTACGAGAACATCACCGAGCCCGGCGAGGCCGAGGTGCTTGACCAGTTAAAGCAGTCTGGCCCTGTTGCGCTCGCGGGGGACTCGGCGGCGTTACGCCAAACCGTGGAAGGCATCCGCCGGTTCGTGGCGATCAACCGCGAAGCAATGCTGCGCGCCGATCACGAGGCGCGCCGGCTGGGGACGGCCGGCGCGTGGTCGGCCGTTTTTCTGGCATTGGCGGCCTTGGCGTCGACTGTTTTGGTCGGGCGGCGGCTTGCTGACAGAATTCTCGATCCGCTCTCAGAACTTTACGAGGTCAGCGAGGCAGCACGCGCCGGAGATCGCTTTCGGCGCTGCCGCGGAATGGGCGCGACACCCGAGATGGTTCGCCTGATGGGGTCAGTGAACCTGCTTTTGGATCAAGGCGCGGCGCCCAGTGTCACGCCCAATCCGAATAGCGACAAGTCGCGAGCGGTGGCCCTTCATTTCCTGAGCCAACGCGCCGAACCGGCATTTGTAGTCGATGCCAAGGGCGAAGTAGAGATGGCGAATTCGGCGGGCCTGGAAACCCTGCGCGGTTCGGAAGGCGAGACCCTGCGGCGCGAGTTGAGCGCGGCGCCCGAGGCGGAAACGCCCCACCGGCGGCTGGATGTTCAGCCGATCCGCGATGCCGCTTTATGGCTTTGCATCGTGCGCTGAGGGGACGTCCCGATGATTGTCCGCGGGGACGGCGGCCTAGCGCTTTTGCTGGAGCGCTTCGCCGAGTCGAACCAGCATTTCCCAGTTGGACGCTTGGATCAGAGGCGGGCGGCGTTTGGCTTTATTCTCGTGGGCAACGTAGGCTGCCAGGCAGGATCGTTCATGGCTGGTCCAGGCCTGAGGCGTCAACAGATATTGCCCGCAACGGGGGCAGTCCACTGTCGTGAGCAGGCTCCGGGTTTCTTGATCGAACTCTTTGTCAACTTGCGCGTTGGCTCGGCACAAAAAACACACATCCTGAGCCATAACCCACCCACAACCTGCTTGCCTTTAAAACCCGCATCACTGCGGGACGGAATAAGAATAGCAAACAAGCGAAGCCGGGCAACAGTAACTAACGTAGACGTTTTTTGCCGGCATCCGCGCCGCCCGCGGCGCCGGCAGTCTTAGAAGTAGTAGAGGCGCTCAGGTGGACCTCAGGGAAAAGAATGTACCCTACCCCTCGCGGGTAGGGCTCGGATCGCCTGCGGCGATTTCCTGCGGCCCCCGTAGCCGGAGAAATTCTTAGGGCGCCGTGCGGACGGCCACTATCGATATTTGCTCGAGCGTCGGGTAGCGGCCGTTCTCCCCGGGGCCGCGGTCCGCCATCGGGGCAACTTGCTGCACCGTGGTGCGTGTCGGCGGAATCTCCTTGAAGTACTGCCCGTAGACGCCGTTCATTTTCTGAAAGTCATCCGTTACGTTGTCGAGGTAGACGTTCGCGGCGACGGTGTTGCTGAAATCGAGGCCGGCCTCCTCGAGCCCGTCGAGCAGGTTGCGCATGGTCTGGCGGACCTGATGCTCGACCGTGGCGGCGTAAATGCCGCTGTTGGGGCCGGGAATGAAGCCGCTCTTGGCAGAACAATAGAACGTGTCGGCGACGAAGACGCAGGGGCTCGCGGTCGGGCTCGGCGCCATGTTCTTCGGCCGCACGGCGCGGCGTTGGGCAAGGTCGCGCGCGGCGACGCCCGTGTATTCGATTTGCGCCCCTTCGGGCAGCGCCGCGACCGAGATCGTGGCGCGCGCGGGTGTGTTGCCGAACTCGAAGCGCTTGGCGTAGCGCTCGTTCATGACGCGCGCGGGAATTTTGCCGGTCAGGTAAGGATTGACGAATACCATGTGGCGCATATCGAGCCCGGCGGCCTTCAGCACGGCGGCCATGCCGTCGAGGGCGAGATCGACCTGCTGAGCGGGGTCGGCCGGTATTTCTCCGCCAAACGTCTGTCCGCGCATGCCGGAAACGAACAGCCGGTCGTGAGTGAGAATGCCGGCGGAGAGCGGTTCTTTGGAGTTGTAGCCCGGCACGTTCACCGGCGTTTTCTTGGAAAGGTCGCGGACCGCGACCGCGTTGATCTCCACCGGCGTGCCGGGAGTCTTGGCGACGCCGAGCGTGGCGCGTGCGGGCGGATTTTCGGGAAAGTACGTCGCGTAGACCCGGTTCATGGCGGCGAATCGCGTGATGTCTTCGAGGTAGACCTGCGTGTAAACCACGTGATCCATCGTAAGGCCGGCCGCCTCGACAATGGCTTTGACGTTTTCGAGCGTTTGCCGCACCTGCTCGTCAAAGTCCGAAGACATCTCGCCGGCGGGCGGCCGCGCACCCTGCCCCGAAACGTACAGGTAGTCGCCGGCCAACACGCCGGGGGTGTATGGGCCGATCGGCTTGGGGCCGTTGGCGGGAATCACGGCGCGAATCTCGGCCGTCAAGCCGGGCGCGCAACTGAGCGCGAGAAGAAGCAATAAAGCTTTGTTCATGGGCTGCGACGCTCCAGCGAGTCGACGGACCCATGTTAGCAAGACTACGAGTCTTCGGCGCCGGTTGGGCGAGTAACCGCGGCTTGCTTTTGCCCCAAGACGTGTTGCTCCACGTCGATTGCCGTGACACCCGTACGCAGTCGATGGCTGCCTCCCCGTAAGGTTTCCACGGTTTTCTGGACTGGGCACGCAGTATGCTTGCCTTACGGACCTAACCTTTCGTCAGGAGGACGTTGGTGATAATCATATGTTGGTGACTTGTGTGTCGAGATCTTGCCGGGACTTTCCTGCCGCTTTCTTCCTGCTGGTTCTTGCCGCGGCTGGAGCAAGCATCGGCCAGTCGCAGCCTAACGAAATCCCGTTCACGCGTGTCACCGTGGATCGCGAGCCTCCGGCCAAGCCCTATTACAAGATGGCAGGAGATATCGACGGTGACGGGAACCCCGATATTGTCGTGGCCGGCGACGGCAAATCGTTGGTTTGGTACAGCTATCCTTCCTGGCAAAGGACGGAGATCGCGGAGCAAGGGTGGTCGGGCGTCAACGGCGAACTCGCCGACATGGACGGTGACGGCGACCTGGACATCGTGATGGGCAGCGTCGTGTGGTTCCGTAACCCACGCGACGGTCGCCTGCTGCCGCCGGGCGGCCGCACGTGGGAGCGCATCGAGGTCGACGATCAAGCGGCTCACGATATCGAGGTCGGTGATCTCGACCTTGATGGGCGCCTGGACATTGTCGTGCGCAACCAATCGGCGTTCCGGCGTTCGCAGACCGATCCTGGGGGCTCGGAGATCTACCTCTATTTCCAGACCGAGCGAAACGCGTGGAGCAAGCAGAAGATCGATAGTCCGCACGGCGAAGGCTTGGATCTGGCCGACCTCGATCAGGACGGCGACCTCGATATCCTAATTGGCGCGCGCTGGTACGAAAATACGCGCCGCGGTGTTGCGGCCTCGTGGCCGGAGCGCGTCTACACCAGCCAATGGGCCGAGCCGGACGCCAAGGTGGAAGCTACGGACATGAACGGCGACGGCAGCCCTGACATTGTGTTGACGCCTTCGGAATTGGGCGGCGAGACGTACAAGATTGCCTGGTACGAGCATCCTTCCGCCGGGACGGCGGGCGAGTGGGCGGAGCACGTAGTCGTTGCCTCCATCGAATGCGTGATCCATGCGCTGGGCGTCGGGGACATTGACGGCGATAGCGATGCGGACATCGTCATCGCGGAGATGCATCAGGGCGAAGATCCGGACGAGGTCAGCGTGCTGGTGAATGAAAAATCAGGCGCTGGTTGGCGCAAACAGGTGATCTCGACCAACGGCTCCCACGATATCGTGCTCGCCGATATCGACGGCGACAGCGATCTCGATATCTTCGGCGCCAATCATGCCGGTGTGGCGCCTCTTGAGCTTTGGCGCAACGAGCGCAATTCGAAGGAGGGAGCGCGCTAGTCACGCGCAGACACGATTGTCAGCGTCACTTCTACCGCAGGTGCATGACGACCATCTTCAGCTCGGTCATCTCCTCGACAGCGTATTTTGGGCCTTCTTTGCCGAAGCCACTTTCCTTGACTCCGCCGTAGGGCATCAGGTCGGCGCGCCACTGCGTGCCCCAGTTGATGTGGATGTTGCCGGAGTCGACTTCGCGGGCGAAGCGCATCGCGTTTTCGAGACTTTCCGTAAAGATCGCGGCGGACAGGCCGTAGTTGGTTTGGTTCGCGAGCGCGATCGCTTCATCGACGGTTTCGACCGGCGTCATCGCAACGGCCGGGCCAAAAAGCTCGTCGCAGGAGACGCGCATTTCCGGTTTGACGCCGGTCAGGATCGCCGGCGTGTACACGGCGCCGCGGCGTCCGCCGCCGTGGACTTGCGCGCCGGCTTCGGCCGCCTGCTGAATCCATTCTTCGACCCGTTCGGCGTCTTTTTCGCGCACCATCGGGCCGACCTTGACGCCATCGTCGAGCGGATTGCCGGTTGTGAGCGCAGCGACCATGGGCTTGAGCGCGTCGAGCAGGTCAGCGTAGATCTTGCGGTCGGCAAGCACGCGCTGAGCGCTAATGCAAACCTGCCCGGCGTTAGCGTAGCCGGTAGCGGTGATCGCCTGCGCCGCCTTGTCGAGATCCGCATCGGGCAGCACGATGACGGGAGCATTGCTGCCCAGCTCCATGGTGACCTTCTTGATGCCGGCCGTGCGGCAGATGCGGTCGCCAACGTCGCGGCTGCCGGTGAAGCTGATTTTGCGCACGCGTGGATCGCCGGCAAGCTGATCGCCGATGTCGCCGCCCGAGCCGGTAATGACTTGAATGGCTTGGGCCGGCACGCCCGCGTCGAGCAGCGCCCGCGCGAATTTCAGGCACGACAACGGCGTGTCGCTGGCCGGCTTGCAGATCACGGAGTTTCCCGCCGCGATCGCAGGGCCCACTTTGTGGCACACCAGATTCAGAGGAAAGTTGAATGGCGTGATCGCCAGAACGACGCCGCACGGAATCCGTAGCGTGAATCCAAAGCGGTTGCCGGCGCCCGGAGCGCCGTCGAGTGGCACGACTTCCGACCCCAGCCGCTTGGCCTCTTCGGCCGAGCCGATGATGGTCTCGATGGCGCGGGAAACCTCGACACGCGATTCGGCGAGAACTTTCCCTTCTTCGAGCGTGATGGTGCGCGCAAAGTCCTCGGCGCGCTCCTCCATCAGCCGCGCAGCCTTCATCAGCATCTGGTAGCGCTCGTAGCCGGGAATCTTGCGTAATTGCTTGGCCCCCTCATGCGCAAACGCCAGGGCGCGGTTGATGTCGCTTGAGGTTGCGCGCGGGACGGCGTCAATCTCCGAATTGTCGTAGGGGTTGAGGACCGCAATCGACTCGCGGCTCGAGCTATCGACCCAATTCCCGGCGATCAGCATTTGCATAGGAATAGTTTACAGCGGGAGTCGCACAGCTTGTCTCGAACGCGGCGAGCGAGGCCGAGGCATGGCTGAAGCTGAGCTGGTAGTTGGTAGTTGGTTTTGGGGAGTGACGGGGGCCCCCCCCAGGGCGGCCCCGCTGGGCGGCCCCATACTCAAGGTTCGTGCGAACCGGCGGATCAGAAGCCGATTCTGAGTCCGATTCGGAACATCCGCCCGTCGACGCCTTCCCGGCCCGTGTTGCGCGTGCCGGAACCGACGATCATGAAGCTCGAGCTGCTGACGTCGGCGTTGGGCGCGTTAAAGTGCGGGGTGTTCGACATGTTGAACATCTCGGCGCGGAGCTGGAAGTCCAGCCGTTCGGTGGCCTGGAACTTCCGGAACACGC
>JBBDWJ010000042.1:0-49800 GCA_040902925.1 Bryobacterales bacterium | reverse complement strand
TGCGTCCAGGTCCTCCACCCCGGCCCTCGGCCGCGCATAGGTCAGGTTCTACAAGACGCTCTCGATACTCGGCTGGGTCATGGTCGGACAATTTCCGGTTGTCTTCGTCATCGCCGCGGCTGGCGGGTGGTGGCTGGCGCGGCGGGCCCTTCGACCGGTTGACGAAATGACACGGGAGGCAAGGTCCATCAATGTGAAGGACCTGGCGGCAAGAGTATCGGTTCCCGATACGGGCGATGAATTACAGCGCCTGGCTGACTCATGGAACGAACTGCTTGCCCGGATCGAAGCTTCGGTACGCAGTGTCACTCGGTTCACTGCTGATGCCGCTCATGAACTACGAACGCCCGTAGCCGTGGTTCGCGCGACAGCGGAATTGGCTTTGCGCCACGAACGCACGCCGGACAGTTACCGGCAGACGCTCCAGGCGATTCAGCGCGAAACCGTGCAAATGACCGACTTGCTGGAAAAACTGCTCTTATTGGCCCTTGGCGATGCGGGCCAGTGCCAGTTTCAATTCGATGCAGTGCTCGTCGGAACGGTGATCGAGCGGCTGAAGGAAGTCGTGGCGCCCCTGGCTGAGTCAAAGCAGATTCGACTGGAGTGGATCGTGCCGAAGCAAGACATCTTGGTGTGGGCGGATGAAGCCGCTCTTCGGAGACTGGTGCTAATTCTGGCCGATAACGCGGTGAAGTTCACGCCAGCGGGAGGGAGCGTGTCCCTCCGCTTAGAGGCGTCCCCTGCCGAGTGTGTTCTAGAGGTAGAGGATACCGGTTGTGGCATCGCGACGGCCGATCTGCGAATGTGTTTGATCGGTTCTACCGGGCCGACCCGGCTCGAACGGCTGGCGCGGGGGCCGGCCTGGGATTAGCCATCGCACGAACAATCGTCACGGCCCACCACGGCACGATCGACGCTTCCTCCGAGGGGAGTTGCGGGGCCCTCGTCCGCGTTACTCTACCGTCGATCTATCTCTTCTCGTCAATTGATGCTGACGTAGCCGTTAGGTCTCCCGGCCCGCAGGCGGCGAGGGCGGTTCGCTCAGATCGGAAGAGAGACGCTTCCTAAGAACCCGTACAGGAGTAACGACAGAACAATGCTGGCGATGCCGACGTACAGCCAGTCCCGCTGCCGTGTAAAGCTGTACGCGGCGAAGGCGACTCTGGCGATCGGCGTCATTATCAATAACAGAAGACCGAGTTGAATAATCTCCCTCCCCCGCAGTTCCCAAGCGCCGCTCAGGATGCCCGCAAAGGTCCGCAAAGCGGAAGGCTCACCCCGAAACGTTTGGTATGCGGGCTGTTCGTGGCCATGTCTGGCGAGATAGATTAGGCCGCCGACCAGCACCACAACCGCGGCCAAACTCACGCCGGCGCGAAGAAGGTTCCCCAGACGCCTTTCCATCTCGTGAACGATGACGAGTCCGGCCGGAACGCCCATCAAATCCTCCCTGTCAGGCTGTTGTATATCATTTCCACTGCGAGCACGGCGATGACGACGGCGAATAGTAATCGGAGCTGTCGCGTGGGCGCTTTCGCCAAGAGACGCGCCCCGAGCAGCGAACCAGCCAGGACGCCGAGCATCACGGGCATCGATAGGCCAGGGTCGATATACCCTCGCCCCAGGTAGACCCCCGCGCTTGCAGCCGCAGTGACGCCGATCATGAAATTGCTTGTCGTCGTCGAGACCTTGAAGGGAAGTTTCATCGCCCGGTCCATTGCGAGAACCTTGATGGCGCCGGAGCCGATGCCCAACAGACCCGAGAGCACACCGGCCACCCCCATCAAAACGAATCCGGCGGGTACCGAGCGAACGTAGTACGTCCGCATGCCTTCCGCTGTTGGATACGAGCCATCGAGCCGCAATTTCTGGGCCAGCGCACTGGATGGAAGATCTATGCCCAGCTCTTGAGGGTGGGGCCGTAGCGCGGTGTAGGCGGCATGGAGGAGCACCACACCGAAAACGAGCCCGATCCACATGGGGTTCACGCTCGCAGCGAGAATCGCGCCCAGAATGGCGCCCAGGCTGGTGGCGATCTCCAGAAACATGCCGATTCGGATATTCGTGTATCCTTCCCGAACGAACGCGGCGGCCGCCCCGGAGGAAGTCGCGATCACAGAGACCAGTGAAGCGCCAATGGCGTAGCGGATGTCAAATCCGAAACCGAGGGTGAGCATCGGGATGAGCACAACACCGCCTCCCAATCCCGTCATGGCGCCGAGGAGTCCGGCCACAAACGATCCTCCGCCCACCAGAAGCGTAAGCGTCAAAATGGACGATGGGTTCATGGCAGCGGGTGTTTGGCTGGTGCTATCGCAGTAGACGGTGCAACGCGGGACAGATTCAAGGCCGACGTGAACGGCCACTGATAGGAACGTGCGACGAGCGCTCGGACATCGGCATGCATGGCCAGTGCGCGGAATCCGGCGCTCTGCATCACTTCCTCGGCCACAACATCCGCTCCACCCCCAGAACGTTTCGGGACCTTTGTGCGCCCCCGGCTCAGTTCAACCCAAGTGGGCACGGTATCACGCTTGTTTCCCTTGAGACCGCAATTGTCAGGCTGGAGCATTGTGCTCCTCCTTCAGGCGCTTTTTTGCCAGTAGGAACAGGGGAATCGAGGCCAGCTGCGCAACGACCGAGAACGCGATTACGGCAGTTAGAGACATGTCGTAGAGCGCTCCCAGCGTCGCACTGCCCAGAAACCAGGCCACCCCATACCCGGCGTTGAAGAACCCGTAAGCCGAGCCACGGCGGTCCGGGGGAACCAGCCGTGCGACAGCGGCCCGCATCACGGATTCCTGCGCTCCCATGCCGGTCCCCCACAGAGCCATGCCAAGCAAGGCCGTCCGGAAGCCTCCCAGGAAAACTAGTGGCGCGAACAACGATGAGATCAGCGAAACCGCTACCAGTACTGATATGCCGATCCGGTCGTACAGGTATCCGAAGACCAGTGCGGACACTGCGTCGACACCCATGGCAACGGCATAAAAGATAGGAATCCAGTTCTGGGAAACCATGTCGATGCGCCGGAAATGGTACGCGATGAGCGGGAAGTCAACGTAGCCGGCCGCAACCAGTCCGATGGCTCCCAGATAGATCCAATCCGCACTTGAGATTCCAGAAGACTCGAGAGCGGGCGCGGTCGGCTCCAAGTCTTGTGGCCGCGGATACAACACTCGCGCAATGAGCAGGACCGCGAGGGCAAGCAGCGCCGGTATGAGGAGAATAGCGAAAGCTTCCCGATAGCTGTTGCGCGCCTGAAGGACCGCGGCAACAATGAGCGGGCCGGCAACCGCGCCCACTTGGTCGAGGGCCTCATGGAGGCCGAAGGCCCACCCAGGCCCGAGCCGGACCGTGGCGTGGGACAGCATGGCATCGCGGGGAGGATTGCGAATCGCTTTGCCTACGCGTTCCACGATCAGCAGCGTTGCCGCGAGTTCCCAGCGTCCCGCCAGGGCCAATAGCGGAACCGCCATCAGGTTGACGACATATCCGATCATATCCGATCACTGTGATGGAGGCGACACGTCAGGCGGATCTCGACCGGAAAATGGTCCAACTTGACGGCTCGGCGAACAAGGGGCGGCTTGGAGCGAATGCGATCCTCGCCGTCTCGATGGCAGCCGCGCGTGCCGCCGCTCAGAGTCGGGGTATCCCCCTCTATCGCTACCTCGGCGGCACCGCGGCCCCGTTGTTGCCCGTACCTCTGATGAACATACTCAACGGCGGTGTTCACGCGGACAATTCCGTGGACTTTCAGGAGTTCCTGATTGTGCCCTTCGGCGCCGCCAACTTCGCCGACGCCCTTCGCATGGGCGCGGAAATCTTCCATACACTCAGGGCAGTTCTCAAACACCGCGGCTACTCGACGTCGGTAGGAGACGAGGGCGGATTTGCACCTCACCTGAAATCCAACGAAGAGGCAGTGGAGGTGATCCTCGAAGCGATCACGAAGGTGGGCTATCAGCCGGGGCAGGATGTAGGTCTCGCTCTCGATCCAGCGGCAAGTGAGTTCTTCGACGCAGCTCAGGGAAAGTACGTGTTCAAGAAATCGGACAGCAGCGCAAGAACATCAGACGAGATGGTCGAGTACTGGTCTGATTGGGTTCGCCAATATCCCATCGTTTCGTTGGAAGACGGCATGGCGGAGAACGACTGGCACGGATGGAGACGGCTCACGGAAGCACTGGGCTCCAAGATTCAGTTGATCGGTGACGATATCTTCGTGACCAACACAGCCATTCTCAGCCGCGGGATTCGCGAAGGCGTGGCAAACTCCATCCTCATCAAGCTCAACCAGATTGGGACGGTGACAGAGACGTTCGAGGCTATCCAAATGGCTTCGGGCGCCGGCTACACTTCGGTTGTTTCTCACCGTTCTGGCGAGACCGAGGACGCCTTCATCGCGGACTTAACCGTCGCGACCGGAGTAGGCCAGATCAAGACCGGCTCGGCAAGCCGTTCGGACCGCGTCGCGAAATACAATCAACTGCTCAGAATCGAAGAAGAGCTCGGCCCCGCCGCGCGATTCCCCGGCCGAGCCGCCTTCCCGCGCTTACGTGCATGAGCCACGGCAGACTGGCTAGGTGCTGAGTTGGAAGTCGCAAAATATATAGAGGCTAATAGAGGCTCTTGCCTCTGCGTTGGTATCCTAGGAACGTGTTAGCCGCCGTTCTTTCGCGCGTTCTCTCTTGTTCTATCCCGATGGACAGGGTGGTCGCGTTGCACGTTTCGGTTCCAACGGACTCCCATGGTGTCCATTTGGTGTCCATTTTTCGCGGGAACCACAGAGACGCAACGGAACGGATAGACGTAATAGACTGTCGGCAAGAGTCTGACAATTCAGCACATGGAGGAAAGTCGTGATCCAGCAAGCACTTGCTGGAAGTGGCGGGCCGGAGTCCCTGCCTCCCAGCCAGCTCTTCCGCAGGGCACCCGCCCCTACTTGTATGAACGCAAGTTCGAGACGAAGCCTGCACAACCGCCCCGCCGCGCGTGGGCGACGGCACTGCGGAACGAAGGAAGGCGGTCGGTTTCTACGCTGGTTGTCGGTGGCGGACTCCCCGCTCAGCTCAGGAACACGAACAGCTTCCAGTGCGGCTGCGGCAGGGCCCGAACCACCGTGTAGCCGGCGTTGTCGGCATCGAGTCCCGCTTCGTCGAGCAGGAGGCGATCCGTCTCGTGGACGGTCACGCGCTGCCTGTCGAGAGGGTTGTAAGCCACGAACCGCCGCATGCCGAAGTCGAGAGACGGCTCGCGGAAGATTACGTTGTAGCCGTCGCCACTGCGCTCGTAGTGATAGCGCTCGACGCCCACGATTGACGGCTTGTAGTCGCCCCAGATCGAGAAGAGCGACTCGGGATAGGTACCGCGCCGCGTGCGATACCGCTCGATCTCCTCGATGAGCGGCGCGGCGTTCGCAATGACGCGGTCCCGGGCATGTGTGGCTGCTGCATCGACGAGCATCGTCTGTACGGCCAGCACGAAGATGGGCGCAACCGTGATGAGTGCGGGCACCATGCGCGGCAGGGGCGTAGCGAGATGGCGGCGCAGATGGCGCGCCAGTCGAGCGATCAGGAGCGTGACACCTGTGGCCGTGCCGGTTGCGAGCAGGAGACTACCTGACGCGGCGAACGCGATCACGCTCATGACCACCAGAATGAAGGCGCTCGTGCTGACTGAGAGGCGGATCAGCCAGCGCGGTCGTGCGGGCCTGTCTCTCGACAGCGCCCACAGCCAGAGCAGCCCGATCGGCACGAGCAGCAGGCCGACGCGTCCCAGTACCCAGGCCATCGCCGCCAGCGGCACGGCCATCGAGTCGTAGCCGCCGGGGGCGAACGGCAGGAAGGTAATCATGATGACCCTCGTCACGATCGCACACGCCCAAGCCAGCGTAGCCATCAGTCGCCTCCCGCGAGCCACCACATGGTGAGCAGGAAGTAGGCACACGTGCCGACCGACGATGCGATGCCCCACGTAGTCGGATGCGGCAGCGACTCCTGACGCCAACGGCTGGCGAGCCCGAGGGGCACGCCTGCGACGAGAGCGGCCATGGTCGATCCCACCAGTATTCGGACGACGACCGCCGGAGCGGCGCCCGCAGCCTCGATGATCACAGCCGCGATATAGATGAACGGCAGCGCGAGCGGCGGTGCCGTGACGGCGAAGAGCCCGAGCATGGGACGTCGTTCGCCGCTCAGCGCGGGTCCGCCGCTGGGCAGCAACAGCGCGGCACGAGCACAGCTCAGCGCGAAACACCAACGCGCCATGCCGCCGGGCACCGCTGCCAACTCTCCGAGCATCGCAGCTCCCCATTCCCTGCGTGCCCTCGGCATCGTGCACACGGCCCACGCCAGGAGCGATGCCGGCACATCCATGCCTCGGTCGACGTCACGGCCCGTCCGGCGACGCAGGAGCGTGACCACCGTCGCCACGCTGACGAGCACCGGCGTGAACGCGAACGCAACAATCGTGGGGTCCAGCAATCCGTTGGTCACATGCCCTCCCGCTGCGGGCGAAGCCGCGCGCACCGAGTCAGCCCCGAGGTCCTCTGTGCCAAGGCGAGTGCGCGCGTCTCCTGCAGGCCGGTCGTGGTCAGGCGATACAAATGTCTCGGCGGCCGGCCCGCGGGCACCGTCGTCTCCCATTGCGCCTCGAGCCAGCCGCGATCGGCGAGCCGAGCGAGCAAGGGATACAGCGTGCCTGCCTTGAGCCCCGTCTCCAGGCTCAACTCGTAGCCGTGGCGCCACGTCTCCGACTCTCTCGCCAGAGCGAACAACAGCGAGGCTGACTGCTTCGATGGTGGCCGGTTGCGCTGCACGATGCTAAGTCTATCTATATAGACTTAATAAGTCAACGGCCCGGGAGGGGTCGCCGTCCGGGGGTGAGAGCCCTGTCCGAAATATGTAGACATATTTCGGACAGCCCCTCTGCGACGCATTTGCGAGCGGCCTCGAACCGGATGAGTGTGAAGAAGTTGCGAGGGCGGGACACTACGCTGCCGCAATCAGGTAGTTGCGGAAATCGTCCCTAACACCCAGCCACTTCCTAGCATTCTCCTTTCGATTCAGCCCCATCCGAGCCGCTCTCGGTTCCGGGTGTCCATCCCTTTCGCTCCTCCGGGCGAGACAAGCCGGTGGCTTTTCTCGTGTAAGGTGTTACGTAACCGTAGATCTCGAAAAAAGTGGAGACGATGAGAACGGAATTGCTGCGATTCAACGGCGCTGTCGAGCGGGACCCCGCGATCGATGCCTGGATGAAAGAGCATGCAGGTGAATTGGGAGCCATCGCGCATCAGTGGTTTGAGGTGATGCGAAAATGCGGCGACGAAGTCCGGGAGGTTTTCCATGACGGCTGCCCGGTTGCATGTTTGGGGGATGCGCCCTTCGGCTACGTCAATGCATTCAGTTCGCACGTAAACGTAGGGTTCTTTCACGGTGCAGCGCTGCCGGACCCGGCTCACTTGTTGCAGGGCAGCGGCAAGTTCATGCGTCATGTGAAGTTGAGACCGGGAACGGATACAAACGCCGCAGCGCTATGCAGGCTCATCAACACAGCGTACTCGGACATCAAGGCGCGCGTCGAAAACGGCTAGCTCACAGAAATGCTCAAGAGGCTGGGGCGGCTGCGATCGTGGGCGGATCACCCGCCAACAGGAAGGCCACGTGGCGGACGCTGTCCCGACTTGCCGTGGAGGGAGGCCGCGGGCGAGGCGCATAGCGTTGGAGATGCAGACGGACTCGACTTGTAGGTTGAGTTCAAGAGCTGGTTGCCGTTGCTGGGGCGGGCGAGCTGGCTTGTTGATCCTCAAAGGGTCGCCCGTCGTTGCTGGGTCACGGAGCGAAGCGGCGCGGTGTCAAGTTGATAGCGACGCGGAGTGTCACCTCCGAGTGTCACCTCCATAAGTGTCTAGCTGCAAACAGATTTCTGTTGCGCCCGCGTTGAGACGACTTCAGGAGGCAACAATGAAACGCATTTCATACGCCATGGTTAATTTTTGTACTTTCGCCCTGTTGGCCGCTCCGGCGATCGCTCAGCAGAGCGCCGAAGAGCGGCAAACCCAGGAATCGAAACAGGAAAAAGATAAGTTCGACAAGGCCGGCAACGCAACAGAGAAGTCCGTTGAGAAAGCCGGCGAGGCCACTGGCAAGGGTATCGGCGCGGCCGTCGAGCACACCGGGCGCGGCGTGACGACTGCCGCCAAAGCAACAGCCGACGCAATGGCAAAGACCGGTCACGCGATCGCCGACTTCTTTGATGGCGCCGAGGGCGATGAGGACCGCGTTCGAGAAGTGCAGCGCGCCCTTCAGGCCAAGGGCTACTATGCGGGTTCCATCGACGGTATCGCCGGCCCGCAGACACGCGCCGGCGTTCGCGAATATCAGAAAGACGAAGAACTCGAGGTGACCGGAAAGGTCGATGCGAAGACCGCGGCAAGCCTCGGCGTAGAGTAATGGTTAGCCATTATTGATCCGCGGAAGCGCCGTGTTGGATCGCTGCCCGCCTGATCATGACCCGCTTCAACGCGAGGGATGATGGGCGGGCTCTTTTTTTTTACCCGGTTCCATCTCGAACAGTGAGCTCCGAAGGTCGCGGAGTTCGTTTCCCAACGTATCGCTAAGCCCAGGGCCCAATGTCTCGCGAAACTCGGCGCCCAATGTCTCGCGAAGCTCGGCGCCCAATGTCTCGCGAAGCTCGGAGCCTAACGTCTCGCGAAGCTCGGTGCCGAACGTATCGGGCGGTTGCTGCCAAAATCGCAAACCCAGAGATAGGCTCACCCCGGGGCCGGGCGTCCGGGAATGGGCTGCCCGGCTTGTTTTTCGTGCGTAAATCCGGCCGAAGGTGACCAGCAGGATCCAGCACAAGGCCAACGACAGACTCAGCGCGATGTATAGGCTAATCCAAAGGCCGATCGCGCCTGTGACGGAGCCGAGCAGCGCCGCCGCGGGCACTAGATTGGCGGCGGCCGGTGTCAGGTTTGCCAGCGCAGGTAGCATACCGGCACCGATCGGCCGGCGAGCGGATTGACTTTAGGGTGCGCCTATTTGCCGCCCAATATCTCGCCGTGGGGCTTGCCGGCGGCCAACTCGGCCCAGCGCACCCGGACCTGCTCGGCGAAGCCGTTGCCGACCCAGTTTTGGACGGCTGCGGGCAGTTGGATTGTGGTCTTCACGCCGCGGCCGCCCTCAACCGTCACGACCTCGCTGATATTCTTTTTCTGTTTGAACTGAGCTTCGACGGCTTTGTTGATCTCTTCGAAGAAGCGCATCTGGCCGTCGATCAGCTCCGGGCCAGCCGTGCCGCCGTGGCCGGGCAGAACGTGCTGCACGTCGAGCGTGCTTTTCAGCTTTCGCAGCACGTTAGGCCAGTTGCCGGTATTGCCGTGGCCGGTGAAATTATACGCGCCGTTGACGATAGCGTCTCCGCTGGCGAGGACCTTTTCCTTCGGCAGATAAGCGAAGCCGTCGCCGCGTGTGTGCGCCCAGCCGAAGAAATGGAATTCGACGCGCCGGGTGTCGTCTTCGAGGACGAACGGCGATTCCGCAAACGTCTTCTGCGGCGGCTCGGCGGTCGAAAGGTTCAGCGCCGCCACGTCCTTGCGGCTTTTAGCGGCGCCCTGCCACCCGGCCGGCTCGTAACGGCGCATCTCCTCGGCCACGCCGACGTAGGCGAGCGTTGTGGCGCCCGCTTTGGTCCACACCGGATTGCCGTAGGCGTGATCGCCATGATGGTGCGTGTCAAAAACGTAGCGAACCGGCTTTGAGGAGACTTTCTTCGCCGCCGCAAGGGCGAGTTCGGCGCCGCTCGGGAAGTTGGCGTCGATGACGATGAGATAGTCCTTCATCTCGATGATGACGTTGTTGCAGTGGCCCATCTGCTGGATCTCGCCTTCGCGGAACCAGACTCCGGGTACAATTTCCTTAACCGTGCCGGGTTCCGCTTCGCTGCGGGAAACCCAAAGGGCAAGCGACACCAGCGCGACAAACGGCGCTACCAGAAGTAAACGGCGAATCCTCATGAACAAGGCCCTCCGGGCGGTCTCTAGTCTAGCGCAGGGCGTCGTAGGTGGGGTATTCGTAAAGGGGAGTTCTTATTCAAGGCATCCTATGTTTCGTTTGTCTACTTGCGCCGTTCTGTTTTCGTTTTTTGCCGGGATTCTCGCCGGGGCCGACGGCCCCCGTTCCCTTGCGGAACTCGAGGCCAACATTCAACAACGCATCGCAGGGCGGCCAGGCGTTTACAGCGTCGCCTTCGAGGACCTCTCCTCCGGGCAAAGGTTGCTGCTCAACGCCGACGGCCGCACTCACGCCGCTTCGTTGATGAAGGTCCCCGTGATGATGGCGGCGTTTCATCTGGCCGGGCGCCGCGAGTTGGATCTCGATCGACAGGTTACGGTGAAAAACTCTTTCGCCAGCCTGGTCGATGGCTCGCCGTTCTCGATCGAATTCGACCCCAACGGGCCGCTCGCCGCGCAAGCCGGCAGCACGGTGAGCTTGCTGGAATTGGTCCGGCTGATGATCACCCGCTCGGACAATGTGGCCACTGACCTCGTGATGGAGATTGTTCCGGCGGCGCGCGTCATGGATCTGCTAGCGGCGCTCGGGGTTGAAGACGTCTTCGTGCGGCGCGGCGTCGAGGATACCAAGGCGTACGAGGCTGGGCTCAACAACGAGTGCTCGGCGCGCGGCATGCTCGCGGTGATGATCGCCTGCCGCAATTCGGAGTTGTTCGATTCGCAAAGCCGCCGCCGCATGATCGACATCCTGCGCGCACAGGAGTTGTCTTCGATGATTGGGCGGGGTATTCCGCGCGACGCGGGCGCCGTAGTGGCTCACAAGACCGGTTCGATCTCTTGGGTCGAGCACGACGCGGGCATCGTCGAACTGCCCGGCGGACGCGCTTACGGGCTCGTGATCCTCATGCGCGATTTCGGCGATGCGCGCAACGAAGCCATAGAGACGGGGTCCGCCATCTCGGAGTTGGTCTATCTCTATGCCTCATCGCGTTAGCATTCTTTCACCTGCTAGGGGACGGAGGCCTCGTGGCGGAGGGCACGGCCAACTGTCTCAGAGATTCCCAACTACCTTTGAACCTCCCCTCTGACCTGCGATTGCTTGAGTGGCAGGGGAGCGACATGCCGCTCCCGGCCACCACCCGTGCTCTTCCAGCCCATGGCGTCGGACGCTGCTAACGCTTGTAACCAAACTTCCGCAACAGGTCGTGGCGATTGCGGACGTCCTCTTCTTTTTCGACTCCGGCCGGGCTGTGGCCGTCGATGACTCCGAGAATGCCGCAGCCTTGTTCCGTTTTGGCTAGGATTACCTCGACCGGATTCGCGGTGGCGCAAAACAGTGTCACCACCTCCTGGCAGTCTTTGACGCGATGCAGGATGTTGATCGGGAAGCCCTCGCGGATGAGCAGTACAAAACAATGCCCGGCGCCCAAGGCCAGGGCGTTGTCGGCGGCGGTCTTTCGCAGCTCGAGGTCGTTGCCCTCCAGACGGACGAGCCGGTCGCCGGAAGCCTCGTTGAACGCCAGGCCGAACTTCATGTGAGGAGCTGTTTCGACAACGGCTTCGTAGAGGTCTTCGACCGTCTTGATGAAATGAGATTGGCCCAGGATGAGATTGGCCCCCTCCGGGATTTGCATGCGGATGGTTTTCAGTTCCATGGATAGGTCTCGTGAACCGCCAGCGAAGAGTTGTGCTCTCGAAATTCCCATTGTAGGCGGTTGGCACGTCGCGGAACTCACGGAACTGCTTCTATCCCTTGGGCGCGTTCGGCGCACGTGACAGCCGGGTTTCAAGAAACCTGCTCGCCCGGTGGTACAATCCCTGTTTTCAGTCAAGCGAGGGAGACGCTCTTGCGAGCATTGGTATTAGGGGCCGGCGGCCAACTGGGGGCCGAAATCGTCGACGAGCTGCGCCGGCGCAGTCATATCGTGACCGCGCTGGGACGCCGCCAGCTCGACATCACCGATGTCGCCGCCGTTGACGCTGCTTTTCAAGAGCACCAGCCGCAATGGGTCATCAATTGCGCCGCGTACAACAAAGTCGATCTCGCCGAAAAAGAGCCGGAAGTCGCGATGAAGATTAACGGGCTGGCGGTGCGGACGCTGGCCGCGGCCTGCCGGGATGCCGGCGCGACGCTTCTGCATTTCTCCACCGACCACGTTTTTGACGGCGAGAAGGGCTCGCCGTACGTCGAAGAGGATACTCCGAACCCTCCTTCGTCTTATGCTGTTTCGAAACTGGCCGGAGAGTTATACGCCCGCGCGCAGTGCGAGTCGTTGTACGTGGTGCGCGTGGCCGGAGTATTCGGTCCCGCGGGCCGCTTTACGCGCCATAGTAATTTTCCCGAGCTGATTATGCGCAAAGCGCGAGAGGGAGCGCCGCTGCGGGTCGTCGATGATTTTTTCGCGACACCGACTTATGCTCCGGCGTTGGCTTCGCGGAGCCTTGATCTGTTCGAACGCGCTCCGCACGGGCTCTACCACATTGGCGGCGGTGTTGCGGTCTCGTGGTATAGCTACGCAAGGAAGATTTTGGAGTTTGCCGGCCTCGAAGCGGACATTCAACCGACGAATCACGAGAACTATTCGACGCCTGCCCGCCGGCCGCGCCAAGCGGCGCTGTCCAACGCGAAGATCGAGAAACTCGGGCTCGCGCCGATGCCGTCGCTCGATGACGCACTGCGGGATTACATGGAACAGCGCGAGCGGGTGACGGCTCCGCGACGAGAAGAGTAGGTGTTGCCTGGTTTCAGGTGCCAGGTTTCAGGTGCCAGGGGATAGGGCGTCGAGACCACGCGCAGTTTAGGGCAGATGCCGAGGGCGCTAACCGTGCGTCATCCGGCATCTTTTCGCGAAACTGTTCCGGCCGTCCAGCGGACACCTGCCACCTAGCGCCCGACACCCGGGACCGCTTCTACCACTGAAACCTGGCACCTGAAACCCGACACCTGATCCCTGCCTAAAGCCCCATCATCCTCTTGATGTATTTGGCCGGAGGCGAGCCGAACGACAGCATCTTGTCGTGAAACGCGCGCCAGTCGGTGATGGCGCCGTGCTGCGCTTCGTATGCTTTGCGAATGTCGTTCACCTCGGTGTTGCCCACGAAATAGGTCGAAAGCTGCGTTGAGGTCAGACAGGCCCGGCGCCACTTGCCGGCCGCTTCGCCATCTTCCTGAAAGCCTTCGTTCGTCATCAGGTCCATCGCTTGTTGTTCGGTCATGCCGGCCGTATGAATTTTCTGGTCGAGGATCGCGTTCAGGATGGCGCGCGTGAGCATCTTCAACTGCTGCATCTTGACTTCGGGGCCGCCGTAACCGTGCTCGGTCATCAATTGCTCGGCATACACCGCCCAGCCTTCGACGAATGGACCGCTGTAGAAAATGGCCCGCGTCATGGTCGGAGCCTGGAAGGCGTTGGAATGCGCTAGTTGCAGATAGTGTCCTGGCATCGCCTCGTGAATCGTCAGGTCTTTGAGCATGTAGGTGTTGTATTCGCGATAGAACGATGCCGTGCGGTCTTTGCTCCAGTCCGCTGGGGTCGGCGAGATCGCATAGAACGTCTCGCCATTGGTTTCGAGCGGGCCGGGCGAGTCGCAATACGCGACGGAGACGCCGCGCTGGAACTCGGGCATGACGATGATCTCGACCGGCTCGCTGGGCAGGCCGACGAGCTGGTTGTCGCGCACGAAATTGGTCGTCTCTTCGAGGTCCCGGCGGGCTTGGTCGAAGATGGTGTCGTCGGAGGGCTGGTTTTCGGCGAGTTTGTCGAGGACCGCTTTGATGACCAGCTTGTGCTCTTCCGACTGCGCGGCCGGCGCGTTCGGGAAGTAGCCCTTGTAGAGCGGCAGGGCGGTCTCATACATCGCCTCATGGGTTTCGGCAAGGCGCTGCTCGGCGCGCTCCAGGATTTCCTCCATCGAAAGGCCGGAGTCGAGCGTGTGGGCCAGCTTGGCGCGGAACTTTTCCTCACCCAATCGAAATTCACCGCCGGAGCGCGGCAGCAGGTCGGATTCCAGCCACTTCCCGTAGGCTTCGAGCGCCTCGACGGCGGCTTGCTGCGCCGGTGCGATCTCATCCTTCAACGCCGGCGCCTGATCGAGAAACCGGTTGAGCTCGTCGCGCACCAGGCCGACTGTTCCCTGATTCTGGAGGATGGCGGTTTCGGTGTGCACCTTCGGCGGATTCTGAAGGTTCGTCTTGGCCGCTTCCAGAGCCGCCGGCACCGCCTTTAGCCGTTCATGGACACTGCGGAGGCGCTGTTCGAGTGGCGCGAACTCGCGCGCCAGCAGCCCGTATACCGCACCGCCGAGGTTGTATCGCATCGGGTTCCATTCGTGCTCGCGCAGCTTCTCGATGGAGAAAATAGAGCCCTCGATTTGTGCTTTCAGGATTTCGTAGTCAATGCTATTGATTTCGTTCAACGCGGCTGGGTCGATCGCTGATAGGTGTTGCTGATAATCTTTTTCAAGCTGGAGATTCCGGTCGACGCCTTCGAGACTGTAATCGTCCAACCGGCCGTCGTAGCGATGGTCGCCCAGCGCTGTTGCAAACTCCGGGTTGAGCTTGAGCAGGTCTTCGACATACTGCTTCGCCAAATTCTCGAACGGCTGATCAGGGCTTTCGTTTGTGGAACAACTCAGGCTCACTGCGAGCACCGCCATGACGAACAAATAGGCGCCACTTCGAGAATGCAACACATGATCCTCCCGATCTTCGATCAACACCACGACATCCGCGCGAGCGCGGCCGGTTTGGCCGCAGGCATTTCCTGATAGTAAGGCAAATCCGATTCTCGTAGAGCCCGGTGGTTTCCGGCAACGCGGCGCTTGTTCGCCACCGCCGGCTCGCGCGTGGCCGCCAATGCTGCGGGGGCCATCCGCCGATGAGGGAAACATGGGTCATCCCTTCCTCGAACACTATCGGCAAGCCTGCGTCCGCGTCTCCGGGGAGTTCCGCCGCAATCAAAAGCTGCACGTCAGCCGGATTCACTGCAGAGCCGGTTGCACCGATTGCTGTCACCATCTGTTCCAGATCAGCGAGATCGAGGCGGCTGAGGTTTGGTGTTTTGTCAAAGAGCTCCCGGCCGCCACCCGGAGCCTGCTGGAAAGCCGCGCGCACTCCTACCGGCCTGCTCGCGACGCGATCATGAAGCGGCACGGCTATCTTGATGCGCGCGGCAACCTGCCTTCGCCGGAAACCCGGTTGGCGTGCGCCGCGCTCATCGATGGGCGTTGCGCGCTTTATGACCACCGGCCACTGATCTGCCGCAAATACGGCATGCCGCTGGCCGATCCGCGCCATCCGGGCCGCGTATTCGCCTGCGAACTGAATTTCAAGCGGGGCGAGCAGATCGACGACCAGCGGCTTGTCGAGATTCAAACCGGGCTCTCCGAAAGTTGGGGCCAGGTGCAGCGAGACTATGACCATGCCGGCGGGCGCCGCCACGACCTGCCGATCTCGGTCGCGGATGCCATACTGGAGGACTTCGAGGAATATCTGCCGCGATGAATGTATTTCGCCCTCTCGGATCGACGGGACTTCAATGCCACTGGCTCGGCTTCGGCTGCTATCGCATCGCCAAGGGCAACGCCGAGCACGAGGCGGCGCTGCGCGGCTATCTGGAGCGCGGCGGCAATTTGATTGACACCAGCGCCAACTACGGCGATGGCGCTTCCGAAGAACTCGTTGGCGACGTGCTGCGCGATTTTCCGCGCGAGAAGATCATCCTGGTCACCAAAGGCGGCTACATCCAAGGCCAGAACATGACCCTGGCCCAGCAGCACGATTTTCCGGAAACGGTTCAATACGGACCGGGCATCTGGCATTCGATCCATCCCGAGTTTCTCGAAACGCAGATCGAACTCTCCTGCGGACGGCTCAAGCAGGATTTCGTCGATGTCTATTTGCTGCACAACCCCGAGTACTTTCTCGAAGACATTGCGCATCGGCGGGAAATCACCGCCGCTGATCACGACGAGTTCTACCGCCGCATTCGCGAGGCGTTTCGCTTTTTGGAGGCGAAGGTCGCCGCGGGCCGGATTCGCTGGTACGGGGTCAGCTCCAACAACTTTGTCCACGGCGCTTCGCAGCCCAGCGCGACGAGCGTCGCCCGCTGCTTCGAGCAAGCCGAAAGCCTCTCGGCGAACCACCACTTTCGCGTCGTGCAGTTGCCGTTGAACCTCTATGAGGCGGGGAGTGTTTTGTTTCGCGGCAACGACGGGATGTCGGCGCTTGCATACTGCCGCCAGCACGGGCTCGGCGCGCTGGCGAATCGTCCGCTGAACGCTTTCCAACAGAACGAGCTGCTGCGGCTCGCCGATTGGGCCGAGCCCGGCACGCCGCCGCCGCACATCGATACTTTGCGAGAAAAGCTTGAACCCGTACGCGAGCACGAGCAGGCGTTCGAGGCTTGGGCGGGGGAGCCTGTTCGGCTTGCCGCGGGTGGTACGTTCACCCAACTGCTGCTGGAAGTCGTTCCAAAGCTCTGGTCGCTTTCGCATTGGGAACAAGTGGCGGGCCGGCATGTGATCGAGCCGATGCAAGCGTGGCTGATCCAGACGCAGCAGAAGTTTCAGCAGGAACCGCGCTGGATCGAGTGGCGCGACCGCTTCATCGAACTGGTGAATCCGGCGCTGCGGGAAGTTCGCGAGTATCTGGCGGCGCGGCAGCAGCCAGCATCCGATAAGGTGCGGACTCGGCTCGTTGAAGCAGGCTACCCGGACTCCGGGCGCACGCTCAGCCGCATGGCGCTCGATGTGTTGGGCGGACTCGACGGTCTTTCCTGCGTGCTGGTAGGCATGCGCCGCCGCGAGTATCTCGACGATGCTTTCGGCGCACAACAGCGGGATGACGTCGATTCCGCCGCGCTGCTGGCGCGCTTCAATTCACCGAATACTTGATCTTCTTGATTGCCGCCAGAATCGCGGCGTCGTTGGGCTGATGGGCGAGCGCCTTGACGAACTCATCCAGCGCCCGCATCGGGTTACCTTTGGCCATGTAGATGCGGCCGAGATTCAAATAGGGAAAATGGCGCGGCTCGTAACGCTTGGCCTGCTTGGCGGTTTCGAGCCACGGGATGGCATCGTCCAAGCGGCCTTTCTGCATCAGGTAGACGCCGATATCGTTGTAGGGATTGCCGAACTCGGGGTCGAGGCGGATGGCCTTCCTGCAATCTTCGATGGCTTCGTCGATGCGGCCCAGAAACGAGACCGCCCAGCCGCGATACGTGTAGCCTTCAGCGGTAGGCTCTACGGCGATGCTTTCCTCAAACAACTCGACGGCTTCGAAGACGTGACCTTCGAGCAGACGCCGCGTGCCTAATTCGCAAAGGTCTTGTGCCCGATTGTTCTCACCCATTCGTACGACTCAAGAAAGGCACTGCTGTTAATTTTACCACCGCGTTTTCTGGAGTCCAGTCAAGGCTTGAAACCGTTTGGTGACAGGCTGGGTTTTGGTGACAAGTTGGTTGCGGAAGCTTGGGGCGGGGAATTGACGGGGATGTTGCGGGGACGGGAGTCGGGCCGAAATGCCTGCCCTACTGGCGTCCGGTCGCTTGCGGCTGGACGGGGAAAGGAAGGCAAGGCAAAAGGCAAAGTACAAAAGGCAAAAGGCAAAGTTAAAAACGTGCTTCGGCCTGGGCTTCCATGACGCGTTGCGGTGTTGAGAAGGCGCCCGATCCACTTCTCGACGGAGTTATTTGCGCCGCGGATTCGCGTTACGTTTTAGCGGGCGGTTGTGCGGCCTTCCAGAGATGTTTGCCGTGACGCGCCAGAAGAGTTCCGCCCAGTAGCGCGTATACGGGCGCGTATTCCAGCAGCCGCATCAGGCCCCAATCCTGCCAAACGCCCAATGCGTGGTAGCCGATCAAGATGTGATAGGAGAGCACCACCAGCGCCGTCCAAAGCAATAGCGGCGCGCCCGGGTAGAGCGCCAATAGCGGCACTAGCCAGCTCAAATACCAGGGAAAGCAATTCGCCGAAAATAGCAGCAGCAGGACGATGGCCCATTTCGCCGCTTTCGCCAGCGGTAGCTGCAAGGCCCACAGCCCGCCAAGCGCGGTGAGCAGCAGGACCGTCACCAGCCTCGTGCCGCGTCCGAAATCTTCTCCCACGAGATGGTAGATGAGCCCATAGATGCTGTCGTTGTTGCGCCATCCTCCGATAAACCCTTCCAGCAGCGCCGTCACTTTGGAGATGCCGCCCCAATAGGGAAAGGTGAATGCAACGGCCAACGGAAAGGCGACCAGCGCCGGCTTCCAACGGAAGATCCAGCGTTTTTCGCGGCGTTCCAGCAGCAAGAAAGGGAACAGCGCAAGTGGCCAGAATTTTGCCAGCGCCGCCAGAGTCAGAGAAGCAAACGCCCAGGTCCAACGCTCTCGCAGCGCGGCGGCCAGTCCCAGGACCACGAACAAGACAGCCGCGGAGTCATTGTGGCCTTGCGCCCAGAACTCGACGACGATCAGCGGCGACCACAAATAGATCAACAGCCATGCCGGTGGAGCGCCGGCCGCCGCCAGCAGTTGCATCAGCGCGACTCCGACCGCGAGTTCCAGCGCCGCGAACGGCAGCTTGAACAGCCATACCTGGCGAATCTCGTCAGGCTCGATGGCACTGACTAGCCGGTAGTAAGAGGCGTAAGCAAGTTCCAGCAACGGACCATAGACCGACGGCAGGTCCTTGCGATTGACGCGCGGCCAGGTGCGGTCGCGCAGCGACTCCCAGCGCGGGTCGGCCGGAATTTCTACATACGGATTGCCGCCCGCGGCTTGGAGCTTACCGTGCCAGCGATAGCGGTTGAGGTCCTCGGAAAGCGTCGGCTCGAGCGGCAACAACGTCACGCGGAACACGATGCCCGCCGCCCAGATCAACAGCAGCAGCTTGCGCGAATCGGGGCGGCCGGCTCGCAACCCGCCACTCGGCAAGCCCTCGCCCCGCTCGCGCGTAATGAGGTAGCAGCACCCCAGGTACAATGAAGACGCCAGCAGATACAGCGCGATGAACTCAACAACCTGCTCGCTCAGGCTGCCCAATGAGAGCATGCCCAGGTACGCCGCCTCCAGAATCAGGGCGAGCATGAGTAACAAACGGTATGGGCCGGAAATCATGAAATCGCGGCTGGCGCCTGAAGGTCTATGATCGTTTTTTTCGTTCTTCGGACGCTAACGAGCGGTCTTCCCGGATGGGCTGTCCCGCTCGGCGACTGGCTCGGCGGCACGTCTTACAGGCTATCTCACATCAGCGCCGCGGACGCTGCCCTGGTCGGCGTTTATTCCCTAATCACGGCCGTGCTTTGTGTTTACGGATTGCACCGCTATCGCCTGATGTATCTCTACTACAAGCATCGCGGCCAGGCGACGGGCGATCCGCAATCCTGCTTTGGCGAAATGCCTCCGGTAACCATACAGCTCCCTGTCTATAACGAACGCTTCGTGGTGGAGGATTTGCTCGAAGCGGCTTGCCGCGTGGACTATCCCCCCGGCCGCCTGCAGATTCAGGTGCTCGACGACTCTACCGACCAGACGCGGCGGATCGCGCGCGAGACGGTCGAGCAGCTCCGCTCGCTCGGCCATCCGATCGAATACCATCACCGCGAAAACCGCGACGGCTTCAAGGCCGGGGCGCTGCGGGACGGGCTGCAACACGCGTCCGGCGAGTTCATCGCCGTGTTTGACGCGGATTTTTCGCCGCCCCCCGACTTCCTGCTTCGCACCATTCACTATTTCACGGACGCCGGCGTCGGCGCGGTTCAGGCGCGCTGGACGCACCGCAACCGCGACCACTCTTTGCTGACTCAGGTGCAGGCGATCCTGCTCGACGGTCATTTCGTCTTCGAGCACGGTGGACGCGCCCGCGCAGGCTGCTTTTTCAATTTCAACGGCACAGCCGGCATGCTGCGCCGCACCATGATCGAAGACGCCGGCGGCTGGCAGGGCGACACACTGACCGAAGACTCGGACCTGAGCTACCGCGGCCAGCTGAAGGGCTGGCGCTACGTGTACACGCCGCAGATCGAGGTGCCGTCGGAGCTGCCGTCCGACATGATCTCCTTTCAGATCCAGCAGGCGCGCTGGGCGAAAGGCCTGATTCAGACCGCCAGGAAGCTGCTGCCGCAGATTTTGCGCGCGCCGCTGCCCGCCAAGGTGAAGATCGAAGCCTGGTTCCATCTGACGGGAAATCTGACTTTCCCCCTGATGGCGGCTCTATTTGCGCTGCTGATTCCTTCGATGACCGTGCGCGCGCTGTGGGGGAACGGCGAGTTGCTGGCTATCGACCTGTTTCTGTTCCTGGGTACGTTCAGCTCGCTGTCGTCGTTCTACCTGATGGCCCAAAAGGAATTGTTTCCGCAAGACTGGCAGCGGAAGATCGTATTCCTCCCGCTGGTGGTGGCCACCGGCATCGGCTTGATGATCAACAACTGCGTCGCTGTCTTGGAAGCGCTGTTGGGTGTACCATCGTCGTTTCAGCGCACTGCCAAGTACAGCGCCGACCGGCAACGGGCCTCCATCGCTCGCCGCTTTTACGGCCGGCGAAGCCGCTGGCTGCCCGCGGCCAACCTGGCTGCCGGGACTTACTTCGCGTGGTGTGTTTTTTACGCTCTGCGCCTCGAGAACTGGTGGGCGCTCCCGTTTGTCTGCGTGTTCTCGCTGGGCTATTACTTCGCGGCTTTCACGATGTTGCAGCAGGGTCGTTGGACGGAGAGATCCTTGAGAAGCCCGGGACTGGGTGAGCGCTCGGCCCGCTCGGTGCCTTCCAGCTAGGCCTGCTTCCAGCTAGGCCGATTCCGGCGGGGCGACTTCCAGCTTGATCGCCTTACAGTTCCTCGTTGGGTATGGGTCCCGATGTTTTGTCCCTAGCCAGGCCGGCTCCCCGGCACAAACATTTTGCATCTCAATGTTCCCATTGGCCTCTGTTTGTTGCAGAATAGGAAATTCATGCCCCAGTACCGGATCCTTTATCTGAAAGACTCCGAGGTCGAACGATTTCGCCAGGCGGCCCCCAAGGACAAGCCCGATCAGCTTTCCCTGAAGCACTACGAAGAAGGTGGCCGCATCGATGCGCCCAGCGCTTACAGCGCCTGGAAAGAGCTTCAGGAGCGCGGCGACCAGGAAAGCCCGCTACGGCCGATGGGGGTTGGCGACGTCCTCGAAGTCGAAGGGGAGAAGCCCCTTCTCTGCCATTTTTGGGGATTTGAGGAGGCCGAGTGGCGCCAACCGGGCGAGAACGCCGGCCACGGGTTCCAGGTCCCGCCCGGGGCGGTGCGGGAGATGGCGCCGGCAGGGACAGACTCGCCCGAGTGACTGTGCGGTATATTCCTTCCGCAGCCGCCTATCCTAAGGTTGAACCCCTGCCGATTGAGGATGAGTCGCTCGCGCCCGCGGGAGGCGGGAACGGGCCGCGAATTACCGGCGCCGGCTAAAGATAACCTATTTTTTTTCAATTACATAGAGTCAGATTGTGGCGCCAGGGCGATCCGCGGAGCCGCCATTCGGCGGGGCCGGGTGGTTCGTCTTGACAGCCGTGCAACAATAATCGAACTGGTGGGAGGACAGCAGCCGCGGCTGTCGAGCGACAGGGATAGTCGAGTTAAGTTGCTGATAAAAAATTGTTTACGTATCACCAGAGGCCGAGGATCGAGCGCCTGACACGTTCACTAGCGATTGTTGCCATGTTTCGTGAATCGCTGATCGGCCCGAGTGCATCTTAGTTACAGGAATCAGTAAGGGGTCCTATCGAGCACCGGCCCCGAGACGTGCTAACGGTGTAGAAGAGACCCAACCGGAGTAGAGAGGCCATGGAGCTAATCAACTCATTCGCGGTGGTTGCGTACCTGAGTGATCCCGTCGCGCGGTTTGTCGACAAACTGCGCCGGGAAATGACCCCTGGCTGCCCCCACCGCGCGCATGTTACCGTGCTGCCGCCCCGCCCGCTGTGGATTCCGGCGGATGAGGCGGTCGAACAGGCCCGCAGCATCCTAAGCCGCTTCGAGCCGTTCGAGATGACCCTCGGTGCGGTAACCATGTTCGAAAGCACGCACGTGGTCAAGCTCTCCGTTCAAACGGGCCTTAACGAACTTCGAACCCTCCACGACATCCTCAACACCGGCCCTTTCGATCAAGCAGAAGAGTACCAATATGTTCCGCATGTCACACTCTGCCATGATGTGACGGGCCAGGACTGCACGAAGCATTTCGAGTTCGCGAGCGAGCGCTGGGCTGAGTTCGGGGCCCCGCCGGTGTGGGTCGATACGCTCACTTTCGTGCAACAAAACTCCGAAGCAAAGTGGACTGACCTCGCGGATCTGGCGCTGGGCCGCCCCGACCCGGTGCGCGTGCGCCGCTAAGCCGTAGAATTTAAACAAGGTACGGGCTGCGACGGCTGATAAGTCCGCGTTTTGGTTTGTTGTTTGTTTTACTCACCCTGCTGTTCCGTTCACTCCGGACCTTGAGGCCACTCTGTGTCCGCAAGCGTCTGACGCCACCCGCCACCCCCCTTGGCAAGTATTCTTTTCTTGAACAGACGCCGGGCGGCGAACTCCGATCCGGTTCATGCGCAGCGTTCTTCGCGTTTTGAGGCTCCTCTGGCGAGCGGCGTATACTTGAATTCGGCAGTCTTGGACTTTCGGGCTGCCGGCGACTATCCCGTTGAGCGCCGCGCCCAAAATCGATCCGTTTCCCGGCCGCATGGTCGTTCTTGCCTCGGAACCCGCTCAGCATCAGGAGCTGAGCAAGGTGATACAGACCTTTGGCCATGTCGAGGTCCATAATGAACCCGTTTCGGCGGGCGGCGAAGACGCAGGATGGGCCGACATCGACGTGGTTTTGATCCTTGCCGAGGAACACGACACGCGCTGGATCGGCCGTGCCAAGAAAATCCAGGCTGACGATACGGCGCCGCCCGTCGTGGTGCTGGGATCGCCTTCCGGTGCGACCTGGCGGCGGCAAGCTCTGGAGGCCGGGGCGTTCGTTTGCGCTTCCCGCGAAGCGCCGGCCGAAGAATTGCAGTCGATCGTTTCGGCCGCTATCCGTTACCGGGCGATGGTGAAGGATAACAATCTGCTGCGTGTGGAATGTGAACGCATCTGCATGGGGTTATTACAGTCGTATGCGGATGTGGCCACGAGCCTGAAAGATACCACTCAGGAAGTTGAGGTGTTGCAGCGGCACCTGCACGACATTCGAAACCAGATCATCCGCGCCTTTGTCTGAAACGGCACGCTCGAGCACTCCAGCGTTCATGGACTCCGATTTGGGTTTCCGGCCTTAGCGGCTGGTATCGCTCGCCAGCGTCAAGCCGTAGAGTCTCCGCTTCAGGTTGCTATAGAACTCGTTGTTGAGGCGCTGCTTGAGAGCGAACTGGTAAACCCGCGTGGCGCTGAATTCCCTGCGATTGTTCTCGTAGACGTGGATCTGGAGCTGATAACGTCCCTGGGACCACACCGACTCAACGTCGGAATCCATCCGCCATTCCCGCGCATCCTTGGCGTGAGCTGTTTTGTAAACCACGCCCGTTTGGGTGAAGAGCAGTCGCCCTTCACAACCACCGAAAGTGTGCAAGTGCTTGACATCAATCTCATAGAGGGGAGCCTCGACCTCCGCGACAACGCGGTCGGTCGCGGGTCTACCAAGGCGTGAACGAACAGTCTCGAAAAGCTTGTCGCCGATCTCGCCCTCGGTGAGCACGAACCGGAATTCGCGGTCGCGGCCCAACTGCCACTTTTGGTCCTCGTAGGACAAGACCACCAGCTCCGTCGGGCTGACCCGGTCCAGGTGCTGAACGTCGCCGTAGGCCCACTTGCGGCTATTCTGTTCCTTCCCTGCCGCTCGGAACTCGATGGCGTCCTCGCTGAAGATCAACTCACCGGCGCCGTCGGGCCATAAAGCCTTTTTGTGAACCACCAAAAAGGTTTGCGCCGCGGCGGGAAGCCCCAGGAACCCTATCAACAGAGCCAAGACTGACTTCATAAGACCTCTCTCCTTTTGCGTTCATCCACGTGCATCCCCCATCCGGGTTCATCGGTGTGCATCCCTGGTTCGTCAAGCGCGCAAATGGCGGAAACCACGGAACGGCCCGGCCGAGGGCAGCCCGCGTTGTTTCCACAGGTAGTAGATCACCGGGTAGATGGCCAGCTCCATGATCCCCGAGGTCACCAGGCCTCCGACCATCGGGGCCGCTATTCGCTTCATCACATCGGCTCCCGTTCCCATGCTCCACAGAATCGGCAATAGCCCGACGATGGTTGTCACGATGGTCATCATCTTGGGGCGGATTCGTTTTACCGCGCCGTGATAGACCGCGTCCGCCAGGTCGTGGCGGTTCTTCAGCAGCCCCTTCTTGCGGAAGTCTTCGTAGGAAATGTCGAGATAGAGCAGGATGACTACGCTGGTTTCGGCATCGAGCCCGGCCATGGCGATCAGCCCGACCCAAACCGCGATGCTCATGTTGTAGTCGAGCAGATAAAGCAGCCAAATGCCGCCTACCAGCGAAAACGGCACCGTGCAGATCACCAGCGCGGTCTTGAACAGCGAGCGAGTGTTCAGGTAGAGGATCACGAAAATGATCAGTAGGGTCAGCGGGATGATCAGTGTGAGCCGCTCTTGCGCCCGCTGCATGTATTCGAACTGGCCGCTCCACGCGATGGTGTAGCCGGCGGGGACGGTGACATGCTCCCTCACGGCCTGCTGGGCCTGGGCGACGTATCCGCCGACGTCCTGCGTGCTGACATCGACGTAGATCCAGGCGTTGGGGCGGGCGTTCTCACTGCGAATCATGTCAGCCCCCAGCACGTACTTCAGATCGACGAACTGCCCAAGCGGTAGCTGCTGGCCGGCCGGTGTCGCCACCAGCACGTTTTCGAGCGCCTGCAGATCGTCGCGAAGCTCACGGCCGTACCTCAGGTTCACGGTGTAGCGCTCCAGCCCTTCGACCGTCGTGGTGACGTCCATTCCGCCGATCGCGGATTGGATAACGTCCTGCACGTCGGCCACTGTAAGCCCGTACCGGGCGATCGCCGCGCGGTCAATCTCGAAATCGATGTAGTTGCCGCCCATGACACGTTCGGCGTAAACGCTGCGTGTGCCGGGAACCGGCCGCAGGGCGGCTTCGATCTCCTTACCAAGCCGCTCGAGAACGGCAAGGTCAGACCCGGCCACTTTGATGCCAACCGGCGTGCGAATGCCGGTCGAAAGCATATCGATGCGCGTCTTGATCGGCATGGTCCAGGCGTTGGTTAAGCCCGGCACCCGGATCGCGTCGTTCATCTCGTCGATGAGCTTTTCGGGCGTCATGCCAGCACGCCATTCACTTGGCGGCTTCAGGATGACCGTCGTCTCGACCATCGACATTGGCGCTGGGTCGGTGGCGGTTTCCGCGCGGCCAATTTTTCCCAACACGCTCCGCACTTCGGGAAACGTCTTGATGATGCGGTCGGTTTGCTGCACGATCTCGCGCGCCTTGGTGACCGACAACCCCGGCAGCGTCGTCGGCATGTAGAGCAAGTCGCCTTCCCACAGCGGCGGCATGAACTCCGAACCCAGGCGGCTGAAAGGGATCAGCGTAACGGCGACGATAAGGACCGCCAGCAGCAGCACGGGCCAGCGAAAGCGCATCGCGAACTCCAGCACGGGGTGGTAGATCCAGATCAGCACGCGGCTGATCGGGTTGCGCTCTTCCGAACGAATCTTACCGCGGATGAAGTACCCCATCAGCACCGGCACAAGAGTGATCGAAAGCAGCGCGGCGGCGGCCATCGAATACGTCTTGGTGAACGCCAGTGGCTTGAACAGCCGGCCTTCCTGCGCCTGCAGCGTGAAGACCGGCATAAATGAGACGGTCGTCACCAGCAGGGCGTAAAAGATGGAAGGGCCGACTTCCGTGGCCGCGCCGCGAATGATCTCCCAATGCGGCTTTTTGCCACCTTCGGCCTCAAGGTGCTTGTGGGCGTTCTCGACCATGATGATCGAGGCGTCAACCATGGCTCCGATGGCGATGGCTATGCCGCCAAGCGACATGATGTTGGCGTTCAACCCCTGCTGATACATGATGACGAAAGAAATCAGCACCGCCAGGGGCAGCGTGATGATGGCGACAAAAGCGCTCCGAAAGTGCAGCAAGAAGAGGACGCACACCACGGCGACGACGGCGCCTTCTTCAAAAAGCTTCTCCTGCAAAGTGGCGATGGAGCGGTCGATCAACGCAGTGCGGTCATAAGCGACCTCGATTTCGACGCCTTCCGGCAGCCCCTGCTCGACGAGGGCGAGCTTCTCTTTGACATCTTGAATCACCTGCCGCGTGTTGGCGCCGTGGCGCACGACGACAATCCCGCCGACAGTCTCTCCTTCGCCGTTCCACTCGGCGATGCCGCGCCGCATGTCGGGTCCAAAGTGAACCTGGGCCACATCGCTCAGCAGAATGGGTGTCCCCGAAGGGCTAACCCCAAGAGCCACCAGGCGAAGATCCTCTAGGGACCGGATGTAGCCCAGCCCGCGAATCATGAATTCTTTTTCGGCGATCTCGAGCACGCGGCCGCCGACGTCGACGTTGCTTCGTTCCACAGCCTCGCGAATCTTCGAGATCGGAATGCCGTACCCGCGCAGCTTGTTGGGGTCGACGGTGATCTGGTACTGCTTCACGAAACCGCCGACGCTGGCGACTTCGGAAACGCCCGCAACGCTGGTCAGCTCGTATTTGAGGTACCAGTCCTGCAACGAACGAAGCTGGCTGAGGTCGTGGCGATCGGATTTTAGGGCGTACATGAACGCCCAGCCGACGCCGGTCGCGTCAGGACCAAGAGCCGGCGAAACGCCGCGTGGCAGCCGTCCAGACACGAAGTTCAGGTATTCGAGCACGCGGCTGCGCGCCCAATACATGTCGGTGCCGTCTTCGAAAATGATGTAGACGAAAGAAAACCCAAAGAACGAGTAACCGCGAACGACTTTGGCATAGGGCACGGCCAGCATCTGCGTGGTTAACGGGTAAGTAACCTGGTCTTCGACGATCTGCGGCGCCTGACCCGGATACTCGGTGTAAATAATCACCTGTACGTCGGAGAGATCCGGAATCGCGTCAAGCGGCATACTCGCGAGCGAGTAGACGCCCATCGCGGCAAGAAAAGCCGTCGTCAGCAGCACGAAGAACTTGTTGTCGATTGACCACTCGATGATGCGGGCGAACATTTGGCCGTTACTCCGTTGATCCGTTGATGGGTTGATCCGTCTCGCTGGCTCCTGTCGTCAGCTCCACTGGTTTTGCCGTCCGTTGTGACTGCTAGTGCTGGTGCGTTATGGGAGACTCCGTGCTCGCGCCTTCTTGCGGGCTTTCGCGGTTTCCGAGAAGCTGCTGGATTGCCGTTCTCAAATTACTTTCCGAGTCGATCAAAAACTGCGACGAGGTGACGATCGTCTCGCCGGCCTCGAGCCCGCGCCGCACTTCCTGGAAGCCGCCGCCCGCGGATCCAAGCTCGACCTCGCGCGGTTCGAACAGGCCGCGTGCTTTCTGTACGACCACCACGTTCCGCGTTCCGCTGTGAAGGATGGCTTGTTCAGGAACCTTGACGGCTCCCGTAACCGCCGGCGGCTGGAACAAGATATTGGCGTACATCTCGGGTTTGAGTTTTTGATCTTTGTTGTCGACCTCGACGTAGGCTTTGAGAGTGCGGGTTTGGGGGTTGATCGTGGGGCTGAATCGGATGACACGACCGTTCCAGATTCGCCCCGGAAAAGCCTCCACTTCGATCCGTGCCCGCATGCCCTCGCGCAGATGCCGGATCTGGTTCTCGTACACCTCGACTTCGGCCCAAAGCAGCGAGTGGTCGGCGAGGTGGTAGATCATCATGCCCGGCTCGATTCGCATGCCGTCGAGCGACTCCGTTGCCTTGCCGGCAAGTACCCCATTCGCAGGAGAGTGGATTTTGATGGTGCGCCGCGGCGTGCGGGTTGCCTCGAGTTCTTGGATCTGCTTGTCGCCGACGTCCCAGTAGCGCAGCCGTTCCCGGGCGGCCTCTAGCAGCGCCCGCGCGCGTTCCTCCGCGTCGGGGTAGGCCCCTGCTGCCGAGAGTTTTTGCACGTATTCCAGCGCGGCCAAGTATTCCTGCTGCGTGGTGACCAGGTCGGGGCTGAAGACCTCGAACAGCAGGTCGCCACGGTGGACGTGCTGGCCGACGTTGTTGAAATAAGATTTCTCGATCCATCCTCCGAACTTCGTGCTGACCGAGTACAAGCCGTCGGGATTGTGCGAGAACACGCCCACGGTGCGAATCTCGATTGGAATGGAACCCTTCTCGACCACCTCGGTGCGCACCGCGAAATTCTGCAGGAAGCTCGGGTCCACGCGGACGCCGGTTGCCGTAGCCTCTTCGTCTTCGTAGACAGGCACCAGATCCATTCCCATCGGCGACTTGCCCGGCTTCTGGGAGGTGTAGTTGGGGTCCATCGGAGCACGCCAATAGAGGATTTTTCGCTCGCTGTCACTGACGCCATGTCCATCCTGAGACGTGTCCCCAGGCATCGTTGTTGGCGCGGATCGGCCGGAATCCCTGATGGGAGCAAGACGCATGCCACAGATCGGGCAATAGCCCGGATCGTCCCGAACGACTTGCGGGTGCATGCCACAGGTCCAAAGTTGTTTTTGCTCCGCGCCGTTAGATGCCGCGGGTTGGACCGCGTGGCCGCGGCCGGCGAGATGGTCAGCCCACTCCCAGCCGCGCGGATTCCAAATCACGAGCACCGGCGCCACCGCGCCCACGGCGAAGGCGACCACCGCTACCGCGAGGATCTTTGCTTTCGAAGTCATGGCGTTACCTCCGGGAAAGCCGACCCGATCGCCCTTTCCATCTCAGCCAGAGCTTTCATGTAGTCGGTTTGGAACTGCGCCAGGCTCAGGCGCACTTCGAGCAGGGTTCGTTCACTGTCGAGCAGTTCGAGCACGGGGATCGATCCGGTCGAGTACGCAGCTTCGGCCGACCGCAGCGACTGGTTCGCTTGCGGCAGCAGGACTCGCTCAAACAGCGAGATCTGCTCCCGCAAGGTCTTGAGCCGAAACGATGCTGAGCGAATCGATGCTTCGACCGTGTTGACGGCATTGCGATAACCCTCGCGGGACGCCAGGAAGTCTTCGGTCGCTTCGAGGACGGCGGCATTGTATTTACGCCGCCGGACCGGCAGCTTGATTCCCACGCTGAAGTTGTAGATATCCTTGCCGTCGTCGGGCGGCGGCGCCATCATCCCGGCTGGATCCATGCGCTTCGCCACGTTGATGTAGTTGGCCTCAAGCGTGATGTCAGGCCAGTAGTCTTTTCGGGCGACGTCGATGCGTTTCTCGTTCTTTTCGATGTCGAGAAACGCGGCATGCAGTTCGGGGCGATTCTGGCGGCCTTTGACGTAGAGGCCCTCAAGGTCTGTTGCATCGGCGAGCAGCAGGGCGAGCTCGACGGGCGGAATCGGAGTTTCGGGAGCGCGGTCGAGCAGCGTGTTCAGAGCCGCCTCGGCATCGACTCTCCGCAGGCGAAGCTCCTGTAATCGATTTTGGACGCGCGTGAGTTCCGTCTGCAGCTTCAACACCCCTTGCTGCAAGCCGGTTCCCTGGGAATAGCGCGCCCGCGCCAGGGTTTCGAAGTGTCCCAGCAGTTGTTCGTCTTGGAGCGCGATGGCAATTGCGCGGTCGATGAAGGCAAGGTCGAAGTAAGCCAGCTTGACTTGCTGGATGATCTCGGCGCGCACCGTCTCGCGCGTCTGCCGTTCCATCTCCGCCTCTTTGGCGGCGACTTGGCCTTTTTCCGCCAGCTTGCCGAACCACGGAAACTCTTGCGAGATGCCCATCATGAGCATCTGCGGCCCAACCCGCGTTTCGGCCATGCGCGGCCCGGGGTTGATCTCAAACATCGGCTCGGGTAGGGCTGTCGCCTGGGGGATGCGTTGCAGTGCGGAACGGTATCTTGCCAACGACTCGTCCAGCGCCGGGTGCCTTTCTAGAGCTTCTTCTAGCAGGCCGCCTAGCCGCGGATCGCCGTTGGCGGAATAGCTCTGCGCGGGAGCCTCTGCGACGGAAACCGCTGCGGCAGATGCAACCGGGACGGAAGCCCCCGAGAAACAAGCTACCGAAACGATTGGCGCCAGCCCCCAAAGCCAACTCGCTCTCATGATTCCCTCCGCATGGTTCGGTTCATCCTTTCTCTCTCTTGCCTTCGCCCCTGTGGCGTTGGGACCCTCAGAAGTCGGCCGTCCTGCCCTCCGACGCGCCTGGGGGACTCGCAACCACGGGGTTGCGAGCCAGCCCAGGCGCCGCTGCCTGACGGTCGCGGCTACTTCTGCTTGGCGGTCTCCTCGGCCATGGCCTCATGGCTCTTTGCCAACTGCTCGGCCTCTTTTGCGGCTTCCTTCAAAGAGCGCGAAATTTTCACGCAATGCCGAGCCATGTCCCTGTTGAGCGATGTCATCTTAGGAGAGAACTTGGGCTGGTCGTACCGCTTTCCCATTGCGGCGTGCCTCTCAGCCTGCTGTCCAAATGCTTCCGCCTCGGCCTGGAAATGTGTCGCCAGTTTCAGGTGGTCCTCCGCGGATGCGGCTTTCATCTGTAGGGCGGCGAGGTCTTCAGCGCCAAGGCGTTGGGGACCTGCCCACGACGGAACGGCCGCTAGGGCCAGAAGCGATGCTGTAAGAACTGCAAAATAGCTGAGCGTTTTCATGGCTTTATTCCTTTCCTGATTGCACGTTGAGAGTTCGCGCTGGTCGGCGCATTGGCCCGCACAAAACCTCGGACCCGAGACCGCGCCCGCTCGATTTCGAAGCGCTCGGTAGACCTGCGGCTTCGCTACCTGGCGCGGGGCGGCAGGAACCTCCGGGCGAGGGAACGACACGCATCTCTCCCCAGGAAGATTCAAGGACCTATCAGGGAACGAGAAAAGAAAAAGAAGGCTAGATCAGAAGCGAGGAGTGCTGTAGGTAGAGAGGCGAACTCCCGAGCGCAGCCGGTACCAAGGGCCCGGCAGCCACTGCGGGAAGAATCAACGGATCGGGTGCGATTGGGTCAACCGGCCCAAAGTCGGCTGGTATTCCGACCGTTGCATCGTCCGCGGAGTTGAGTATGATTTGCGCATCCGAAGCGACACAGAGTGTTTGGCATCCCTGGGAAGGCGCCTGCGGGGCATCGTCGCAGTGGTCGCCGCAACAATCATGGGCGGGCACTGAGGGGGCCTGCACGTAAAGCATCATCGAGCGGCAGGGAAACCCCAACAGAAACAACGCCAAAATGGCGGTCGGCAACGGTGCGAGCCAGCGGCGGGACATCCAGTCTGTAGCGTAGGTCCGCTCGGGCATGCGTGTCAAACGGCTCACGCAAGGAAGGTAGCAATCGGAATGCCAGAGTCGCGCGCCGATCGAGTGCCGTCCGCGATCCTGCGTCGAACGCGCCCCGCATCACCCTCTGTCTCAAAGGAGAATTGCTTGAACTTCATTGGGGCGGCTGCATCATCGCCGCCTTGTCGAGGCCAGTATTGTAGTGAATTTCACTCACCTCGACTTGGGCAAATTCCTCACCGTTGGCCAGAATGGTGACCTTGAACGGGGCGCGAAGGCCGTCCGCGTCGCGATAGTCGCTGAAGATTTGCTCGACTTGCGCGGGAGAGCCGGTGATCGCGCTGCTCTGATAAGTCTGCTTGATCAACTCGCCCGACGCCTCGTCGATCCACAGCCGAACCGACGGCCCGTTCTGTTCGGAAACTTCGACCACTGCGGCCGTGCGTCCGTTGAAGTCGGCTTGCTCGACGAAGTTGACCGTGCGGTTGGGCATGCGGTCGCTCAACAACAGGGATTCCCGCAGCCGGAAAAGCTCGCCCTTCGACTGTTCCAATTGTTGAGGCGGCATGGGCATCAGGCCCTGCGGCGCGCGCATCCAGCCACCCTCCGGTCCTACCGCCGCCACCAGCTTGCCGAAGGGCAGCACGCTCTCTTGCAGCATCGTGTCGGGAAGCACGATGCGCACCGTCTGCTCGGCGTTTAACCCCGATTTCGACTTGAACGAGTAGCTCTTGGTGAGGTCTTTGACGGCGGCCAGCTTGTCGGCGCCGCCGGCGGCTTGCTGCGCCTTGGCCAGGATCTCGCGGCCTCGGGCGAGAGACGTCTCATCCTGCTCCACCTGCTCGCCTTTCGGCTCGGGAATCGAGATATCCAATTTCTCGACCGGCCGCCCGAGCGAGTCGAGCGGCTTTTCGAAGTCGCCGACTTTGCCGACGACAACCACCTTCATCTTGTCGGGATGCAGATGCTGCTTGGCGACTCGCAGCACGTCCGCGGCGGTCACGTCTCGAATCGCGTTGCGGTATTGCAGGATGAAATCCTCCGGGTAGTCCCAATAGCGGTAGTTCACCAGGCGGCGGAGCGTTTTCGAGCGCGTGTCGAAGTTAAAGACAAAGCTGTTGAGGACGCCGTCGATGGCCGTTTTCAGTTCATTCGGGCTGACAGGCTCAGTACGAATGAGATCCACCTGCTTGAGTGCGGCTTCGATCGCACCCACCGTGCTTTCCGATTTGGTCCCGATCGTGATTTGAAAGATGCCGGGCTGGTCGTAGCGCGCGCCCCAGGAGGAACTGGCGTGATAGGCCAGCCCAAGGTCGCTGCGTACCTTCTGAAACAGGCGGCTGTGAAAACCTCCGCCGAGGATCGAGTTCATGACCTCCAAGGCGGCGTAATCCGCGTCGCGGAGAGTGCCGGCGAGGTGCCCGATCTGAATGTTGCTCTGGTTGACATCGGTTTTGTCGACGAAGTAAACCTTGCCATCTTCGCCGGCCTTGACGCCGGGAAACTCGGGGACGGGCGGCTGTTTGGCGGTCCAGCCGGCAAATGCCTTCTCGATGGCAGCCTTCATTTCCTCGGGCGAGAAATCCCCGTAAATGGCCAGCGAGACGTTGGCGGGGAAAAAATAGCGCTCATAGAACGCGACCACGTCGCTTCTATCGATGTTGTCGATGTGCTCGTATTCGAGCTGCCAGCCATAGGGATTGTCTTTGCCGTAAATTAGGTTGGTGAATTCGCGCGCGGCGATCCCGTGGGCGTCGTCGTTGCGCCGGGCGATACCGCTGCGGATCTGCTGCTTGGTGAAGTCGATCTTGTCCTGGCGAAAGCCGGGATTCATCAGCACGTCGGCGAAGATCTCGAGCACCCGCCCGAGGTTCTCCTTCAGGGTCCAGAAGTTGGCGCTACCGCTGGTTTCGCCGATGCCCGCCTCGACCGATGCCGCCATGTTCTCGAGTTCCTGATCGATCTCGTCCCCGCTGCGGGATTTCGTGCCGCCAATCCGCAGCACCGAACCGGTAACGCCGGAGAGGCCGATCTTGTCCGGCGGATCAAAAAGATTGCCCGTTCGAATGAGAGCGCGGCCGGTAATGATCGGCAGCGTGTCGTCGGGCAGCAGGTATAGCTGCATGCCATTCGGCAGCGTATAGCTTGGGACCTCCGGAATCTCGATTTCATCGAGTGCCGGGTAGCGGGCTTCCAACTCCGCCGGGTTGGTCACCGGCTTGACCGCCACAGCCGCCGCCGCGGCCGACTGAGCCCACGCCGGCAGGCTCAACAACGACAGGACCACAACTGCGATGGCGCTCTTGGTTTTGTTCATGATTTTAAGTCCCGCTGAAATTCGTTCTGGCTGGCGGCGCGGATCGCCTACCCTCCGCTTTTCGGTGCAGCGCTTTTGGATGGCGGATCGTCCGGCGCCGGCGGTTTGACCAAATAGCCGACAGTTCGATTCTGAGAGGTGAAGTATTGCTTGGCTACGCGCTGCACGTCCTCGGCGGTGACCGCGTTGATCTCGTCAAGCCAACGGAAAAGCTGCCGCCAGTCGCCGTAGCCGACGTGGTACGAAGCCAGTTGAGAGGCCAGCCCGGAATTCTCGTCGAGGCCGGCAATCAAACCCGCCCGCGCCTTGGTCTTGACCATCGCGAGTTCTTCCCGCTCAGGCCCGTTGGCTTTGAGCCGCTCGATCAGCTCGTACATAGCTTGCTCGTTCTCGTCGACGGTATGGCCGCTGCTAGGAAACGAATAGAACAAAAACAGCGACGTGTACTTGTCGCCAGGGAAATCCGGGAAGCCCCCAGCTTGCAAGGCGATCTGGCGGTCGCGCACCAGCTCTTTGTAGAACCAGCTTGTGCGGCCGCCGCTCAGCACGCTCGAGATGACGTCGAACACGGCCCGGTCGGGGTGATACTTGGAAGGCTTTTTGTATCCCAGCAGGGCGATCGGCTGCGATTCGGAGACGACCTCGACGCGGCGCTGGCCCTCCTGCGGCGGCTCCTCGGTCTCGACCGGCGGCGGCAGCGGGCGTTTTGGCAATCGCGAGAAGTAGGCGTCGGCCAGAGCCCGCGCCCGCTCCGGATCGACATCGCCGACGATGGCGATCGTCATATTGGCAGGCACGTAGTAGGTTTCGAAAAACTTTCGCGCATCCTCGACCGTGAGACTGGCGATGTCGCTTGCCCAGCCCACTCCCGGCCAGCCGTAAGGATGCGCCACGTAGGCGTTCCCCAGAAAAACCTCGATGAGCTTGCCGAGCGGACTCGATTCGGTGCGCATGCGGCGCTCTTCGCGCACCACGTCGCGCTCCTTATAGAAATCGCGAAAGACGGGGTGAATAAAGCGCTCCGACTCGAGATAGAACCACAACTCCAGCCGGTTGGACGGCAGGCTCATCACATAGAAGGTGGCGTCCGAGGCCGTTCCGGCGTTGAGGCCGGTCCCGCCGTTCTCTTCGATCAGGCGCGAGAACTCCTCGCTGTTGGCAAGCTCGGAAGCGCTCTCGACGGCTTCTGCGACCTGCTGCCGCAGGGCCTCCAGCTTTTTGGGATCGGCCAGGTGGCCTTTGCGGCGCTCGGCTTCGAGGGCTTCGACGGTTTCATTCACACGATCGAGCGCCACACGCTCTTTGCCGTAATCCAGACTACCGACGACCGGCGTTCCCTTGAACGCCATGTGCTCGAACATGTGAGCCAGACCGGTACGGCCTTTGGGATCGTCGACGCTGCCGACGTCCACGTAGGTTTGAAAAGAGACGACGGGAGCATCGTGCCGCTCGAGCACGATGAAGTGCAGCCCGTTGTCGAGCGTGAACTCCGTGATCGACTTCTCAAACTCTTCCAGGTCTTGAGCCGCCGCTGGCGAAGCGGCCAAAACCATCAAGGCCAACAAGGCTGGAACGAACCCCAGTAGCTTCGAAATCAACCGCATATGGATGAACTTAGCGTGTTTTGAACGTGAAAGCAAAGGCGCCGCCGGCGGTTGCACTGTCTTGCCTCAAGCCGCTCCGCGCGGCTTGCTACGCGGAACCTTTGTTGCCGGGTTTGTCCGTTGGGCAACATGATCGACGGGGATCCGGATGACGAACAGCCGATCGCCGGATGAGGAATAGCCAACACGCCCTAGACGGCGCCGCGTCATAGAGCGGCGCGTAAGTTCGCGTCTCACGATTTCTTGCTTCTTCCTGCTGCCACGACGTGGGAACCGGGCGCTCTCGAAGTCGGTTGACGCTCGCAATGCGGTGCGCATTTTGTCTCGTACGCTCTTCTGCCGCCGGTGCGGAAACTCTCTTCGGCATGGACCATTCCCGCCGGCCGCCGCGTTTTTTGCCCTCAAAACAAGCCGGGAACAGCGTGCTCCGGACTGGGTTCACGGCGCCGCGAACGGTCGAGAAGACGCCCCAAAACGGATCGCGACACCCTTTGCAGGCAATTTTTTATCGACCTCGCCCAAGCTCAGTTCGGCGGTTTCGTTTCTGTTCGTGGAGCGTCTTGCGATGTAGCGACATGCATGAAAGCCGCATGAACAGGGGCTTGCATGCACTTTCTTGTTTTGCGTGAAAGCGGACGGCCTGGATTCCGCCGCTTCCGCCAACCATCCTGTCAAACCAAACGATAGAAAATATGTTGTAAGTTTCTTGCAGACGTGATAAAACATTTACGATGAGCAATGTAGTGAGCCAACCGTCTTCGGTTCTTGATCACTCTGCTCGTCGTACGCAACTAGCAGGGGTGATGAACCCTCGCGGTTGGATCTAAATCAGTGAGGTGAATCGCTATGGCAAAGAAAGCAAAAAAAGCGGCTAAGAAAAAGGGCGGCAAGAAAAAGGCTGCCAAGAAGAAGGCCGTAAAGAAGAAGAAGGCCGCCAAGAAGAAGGGCGGCAAGAAGAAGGCCGCCAAGAAAAAGAAAAAAGCCGCCAAGAAGAAAAAGAAGGCAGCTAAGAAGGGCGGCAAGAAAGCAGCCCCGAAGAAGGCAGCTAAGAAGCGGAAGAAGGCCCGCAAGGCGGCGCCCAAACCCCCCGTAGCGCCGATCGCTCCGATGATGTAGTCCGTTTGGATCCGGAGCCCACCGTCTCACGTCTCCGCGTCAGACCGGGCAAGAAAGGCCGCGCAGGCCGGCAATCCGGTAGGAATAGCGTGGCCGGCCCCGGATCCAATCTGGCATCGTCGGGTTCTACAAATCAACAAAAAAACGGCAGCCCGAAAGGGCTGCCATTTTTTGCGCCCGGATCCCGCGTAGGCCGGCCGCACCGGCCCAACCGCCCGGCATCCGCCGGACCGCTATGCTATGAAGAGCGGCTTCAGGTCACGCTCCACCGATGATCGTCCGTCTTGAACAAGCCCGTTTCGACTCGCTGGAACTCGATTCTGGCGTCACGTTATCCCCGGTTGAGATTGCCTACGAAACCTATGGCCACCTCAACGCCGGGCGCAGCAACGCCATACTGATCCTGCACGCTTTTTCCGGGGATGCGCACGCCGCCGGGATCAGCGAGGAAGACGGCAAGCCGGGCTGGTGGGACAACATGATCGGCCCCGGCAAGGCGTTCGATACGAACAAGTACTTCATCGTTTGTTCGAACGTGCTGGGCGGATGCCGCGGCACCACCGGCCCGGGCTCGATCAACCCCGAAACCGGGCGGCCTTACGGATCGGCATTTCCATTCGTGACCGTGGCCGACATGGTGCGTCTCCAAAAACGTCTCATGGATCACCTGGGCGTTGAGCGCTTGTTGTCGCTGGCGGGCGGCTCGATGGGAGGCATGCAGGTTTTGCGATGGGTGGTGGATTATCCCGAGGCGGTTGCTTCCGCAATCCCCATCGCGACGACCTACAGGCATTCGCCGCAGCAGATCGCGTTCAACGAAGTCGGCCGCTTGGCGATCATGGCCGACCCCAATTTCCGCGGCGGCGATTATTATGGCGAGGCCCTGCCCGCGCAGGGGCTGGCGGTGGCGCGCGCCGTCGGCCACATCACGTACATGAGCGACGACTCGATGCGTGAGAAGTTCGGCCGCCGCCGCCGCACTTCGCTCGATTCCGCTGACGGCAACGGCGAGCTGTTCGAAGTCGAAAGCTACCTGCGTTACCGCGGAGGGCAATTCGTCAGCCGCTTCGACGCCAACTCCTACCTGGTGATTTCCAGGGCCATGGACTCGTTCGACCTCGCCAACGGCTTCAAGTCGCTGAGTGAAGTGTTCGCCAACGCGACGGCGCGCTTTCTTGTATTGAGCTTCAGCTCCGACTGGCTTTATCCGAGCTACCAGTCGCTCGAGGTCGTGCGCGCTTTGCGCGGCCGCAACTGCGACGTGGCCTATGTTGAGCTGCCTTCCAACTACGGCCACGATGCGTTCTTGGTGGAAGCGGGGGAGCAGACCGAGCTCATCAAGGGCTTTCTGGAGAACACTTACAAGCGCCTTTGACCTGCCCCTGGCCGGTCCGGACATCCGCGGCCATCGATAACCCTCGCCTGCAATGCCCTATAATTGTGATAGTTAGGCTACGTTGGGATAGCCGGAGCGGCATCGCCAGGCGGAGTCTCCATCGCACCTGCGCCCAACGGTTGGGCGGTCCATCCGTCGAATTAGGAACGCCACGACACTCCTGAAATTGCAATGGCAACCGTAGAAGCAGCTCCCAGCAGGTTTGTGCCCGACGTGCTGGGGCGCCAGGATTACCGGATCATCGGCGAAATCGTGGAGCCGAATTCCAGTGTCCTCGACCTTGGCTGCGGCGAGGGGGAGTTGCTGGCCTGGCTGGCGGAAAGAAAGCAGGCCAAGGCCCGCGGCGTAGAAATATCGGCGACCAAGGTACGCAAGTGTGTCGCGCTCGGCCTTTCGGTTTACCAGAGCGACATCGACAAAGGGTTGGCCGATTATCCCAACCAGTGCTTCGACTACGTCATCCTCAGCCAGACGTTGCAGGAGACCTTCCGCCCGCTGGACGTGTTGCGCGAAATGATCCGCGTCGGCCGGCGCGTGATTGTTGCCTTTCCCAACTTCGGCCACTGGAGCGTGCGGCATTCGCTGGCCTGGACCGGCCACGCCCCCAAAACCCGCCACCTGCCCTACGAGTGGTACGATTCCCCGAACATTCATTTCGTCACAGTGCTCGATTTCGAAGATCTGATCAAGAGCGAGGGTTGGACCAAAGAGCGCTCGTACTTCTTGCGGGGAGCCCGCCGCATCACGTTTTGGCCCAGCCTGCGTTGCGATAGCGCGATCTATCAGATCCGAAGTTAGGCCCGGCGCAGCTGCGCACAAACCGGACGGCTGAATTTCCGCGCAATCGGCTGCGAAAGAGGTTTCATGAACGACGTTTTTGATTCCGGCGACCCGTTGGTTTTGCGGATCGAGACTGCCGCTCCCGGCCCCGAGGGACAACTGCCGATAACGCCCGAGATGCTGCGCTCCAAGCCCAGTGGAGACATTTTTGGCTGGACGCAAGACGCCGGGATGGGCTGGAATCCCGCGGAACTCGGCCGCAAGGAATTCCTGATCCTCAGCACCCAAGGGGGCATCCGCGCCGAAGATGGAACGCCCATCGCGCTCGGCTATCACACCGGCCATTTCGAGGTCGGCCTGCTGATGCAGGAAGCTGCCTTCGAGCTACGCAAGCGAGGTGCGATCCCGTTCGCCGGTTTTTGCAGCGACCCCTGCGACGGGCGCACGCAGGGTACGGTCGGCATGATGGACAGCCTGCCCTACCGTAACGACGCCGCGCAGATTTTTCGCCGCTTGATTCGCTCGCTGCCGACGCGCAGCGGCGTGATCGGCATCGCCACCTGCGACAAAGGGCTGCCCGCGATGATGATGGCGCTGGCGGCGATGAAGCGCCTGCCGTGCGTGCTCGTGCCGGGCGGAGTTACCTTGCCGGCATCCGACGGCGAAGACGCCGGCAAAGTGCAGTCGATCGGCGCGCGGTTTTCGCACGGCGAACTGACCCTGCAGCAGGCGGCCGAATTGGGCTGCCGCGCTTGCGGAAGTCCTGGAGGCGGCTGCCAATTCCTCGGCACGGCGGCGACGTCGCAAGTGGTAGGCGAGGCGCTCGGGCTTTCGCTGCCGCACTCCGCGCTCGCTCCTTCCGGGCAGCCGGTTTGGAAAGATATGGCGCGGCGGTCGGCTCGCGCCGTAGTCATGCTCGAGCAGCGCGGCATCACTACGAGCGACGTGCTGACCCAAGCCGCGTTGCGCAACGCGATGGTCGTCCATGCGGCATTCGGCGGCTCGACCAACCTGCTGCTGCACATTCCCGCCATCGCTTACAGCGCGGGGCTCCCTCGCCCTACCGTGCAGGAGTGGGCGGAGGTCAACCGCCAGGTGCCGCGGCTTGTCGACGTGCTTCCGAATGGGCCCATCGGCCACCCCACGGTGCGCGTGTTTCTTGCCGGCGGCGTTCCCGAAGTCATGTTGCACTTGCGGCGGCTTGGGCTGCTCGATACCTCCGTGCTCACCGTGTCGGGCGAAAAGCTGGACGCGATTCTCGACTGGTGGGAAGGCTCCGAGCGGCGTCAGATCGTCCGCAAGCATCTCGCCGAGCGCGACGGCATCGACCCGGGCGAAGTGATCATGGACCCCGAAAGCGCGCGCGCCAAAGGGCTGACCAGCACGATCACATTCTGCCACGGCAACTTGGCTCCCGAAGGGTCGGTTGTCAAAAGCACGGCGATTGATCCTTCGGTCGTCGATGACGATGGCGTCTACCGCAACACCGGCCCGGCCCGGGTGTTCACGTGCGAATCGGATGCGATCGAGGCGATCAAGAGCGGTTCACTGCGGCCGGGAGATATTCTCGTGCTCGTCTGCTGCGGGCCGATGGGGTCGGGCATGGAAGAGATTTACCAGATCACCTCGGCGCTCAAGCATCTTTCGTTTGGCAAGCAGATCGCTGTCATCACCGATGCGCGGTTTTCCGGCGTTTCCACCGGTGCATGCATCGGGCACGTCGGGCCGGAAGCGTTGGCAGGTGGTCCGATCGGCAGGCTGATCGACGGCGATCGTGTTCGAATTACGATCGACCGCAACAAACTGGAAGGTACGCTCGACCTGGTCGGCCATGCGGACGAAATCTTTGGTCCCGAGCAGGGCGGGCGGCTACTTGGAGAACGGTCGCCGCGCCCTGACCTCGCGCCCAATCCCGAGCTGCCCGACGACACGCGGCTGTGGGCGGCGCTGCAGCGCGTCGGAGGCGGCACCTGGGGAGGCTGCGTGTTCGACGTGGACGCCATTGTCAGCGCGCTGAAGTAGAACAGGCAATCCTGCCTGTTCCAATGTAGCGACAGGCGCTTTCGCCTGTCTGCGCCGCGAAGCGGCGGGCCGAAACGCGTGGGCGCGCCGATAGTGCAAGGCGCGACAAAGCAAGGCAGAAGGCAAGCGGCGGAAGGCGGAAGGCAAGGCAAAGGCAAAAGGCAAAGTTAATCGTCGCCGAGGCGGCGAGCTAGCGCTTGGATGCAGCCACTCACGATCAAAGCATCGCTGCCGCCGTACTCTGCTGCTGCTGGTGACCTTCTCCTGGTGAACAGCCCATCGATTCCCCATGAAAGCCTGGCAAGTCAACCAATTCTGCGCACCGAGCGAGATCACCTTCGCCGAAGTTCCCACACCCGGCCCTGGCGAAGGCCAGGTGCTTATCCGCAACCGCGCTGCCGGTGTCAATTTCTTCGACATCCTCCAAATCCAGGGCAAGTATCAATGGAAGCCTGCATTCCCGTTTACGCCTGGCGCCGAGATCGCGGGTGTCATCGAGGCGGTGGGTCCGGGCGTCGCCGAGCTGAACGTCACGGGGCTTAGCGTAGGCGACCGCGTCTTGGCGCTGTCGATGACCGGTGGATACGCCGAATATTCGCTCGCTCCGGCTCGCAAGACGTTTCGCATCCCGGCCGCCATGAGCTTTCCCGAAGCGGCGGCGCTGCCGATTGTCTATCAGACTTCCTACTACGCCCTTAGGCATCGAGCGCGGCTTGAGTGGGGCGAATGGCTGCTGGTACACGCCGGCGCTAGCGGTGTCGGCATGTCGGCCATTCAGCTCGGCAAGGCGATGGGAGCGAACGTCATCGCCACCGCGGGCAGCTCCGAGAAACTGGAATTCTGCCGCCAGCTCGGCGCGGACCATGTCGTCGGATATTCGAGCGAAGACTGGGTCGAGAAGGTCAAGGAGATTACGGCGGGCGGCGCCCACGTCGTCTTTGACCCGGTCGGGGGCGACGTGTTCGATCTTTCGACAAAGTGCATTGCTCCCGAAGGCCGACTGCTGATCATCGGTTTCGCGAGCGGCCGCATTCCAACCGTGGCGGCGAATCGCATCCTGCTCAAGAACATTTCCATCGTCGGCATACTGTGGGGCCGGCGGGCCGAGGAGCAGCCTGGCTATCTCGCCCAGACGCAAGCAGCGATCTTTGAGCTGTACAACACGGGGAAGGTTCGGCCGGTCGTCTCGCGCGAGTACTCCCTCGCGGACGCGCGGCAGGCGCTCGAGGACCTGGCGCGGCGGCGGGTGCTTGGAAAGGCAGTGTTAGTGAACGGCGCGGGCTTCTAACAGCTCGGGTGACACGCTCCCGGCGTTCGCTGGCGCGGCTGGCGCCTAGATCTTGACCCCCACCCGCCAAAGCAAGTAGATCGCCGCTTCTCGCGCGTAGTACCAGGCTCGCGTCCAACGACTGTCCATGCCTGGCTCGCGGGGAGAACCGTAGACCTCGAAACCATAGTCCTCGAGCATTCGCTTGATGCGGTAGATGTGATAGCCGTCGCTGACCACGATGCAGCTTTGCAGCTTCATGCGGTCCATGATCTCGATGACCGCCGCGCTGCTCTCCATGGTGGAGCGGCCATGCATTTCGACGCTGATGAACTCGGCGGGCACGCCGTTCTGGGAAAGATATTCGCGGCTTACCTCGCCCTCGCTGAACTCCGAGCCTTCGCCATGGCCGCCGGTGGTGATGATGCGCTGTGAGAGGTTGCGGCGGTAAAGCTCGAGCGCGTGATCCAGGCGGGCCTTCAGGATCGGCGACGGCCGCCCATAGTATTCGGCGGCCCCAAGCACCACAATCACATCGGCGGGCTGTGCTTCGTCGAGATAAGCGTAACGCCAGACGTCAAAATAGACGGACACGAACCAGACGACCAACAGAACCGCGAGCGCTGCCACGCCGGCGGCGATGCGGCGCCAGGCGGGCAGGGAACGGTCGAGCTTTGCCGCGATCGTCATGGCAGAAAAGGGCGCAAGAGGGAAGCCGGCACGGCGCCTTCCCGCACCATACGATACTCCTTTGTGAGGTCGATGATTGTCGAGGGACGGGTTCGCGGAGCGCGCCCGCCGTCCACGATCCCATCCACAGCGCCACCGAGCTGATGTTGTACTTCGGCGGCCGTCTGTGCGGCTCGGCGGCCCGACACGTTAGCGCTTGTGGCGGTTAGCGGCGAGCCGGCGGCGCGAATCAGCGCGCGCGGCAGCGCGGCAGCCGGCCAGCGCACGGCGACCGTGCCGGTGCCTGCTGTAACGGCATCGGGAACGGCGGCCTTTGCGCGCAGGATTATCGTCAGCGGCCCGGGCCAGAAAGCGGCCGCGATCCTGCGGAACGCGCGCGGCGGGGTATCCACCAAACATTCCAGCCGGTCCATCGAATCGATCAGCAACAGCAGCGGCTGGTTCTCCGGCCGCCGCTTGATGCGAAAGATGCGCTCGGCGACGCCCGGCAGGAACGGATTGCCCGCCAACCCGTAGAGGGTGTCGGTGGGAATCGCCAAAACTCCCCCCTGCCGAATCAACGCCGCTGCCCCGCGAACGAGCGGCCACTGCGGCCGCCAGGGGTCGATCACCACCACCGGGTTGTTGCGATATCTGGCGGCCACTCAGGGATTTTATTACGATGAAGGCGGTCGTGGCTGCTTCCAGTCAGGTAATCTCCAGCGCCGCAAACCCTTTGCTCAAGGAAGTTCGCCGCGCCGTGCGTCAAGGCGTTGCGACCAGCGACGGCTGCGTTGTCGTGGACTCGTTCCACCTTTTGGACGAGGCCTTGCGCAGCGGCCGGGAATGCGAGCTGGTGCTGGCCTCGGAAGACGCTCGCAGCCGGGTGCAAAAAATCCTTGTCTCCCATGACCGCAGGACGCCGGTGCGATTCGTCGAGAACGCGCTGTTTGATCGGATCGCGCCTTCGGAAACTCCGCAGGGAGTGCTCGCGCTGGTCCGCCCGCCGAGTTGGACGCTCGATGACTTGTTTCGCCCCCAGCCCTTGGTCGTGATCCTCGACGGCGTCCAGGATCCCGGCAACGCTGGGGCGATCGCGCGCGCGGCCGAGGCGTTCGGCGCGACCGGAGTTGTTTTCGTGCGTGATACCGCGAGCCCGTTTAACCCGAAGACCCTCAGAGCCTCGGCGGGTTCGCTGTTCCGGTTGCCTTATGTAGCGGGCGTTGGGCGAGATCTGGCGCGCAAAGAACTGCGCCACCGAAACCTACAGGTTATCGCGGCTTCTTCGGAAAGTGGCGTCCCCCCAGATCGATTGGATTGGGTGGTCCCGACGGCGCTCGTTATTGGCTCGGAGGCGCACGGCGTTAGCTTGCCCCTGCGGGAGGAAGCGAAGAGCGTGCGGATTCCAACTCGCGAGGTCGAATCGCTCAACGCCGCGGTCGCCGCCGCGGTGCTGCTCTACGAAGCGTCGCGCCAGCGGGCCGGCTCGGATCTAACCGTTGGCGCGAAACCCGTAGCGGGTGGCGTGACTCGAGCGGCCCGCGACGGGCGGGGAAAGGGCCGGAGATGAGCCTGTTCGAGTCGATCCATCCCGAGCCGCAATTGGACCGCAGCCATCCGCTCGCCGACCGCATGCGCCCGCAGACCCTGGAAGACTATGTCGGGCAGGAGCATCTGCTGGGGCCCGGCAAGCCGCTGCGCGTGCTGATCGAGCACGACCATCTCACCTCGATGATTCTGTGGGGGCCGCCCGGCGTTGGCAAGACCACCTTGGCGCGCGTTATCGCCAAGCGCACGCAATGCGAGTTCGTTGCTTTCAGCGCCGTGCTCACTGGAATCAAGGAAGTGAAGGCGGTAATGGCCGATGCCGAACGGCTGCAACGCCGTGGCCGCCGCACGATTGTCTTCATCGACGAGATCCACCGCTTCAACAAAGCCCAGCAGGATGCTTTTTTGCCCTATGTTGAAAGCGGCGGCATCATCCTGATCGGTGCGACGACCGAGAACCCCTCCTTCGAAGTGATTTCGGCGCTGCTGTCGCGCTCGAAGGTGTATATTCTCCGCTCGCTGACTCTCGAAGAGGTCATGTCGATCTTGCGCCGCGCGATCGAGGACAAGGAGCGCGGCCTGGGAAACGAACAGGTCGCCGCCGATGACGACGTGCTCGAGCGGATCGCGCTGTTCTCGAACGGCGACGCGCGCAACGCACTACAGACGCTCGAAACCGCCGTGGCCGCCGCCGGCGGCTCGCCGATCACCGAAGCGCTGCTCGAAGACGTGTTGCAGCGCAAGATCCTGATCTACGATAAGGCCGGCGAGGAGCACTTCAACCTGGTCTCCGCGCTGCACAAGTCGGTGCGTTCGAGCGACCCCGACGCGGCGCTCTACTGGCTTGGCCGCATGCTGGAATCCGGCGAGGACCGTCTCTACATCGGCCGCCGTCTGGTGCGCATGGCGATCGAGGACATTGGGCTCGCCGACCCGCGAGCGGTCGAGCAAGCTGTCGCGGCCGTCGAAGCGTTTCGCTTTCTCGGTGAGCCGGAGGGGGACCTGGCGCTCGGCCAGGCGGCGGTCTACCTGGCGATGGCGCCGAAGTCCGATGCGGTGTACAAAGCCATGGGCACGGTGCGCGACGACGTACAGAAAACCATCGCCGAGCCGGTGCCGCTGCACATCCGCAATGCGCCCACCCGCCACATGAAAGCCTGGGGTTACGGGGAAGGCTATCAGCACGCGCACCAGTTCGAAGATGCCGTCACCGATATGGAATGCCTGCCGGAATCGCTGCGCGGCCGCCGCTATTACTTTCCGACCGGCCGCGGCATTGAAAAGCGCATCGCGGAGCGCTTGACGGAGTTGCAGGAGAAGAAGAAGGGCAACGCGGACGCTGAGTAATTGATTGTATCCTGTGACCAGGAATGCATTGTCGGCTGGCGACCCAGCCCAGATCTATGAGCGACACAATCAAGAAACTGACGATCGAGGGATTTAAGTCGATCCGCAAATTGGAGGATTTTGAACTTGGAACTCTGAACGTGCTGATTGGCGCCAATGGAGCGGGGAAGAGTAACTTCGTTGGTTTCTTCCGACTGCTGCGCGACTTGATCGATCAGAAACTGCAAGTGGCGATTGCCCAAAGAGAGGGAGGCGCGGATGCGTGCTTGCACCTGGGTCCCCAGGTTACTCAGCAAATCGCTGCGAAGCTACACTTCGGACACAACGGCTATGAGTTCGTTCTGGTTCCCACAACGGACAACCGGTTGGTGTTCGCCGAGGAAAGGCCTGTGTTTTATGGGGACTATAAGATCGATCGGGAATCACTGGGCTCGGGACACACCGAAGCCAAGCTGAAGAATCACAAGGACGAGCCGGGGGTCCGTGGTGCGAGGTACGGAGTCGCGCACTATGTGTTTGGTGCAGTTTCAAGCTGGGTGCTCTATCACTTTCACGACACGAGCGCCACGGCTGGGGTTCGCAGGCAGGGGCCGATCAACGACAATGAGGTCCTTCGACCAAGCGGCGAGAACTTGGCTGCGTTCCTCCTTCGCATGCAGCAGACATGGCCGGAATACTATCAGAAGATCCGGGACGTTGTGCAGCTTGCCGCTCCATTCTTTGACGATTTCAAGCTCCGTCCCGTCCCAGGGAAAGAGGATTTGATTCAACTGGAGTGGCTGCAAAAGGACTCAAACTATCCTTTTCAGGCTCACCAACTGTCTGACGGTACTCTGCGTTTCGTTTGCTTGGCGACCGCATTGCTTCAGCCGTCCAGCCCGCCCACCATGCTCTTCGACGAGCCGGAACTAGGGCTCCATCCTCACGCTTTGACGCTACTGGGCGACCTCTTCCGGCAAACAAAGGAACCTCTGCCCGTCAAGCAATTGATCATCTCGACGCAGTCTGTACCCCTGTTGAATCAATTCAGCCCCGAGGATGTCATTGTCGTGGATCGCGTTCAGGGCCAATCAACTTTCCATCATCTCGATTCAGCCCACCTATCGGAATGGTTGCAGGAGTACTCGCTGGGTGAGTTATGGCAAAAGAATGTGCTTGGTGGCCGACCACGTGCGGAGGAAGGTCCTGAATTGGTCGATACCACCACATCACCCCGGACGCAGGAATGAACTGACAAGGAGCAGACTGCTGGTGCCTCAGGTCTATGTCGTGGTCGAGGGCGAAACAGAGGAGTCGTTTGTTAAGAACGTGCTTGCGGAAGGCCTCTGGCAGCGAGATGTCTTCCTCAAGCCGATAATCCTCGGCGTACCCGGTCACAAGGGCGGTAGAACAAACTACGCCCGCGTACGGAAGGACGTGCTCGCCCTGCTCAAACAAGACCACTCAGCGTACTGTTCCACGATGCTGGACTTCTATGGCCTTGAGCACGGATTTCCCGGAACCCCCGCACCGGCACAACTCCCAAGTGCAGAGAAAGTAGCTCTCCTTGAACAAGCTATGAAGGCCGATATTTGTGGCCAGATCCCCGGCCTGCGACCCGACCTGAGATTCTTGCCATACCTCCAAATGCACGAGTACGAAGGCCTGCTATTCAGCGATCCGGACGCTTTCGCCAATGGCATCAGGCAACCGTCTAGTGCCCAAGCATTCCAGAGCATACGGGATGCTTTCGCTACACCAGAGGAGATCAATAATGATCCCAACACCGCGCCATCCAAACGCGTGCTCCAGATCTATCCGTCGTACCGCAAGGTGATTGACGGAACCTTAGCGGCCCGCTCGGTCGGTGTGGATCGAATGCGGAGAGAGTGTCCGCACTTTCGCGCATGGATCGAGCGATTGGAGTCTCTGCCCCGTAGATAGGGTTGCGATGGAGGTCGGTCCCCTACCCATCAGTTCCCGCTTCTCTCAGAGGGCCCGAACCTTTGCCGCGAGCGCCTTCGCCGCCTGTGCTCGAATGCGCACCCACTCCGGACTCACCAGCATGCGCAGCGCTTGCGGCATCACGCTGTATCGGACCGGCGTATCGGTTGCCATCTCGCCATCCACGTTGATACGCATCGCCGGGTCGCAAGAGATTTCGATTTGGCGCGCCTGACGGACGAGCTGATCGTTTGCCGGCTCTCCTCCGAGGAACTGTTGAAAGAGAGAAGCTAACTCGGCCACCGGCATCGTTGGAAGGATGAGCAGGTCGAGTAAACCATCGTCGGGTTCCGCTACGGGAGCAATCGGGATGCCGCCGGCGACGGCACGGCCGTTCGCGACGACCAGGTTGAGAGCTTCCACCTCGAACGCATCCGACTCGTCGATAAGTACTTTCATCCGATAGGTTTCGAGGTCGGGAATCGCTTCAGCCGCGGAAATATAGAATGCCAGCGCTCCCCAGAATTCCTTGCGCTCGGAATTCAGGTGCTCGGTCACTTTGGTGCTGAAACCTCCGGCCGAGGCGTTGAGGAAATAACGCCGCAAGCCGGGGCTTTCGAGCACAGCCACATCGATCATCGCCGTCTTACCGCTGAGCAGGCACTCGATTGCTTCCTCCGGTTCAGGTGGAATTTGAACGAGTGTCGCGAAGTCGTTCCCGGTGCCCAAAGGGGCGATTCCCAATTCGACCTGGTTGAAGTCCGGGGCGATGCCGTTGAGTACTTCATTGACCGTGCCGTCCCCGCCCATCACGATGATGCGCGGGAAGCCTTCGTTGAGCGCCGAGCGGGCGATCCGGGAGCCGTCGCCCGGCGCGCGCGTTTCCTGCAATGAAACGCCAGGCAAGCGCGCCAGCTCTTCGCGGACCTGGTCGACTTTGGCGGCCGTGCCAGCTTTGGGATTGAAGATGACGCAGGTGCGCTTGGTATTCATGAATGCTGCTCAACGTTGCTGCTAAATGCCGGTTGCTGCGTGGGTGTACACGGGGCGCCTCGGCAACAAGACCGCGTTTGCTCATGGCGCCTAGTCTCACCAAACAGTATATTGTCGACACGGGAGAAGGCTGCTCCGCTACAATTCCGCCTGTTTTGCGCTGTAATCTCGCGTTCCTGCCGTTCCCGGCCACGGAAACGCAACGTCTAGGCTGAGCGCCCGTGTTATCTTGAAACGGGTAAAATCTAACCCACGGAGGCTCTCTACATGGATCGCCGCGGATTCCTGAAATCGTCCGGAGGGGCTATGGCAGCCCTCACCGCCGCCCAATACTCGCGCGTCAAAGGCGCTAATGAGCGGGTCAATGTCGCCTGCGTTGGCGTACGCGGCCGGGGCAAGAACCATGTCGAGTATTTCGGCAAGCATCCCGGCTCGGTCGTCGCCACGGTTGTCGATATCGATCAAGCCGTCGGCGAGCAGGCCGTGCAGCACGCCATGAAGTTCCAGAGCGAAAAGCCCAAAGAGGCCAAAGACCTGCGGGTGATGCTCGAAGACAAGACGATTGACGCGGTGTCGATTGCGACGCCGAACCACTGGCATGCGCTGGCGACGATCTGGGCCTGCCAGGCGGGCAAGGACGTTTACTGCGAGAAGCCGGCGAGCCACAACATCTTCGAAGGCCGCAAGATGGTCGAGGCGGCGCGCAAGTACAACCGCATCGTGCAGATCGGACATCAGAGCCGCACGACGGCGCACAAGATTCGCGCCATTGAGCTGTTGCGTGAAGGCGTCATCGGCGAGGTCTACATGGCCCGCGGATTGTGCTTCAAACGGCGCAAGGCGATTGGACGCAATGAGGCGACCGATATTCCCGCCGGGGTCGACTACGAGATGTGGCTGGGGCCGGCCGAGGAGCGCGCCTTCAAGGAAAACCGCTTCCATTACAACTGGCATTGGTATTGGGATTTCGGCAATGGCGACATCGGCAACCAAGGCGTGCACGAGATGGACATCGCGCGCTGGGGGCTGGGAAAGACCGATCTGCCGCGTTTCGTCTACTCTTCCGGCGGGCATTTCATCTCCGACGACGACCAGCAGACGCCCAACACGCAACAGGCGATCTTCGACTACGACGACAGCCAGGTCGTTTTCGAAGTGCGCGGACTGCTGACGGGCGGCGAGGCCGACATGCAGCCGAACCTTCCCCGGGACAACAACACCGTCGGGAACACGTTCCTGGGCAGCGAAGGTTTCATGACTGTTAACGCCGCGGGCTTTCACACTTACCTCGGCGAAACGCACGAGCCGGGTCCGTCGATGAAGTACCAAGAGGACGGCCAGTACTCCAGCGAGCCGCACGTGGATAACTTCCTCGCGGCCGTCAAGAGCCGCAATCATCGCGACTTGACCTGTGACGTGCTCGAAGGGCATCTGTCCGCCGCGCTGTGCCACTTGGCGAATACTTCGTACCGCGTGCAGCGCCGCTTGGAGTTTGATCCGCGGACCGAGACGTTTGTCG
>JBBDWJ010000041.1:0-8609 GCA_040902925.1 Bryobacterales bacterium | reverse complement strand
TCGAGCTGAGGCTCGACGCTGCAAGCTGAGAGCTTGCGCCACAACGCTCCCTCCGATGCCGCTAACCCGCCTTACCCTGATACCCAACCACCAGCAAGGTCAGATCATCCTTCTGCGCCGCGCCGCCGACAAACTCCGTCACCGCCGCGTGCACAGCTTCGAAAAGCTCGCCCGCTCCCAGGCTCACATTACTCCGAACCGTCGCCAGTATCCGCTCTTCGCCGAATTGCTCGTTATCCCAGTTCATGGCTTCCGAGATGCCGTCGCTGTAGACAACCAGGCGGTCGCCGGGCAACAGCCGCAGCTCTTTGGCGGATAGATCGGCGTCAGGCACCACTCCCAGCGGCAGCGTGGTCGGCTGCAGCGTTTCGATCTCGCCCGTGGCGCGGACAAGAACCGCCGGGCAATGTCCGGCGTTGATCCAACTGGTCGTGCCGTCCTCATCGACGACGCACCAGAACACCGTGGCGAAGCGGGCATTGCGCGAACGCTCAAGAATGTAGCGGTTCAGGCGCGCCACGCCCGCGGAAAGATCGCTCGCCGAGCCGTAGATGGAAAAAAATGCGCCTTGTAGCAGCGACGTCAGCAGCGCGGCGGAAACACCCTTGCCCGAAACATCAGCGAGCACCGCGCCCCAACGGTCCGGACGGATTTCGATCACGTCAAAGTAGTCGCCGCCGACCTCGAAACACGATTCGCTCGTGCCGGCCGCGACCAGCCAGCCCTCGCGCGGCAGCTCCGGCGGCAGCAGAGCCTGCTGGATCTCGCGAGCAATCCGCAGCTCCTGCTCCAACTGATGTTTCTCGCGCTGCTGGGACAGCAAGCGCGCGTTTTCGAGCAGCGTCGAGATTTCGATCGCCAGCGACTGCAGCAGATCCTGCTTGCCGCCGGTAAGCTCGGTCGTGGCGTCCTTGGAATCCATGTAGAGCACGCCCAGGGTCTCGTCCTTGGAGGAGAGCATGCTGGTCTCGTGCTCCAGGCCAATGCGAATGCGCACTAGCGGCACGCATACGACGCTACGCAACTCCAAAGCGAGCACCATCTCGCCGCCCGAGTCTTCGGTGACATCCGTCTGTTGGGGGTCGATGGTCATCGAGAGCAGGTCGCGCCGGCCGAGCAGCGATTTCTGAATCACGCCGCGCGGAACGCGAAGCTCGCCGGCTTCGAGCGTGCGGCCGTTGCGGTCGCGCGCGACGCGCACCTCCAGGTCGCCGGTATCGTTGCGCAGCATCAGAAAGCCGCGCTCGGCGTTGGTCACGGCCAGCCCGGCGTCCACCGCCGCCGCCAGCACGTCGTCAACGGAGTTCGAAGTCTCCAGCGCCCGCGCTACTTCGAGGACAGCGCTCAGGCGGCCGAGGTTCGCCGTGCCCTGGCGCATCTCGGCGACCTTGCGCATTAGCGGCGCCGCGTAGCCGCGGTCCTGGCCAACGATCAGGCTGTAGGAATCCTGAATGCCGAACTCGATGCGGTCGCGCGGCTTCAGCTCGGCCCGCTTCACCTTGCTGCCGTTCACGAACAAGCCGTGGCGGCTGTCGCGGTCTTCAATGAAGTATTTGCGGTCTTCGAGCAGGATTTGCGCGTGATTGCGCGAGATGCGGTTTTCGCGCAGCGAGAGGTCGCATTCGGCGAGACGCCCGATCTGAAACGGGCTGCGCTGCACCTGCACTTCGCGGCGCTGCCCCGACGGCTCGACGACGGTCAAAATGAGCGGCGAGGCGGGGGGCGTCCCGCTGGCAGACTGCTGGACGGGATCCTCAACGGGCATGGGGAAAAAAGGACGAGTCTACTTGTGCGAATGGCGGGAGCGCGCCAGTTTGCGGCTGACCGCTTCCAGTTCATTTTGAAGAGTCGGGTGATCGCTCAGATCGCCGGACTGGAAATCGGCGCTAAGCCCGCCGAATTCCGTTCGCACGATCAGCACCTTGATGCCGAACTGCGATTCGATCTCTTTCCGCACGTGCTTCAGGGGCTCGCCGAAATACTCCTGCACGCGCCCGCTGCGCAGGCACACCAAGTGCGCGTGCTCAGGCTTCAGCCGCGTTTCGTAGTAATGCTGCTCGCCCTCGTAATGCATCAAATCCAGCTCGTCGATCAGGCCCTCCTGCTTGAGCCGCTTGAGCGTGCGATAGACGGTCACTCGATTGAGCTTGGCGTCTTTCTCGTTAGCCAACGCACAGATCTGCTCGGCGTTCAAATGCTCCCGCGCGTTGTGGATGATCTCGAAAATGGCTTCGCGCTGCCGCGTAAGCCGGATGCCGTGATCGCGTAGCGGCCCCTGGATGTCGCCGCCCACGGGAAACGCCATCACGGGCTTGAACTGCGTTTCGAGCGCGGAAACTTCTTCGACGTCGGTTCGCTGGCAATCCGGGCAGATGCCGCCAATCTCGGTGCGCGCAATCAGCACTTTGAAGCCGAACTGGGTCTCGACCTCGCGCTTCATCTCGTGCAGCGGCTTGCCGAAGTACTCCTGAATCGCCCCGCAGCGCACACAAACCATGTGAGCGTGCTCACGTTTCAAACGGGTCTCATAGTAGTGCTGCTCGCCCTCGTAGTGCATGAGGTCGAGCTCATCGACTAACCCCTCATGCTTCAACAGCTTGAGGGTTCGATATACGGTCACTCGATTGATTTTGGCGCTCTTTTTGCGGGCCAGTTCGTAGATCTGCTCGGCATTCAGGTGCGCGTGAGCGTTGTGAATGATGTCGAACAGCAGTTGCCGCTGCCGCGTAAGCCGTATTCCATGCGCGCGAAGCGGCGCTTGTGAGGGAGAGAGTGCCAACAGAAACGCCCTTTCGATCTGCGGTTATCTTAACACATCGACCCCGCCAGACAGCCCATTTTGGGCGGCGAGATGTGGTCCAGCGCCCGCGCCCAGCCGTTCGCCGGGCTGCGTCCGTGACCCCAATACGGCCGGAAATCCGCTCTGCCTCGTAGTATGTCCTGTCGATGGAGACAGGCTGGTGCGCGCTGGCGATAGCGCGTTGGGTCTGATTCGTTTCTCCGGCCACGTGAGTCGCCGGCCGCGCGCGCTAGAATTCGTGGCCCGGGTCGCCGATAGAGCCAGCCTGAAGCTCTTGCCGGCGGCGAAAAAAATAGTTAGAACTCAAATTCCTCGCCGGGCGTCATACCAAACAGAAGCGCCCGCAATCTCATTGATAGAGGTGGTCAACGATGGCTGCTGAGACGACGGTCGCGGAAAAACGGGAAGCCGAAATGTGCTGCCCGATGTGTACTCATGACGTGCAAGCCGCGGTGCGCGAGATCAAAACCGGCTGGCACAGCAAGTGGTCTCCGCTGCCCGGCCAAAAGTGCCCGCGCTGCTTTACTTCGCTGGATGCAGCGTTTATAGTGAGACTTTTAGAACCAAAGCCCGCCCCGGCTTCGAATCACAAGTCCGCCGCAACGATGGCGGCGGGACGGTCGGGCGCATTTTAACAGGGGGTTGGAGTGAGGAAGAAGGCGAATCCGAGTCCGACGCAGGAAGTGCGGGTCATCGATCCGGCGCTGCTCGAAGCGGCTCGCAAAACCGTCTTCGAGCCAAAACCTCCAAAGACCTTCGCCTGCCGCGTCTGCACTTCCGCGGGCGCCACCGAGCAGTCCGACGGCTTGTGCTGGGTCTGCCGCCGGCTCAAGATCAGCGCTTGGCGCGAAATTGAGCAGCAGATGCCGCTGTCGGAGTAACTCCAAACTTTCTCGCTTTTGGGGCTATCGTTGGATTGCCTCGTCCTCCGGGCGCACAGGCACGAGTAGGAACCCTCCTCGTTTACGCACCGCCGCGAGCCCCCGTCACTTCCCGCGAGTCCTGGCCCTTCCCGCGAGTCCTGGTCACTTCCCGTTAGACCCCGTCACTTGCTGGTAAACATAGTGGGCGACAGCCAAGTCCTCGGCGGCGAGCCCTTGCGACTCAAAGAGCGTGATATCGCCGGGACCCTGACGCCCCGCCGCTCGGCCGGTCACAATCTCGGACAATTCCGCGACACGCCCCCAGTCGAGTCGGCCGTCTTCGACCGCGGCAATCAAGTCGCCAGCCTCCATCTTCGCCTGCTCGAGCGAATCCACGCTAATCACCGCGCACCGCTCGACGGTGGCGGCGTCGATCTCGCGGCGCTTCGCGTGGTTGCTTCCGGCTGCGTTGACATGGCATCCCTCCGCCAGCCAAGCGCCTTCGAACACCGGCTGGCGAGAGCTAGTAACGGTGACGAGGATGTCGCTGCCCTCCACCGCCTGCCGGGCTGAGTCGACGGCCTCAACCGAAAGCTTCAACCGGCGGCTCATGCGATCGGCGAACGCAGTCCGTTTCTCGATCGAGCGGCTATACACCCGAACGCTGCGCAGCGGGCGGACCGCCGCCACGGCTTCCAACTGCGTCTCTGCCTGGAACCCGCTGCCGATCACGCCCAGTGCGGCGGCGTCCGCGCGAGCCAGATGCCGCGTCGCTACCCCGCTCGCCGCGCCCGTCCGAATCTGACCCAAGGCATTGGCTTCGATCGTCGCCAGCAGCGAAGCCCGCTCGGCATCAAACAGCACGACCAGAAAACTTGCCCCCACCTTGGGATTGGTGACGTAAAGCTTCGCCCCCAGCAGCCCGTCCTGGTTATCCCCGGCCGCCATGTAGTGAAGCAGTGCTGTGTTCTTTAGTGCCACGCGACGCCGCGGGTGGTTGACCGCCGCCTCCGAAGCCAGCCGCCGGAAGCATTCCTCAACCAGCTCGACCGCCTTCGTCATCGGCAGCGCTTCGCGTACCTGGTCTTCTGTAATGTGAATCATCCCTGGACCTCTGTCGTCTGAATCCTCGTCGCAACCCGGCTAAGCACGCGAGCGGTCACATGCCCGGAAAGCGGAATTATCTCGCCGAATCCGAAACATCCATGCTTGTAACAATCGCGGCATCCAAGATAGTAGGGGTCTCGCCCGGCCTGGCAAGATCGTTCCGGTTCATGACCTCGACAGATTCAACCTTCCCATGTTAGCCGGAGTTAAATCGGTTGGACACGGTAACCTGGCGACCGGTAAGATGGCCTTTTAATCCTTAAGCCGCTTCCACCCGTGAGCCGAGACGACTCCTGCGCCTGCCGGCCGGCGCGCCGGAATCCCTCATATGAAACTAAAAATCCTCCCCGCGATTTTTCTAATCCTTGGCTGCGCCCTCACCCCGCTGCTTGCGCAAGAGGTCGATGGCTCGATCCGGGGTCAGATCAGCGACCCGTCAGGAGGCGCCATCGCCGGAGCGCGTGTGACCGTCACCGAACAGGCTACCGGCCTGACCCGCACCACGGTGACCAACGGCCAGGGGGCCTATGTCGCGGCGGCCCTGCCAGCGGGCGTCTACGATCTCGAAGCCGAGCAGCCGGGATTCAAAAAACTGCGCCAAAACGGCCTATTTCTGTCGGTCGGCGAGCAGTTGCAGGCGGACCTGAGCCTCGAAGTCGGCGATATCTCGGACGAAATCACGATCACGGCGGAAAGGCCGCTGGTGCAGGCGGAGTCTGCCTCGGTCGGCCTCGTCATTCCCAATAACTACATCGTGAACCTGCCGCTCGATGGACGCAACTTCCTGGAGCTGGCGTTGCTTGCGCCTGGCGTTACCCCCAGCGCGCAGGGTTCAGCGGGCTCGGCGCGCGGCCGGCTTGCGTTTCAGACCGCCGGGGCTCGCGAGGACTCGAACGTGTACAGTTACGACGGCGTCTACGCGATTGACCCCGTCCTCAACAGCTTTACACATACGCCGCCCGTGGACGCCATTCACGAGTTTCGCGTTCAGACGACGAACTCCGAGGCCGGCTTTGGGCGCAACGCCGGCGGCCAGGTTTCGGTCGCGCTACGGCAGGGCGGTAACGCGTTTCACGGCAGCGTTTACGAGTTTCTCCGCAACGACAAGGTCGACGCCCGCAACTTTTACGACGATCCTTCGCTGGCCATTCCGAAGCTGCGGCGCAACCAGTTCGGGTTCGCGGCCGGCGGACCGATCCGCCGCAACAGCACGTTTTTCTTTGGCGATTACGAAGGCTTGCGCGAGCGCCGGGCGATCACGCGCACGACGAATGTGCCAACCGCGGCCGAGCGCATGGGGGACTTTTCCCAAAGCGCGTCGCCGCCGTTCGACTTCATGACCTTCCAGCCGTTTCCGAACGGCCAACTGCCGTTCGTGCACCCCATCGGAGCCGGCGTTGCCAATCTCTATCCGCTGCCCAACCGCGCACAGACCGGGCAGAATTACGTTGCCGCACCGACGCAGATCAGTGACACCAACAAATTCGACGCCCGCATTGACCACAAGCTCGGTGAGAACGGCACGCTCAGCGCCCGCTACAGCTTCGCCGACGGCGATCTGTTCGAGCCTTACGCTACCGGCGGCGCGGCGCGCGTCCCCGGCTACGGCAACAACGTGGCCGAGCGCGGCCAGAACCTGATGATCGGCGAAACCCACAGCTTTGGACCGCGCTGGGTGAACGAGTTTCGATTCGGCTACAACCGCGTCGACAACATCACGCACCACGAAAACATCGGCCGCAGCGTCAACCAGAGCGTTGGACTGCCCGACTTCGCATCCCGCGAGCGCGACCTGGGCCTGAGCGCGATCTCCGTCACAGGATTCTCGCCGCTGGGCGACGAGTCGAACAACCCTCAGGAAAGCGTCGCCGACAGCTTCCAGATTCAAGACACGGCAAGCTTCGCGCAGGGTAACCACTTCGTCGAGATGGGCGTCGACCACCGCTGGATCTCGCAGGACGCTTTCCGCGACGTGCAGGTGCGCGGCCAGATCAACTTCACCAACGCCGCCTATACGCAGAACGCCCTGGCCGACCTGCTGCTCGGGCTGCCGACGTTCTCCGGCGGCGCCGTCGCCGACAACCCGCAGGCGCTGCGCGCTCGAGCCACGAATCTGTTCGTGCAAGACCGCTGGAGACCGCTGCGCGATCTGACCTTGACGCTCGGCCTGCGCTACGAAGTGAACGAACCCGCCTACGACGAGTTCAACGCGGCGGCGCTTTACGACCCGGCGACGTTTTCGGTCGTGCAAGTGGGCCAGGGCGGCGTGCCGCGCGGCGGCTACGAAGCCGACAAGAACAACTTCGCGCCGCGCCTCGGCTTGGCCTGGCGTCCGTTTGGAAGCCGCCGGGCGGTGCTGCGCGCGGGCTACGGGATTTACCATGACCTGTCGCCGCTGGCGCCGGCGCAAGGCATTTACTTCAACCCGCCCTACTACAATTTCCAGTTGTTTTTTCCGTCGCAGGTGGCGCCCATCACCATCGACAACCCCTGGCCGCCGGCTTCGCAAGCGCCCCTGCCGCCGAGCGCCATCACCTACGACCGAAATCTGCGGACCTCTTATTCGCAGCAGTGGAATTTCACGACGCAGTTCGAAGTGCATCGCGAGGTAGTGCTCGAAGTCGGCTATCAGGGAACCAAAGGCTCCAAGCTCATCGGCGCGCGTGATATCAATCAGGCCGCGCCGAGCCCGCAGATGCCTAACCTGCGCCCGCTGCCTTTCTTCCAGGACATTAATCAGACCGAATCATCGTTCAGCTCGGTCTACCACAGCCTGCGCTGGCAATTGCAATGCCGTCTGCGCGGCGGGCTGACCGGCCTGTTCTCCTACACCTGGTCGAAGTCCATCGACAACGCCTCGACCTATTTCCCGAGCGCGGTCGACGCCAATTATCCGCAGAACAGCAACAACGTCGGCGCCGAGCGCGCGCTTTCGAACTTCGACATGCGGCAGCGGTTTTCCGGCAGCTTCGTCTACGAGCTGCCTTTCGGCGAGGGCCGCCGTTTCGGAAAGGATCTGCACGGATTCGCCAAGGCCGTGGCCAGCGGCTGGCAGATGAACAGCGTGATCACGCTGCAAACCGGGCAGCCGTTTACGGTGGCGCTGCCAACCGAGCTCGACAACAGCAATACAGGGTTTTCGATCCTCGGTTTTGGAGCCGGCGACCGCCCCAACGTCGTCGGCAGCCCGCGGCTCGACAACCCCGATCCGTCGCGCTGGTTCGACGCCGAGGCGTTCGCGATGCCGGCGTTCGGAACTTTTGGCGACTCCGGCCGCAATATTCTGCCGGGGCCGTCGCTGCGTAACGTGAACCTCTCGCTGCTCAAAGAAAGCAAGATCGGCGAAAGCGCGACGCTGCAATTCCGGGCGGAAATGTTCAACGTCTTCAACACGCCAAACTTCGAGCAGCCGAACATCTTTTTCGGAACGCCCGCATTCGGCCGTGTGCTCTCGGCGCGCGATGGCCGCGAGATCCAGTTCGGTTTGAAATTGTTGTTCTAATACGGTAGGCAGGAAATCGCCGCAGGCGATCCGAGCCCCGCCCGCCAGCGTGGGGTCGATTTTGGCATAACCCGGTCACAGTGTGCCCGGACGTTCATTTCGGATCAGCAGAAGGAAGCCGAGGTGGCGTAATCAAACTGCGGCGTAATCAAGCTGCGGATTTTCCATCTTCGCCTTCGAGCAAAGACGGCAGGCGACGCGGGTGTTCGGAAACAACTCGCGGTGACGGAAGCGTGCCCGCCGCCCCTGGCGGGTGGGGTTCGGATCGCCCGCGTCGATCTCGCCTAGCTACTTTCCCACTTAAAATTCGGCACCTAAGCTCCTTGTCTTCATAACC
>JBBDWJ010000040.1:0-8652 GCA_040902925.1 Bryobacterales bacterium | reverse complement strand
TCGATTGTCGTCTCGGGCGCTAGCTGATACTGCAGCGTGAAGTTGACGTTCTGGACATAGGGAGTCTTGTAGTCGAACTCGATCCCACGCATGCTGAGACCGAATCCATTGACGAGCAACGGATCCAGCGGAACGCTGGTCAGGCCGCGCTCAAGAGTGGCGAAATTGCCGTCCGAGTAGCGCACCGGCGAGATATCGTCGTCGCGCTGGAAGGCGAATGCGAACTGGAACGGATAGTTGTAACCGAGGCTCGGGGAGCCGCCGCGATTCTCGAACGCGCCGTAGTAGATGCCGTAGCCGCCGCGGACCACGAATTTATCCGAGGCGCGGTAGGCGAACCCGAGGCGCGGCGCGAAGTTGAGTTTTTGTGCATTGCCGAAACCGGAACCGAAGTCGTCGCTAATGACGAGGTCGATGCCGTCCTTGGCGAGGGCGTCGCGGAAGCCTTGGGAAATCTCGTTCTCGACGCCGCGGCGGGCGGTGTAGTGCATCCGCGGGTTCGCCAGGTCGGGAACGAAGTTACCCTGCGCGTCATAGCGGTCGCCGACGAGACCGAAGTGGTCCCAACGAACGCCGAAGTTGAAGGTGAGCTTCGAGCTGGCCTTCCAGTCGTCCTGAATATAGAGGCCGGTGTAGTACTTGCGGCTGGCGACCCAACCGAAGTTGGATGCATTCACCGCGTTGGGCCCGATGCCGCCAAAGCCGTCGGCATTAGTTGGCGCCAGCAGGAATTGAGCGCGGGCCGTCGAACCGTCCCCGACGTTGGGAATGCCGGTGTAGACGCCATTCCAGGAAAAGCCGCCACGCGAGGACGGTGGCGCCGCCCAGGGAAAGTCGATGAGCTGGCCTTCCCATCCGCCTTTGAAAGTGTGCGAGCCATAGATCTTGGTCAGGTTCTCAGAGATCTGGTAGGTGTTGCTGAAGCGCTCGCTGACAAACCAGGTCGTGGCGCCGAGAGAACTCAGGCCCGAAATGCCCAGATTGGGAAGGCCACCGTTACCGGCGATCTGCGGAATACCCTGGATGCCGAACTGCGCCGGAATGTCGGAAGTGTCGTTGCCGAACGGCTGCAGCCGCAAAGCATGTTCGCGATTGAAACCCATGCGAACTTCGTTGATCAACGTCGGGTTGAAGATATGCGTGTAACTGACGGCCGCGCCCTGGGTGCGAATGGTTTCGTCGCCATCAGTAAAACCGCCGCCGTCGGCGACGCCTTCGAACGGGCCCGGATTGAAGCGGGTCGTATCGGCGAAGCTGTAGCGGCCGAAGATCGAGTCGTTCTCGCTGAAGTGGTGGTCGACGCGTACGTCAAACGCGTTGGTATCGTCGGTGCGCGAGCGGTTCACGAAATAGTTATTGTTGAGCAGACCGTTGGTCGGTGCGGGATACAGGTCCATCAGGCTGCGCGCGCTGGCGCCTTGGCGATCCAGCGGCACGATGTTGTTCGCGAAAGGCTCGCGCACGTAGCCGCCTTGGACCTGCCGCGTCGTTGAGGGGTCGAAGACCGTGCCGAGCGGGAAGGTGCGGCCGAGCAAGTCGGTGCGCGTGCCATTCTGCAGAGTGATGAGGTCGCCAAAATCGGTGTAGCCGCTCGCCCGCTGACGCGCAGTGGGCACAGTGGCGGTCAAAGCCTTGGCCTCGCGCACGCGCGTTCCTTCGTAGTCTCCAAAGATGAAAGTCTTGTTGCGGACGATAGGCGCGCCGGCTGAGAAACCGAACTGATTCTGCTTGAATTCGCCTTGCTTGGTGTTGTTGGCGTTCTGGAAGAAGTCCGCCGCGTCCAGATTGTCATTGCGAAGGAACTCCCAGGCGCTACCGTGAAACTCGTTGGTTCCCGACTTGAGGGAAGCATTGAGCACGGCGCCGCCCGCGCGGCCAAACTCGGCGCTGAAGGAGTTGGTCTGCACCTTGATTTCACCGATCGCGTCCACGGGCGGCCTCAATACATAGGCCGCGCCGCTGAGGAAATCGACGTTGTTGCTGTTGTTGTCGATGCCGTCGAGCAGGAAGTTGTTCTGCGCCGGGCGGGTGCCGTTGGCGGCAAACCAACCGGTCGCCGCGAGGCCGCGCCCCTCGGGCTGTGAATGCGTCACACCGGCGGTCAATCGCGCCAGGAAGTTGTAGTTGCGTCCGTTCAGGGGCAGGTTGTTGATGGAACGGCTGCCAACAACTTCGCCGACCGAAGCGTCTTCGGTTTGGAGCGTAGGCAGGGCCGCTTCAACGTTGATGGTTTCGGTGATTTCGCCTGGGACGAGCTGAAAGTCCACGACGCGCTGTTGTTGAATGGCGACCTCGACGCTCGTGCGCCGGGAGCGCTGAAAACCGGTTGAACCGACCTCGATCGAGTAGTGCCCGATGCGGATCGGCGTGAAGATATAGGTGCCGTCGGCGCGCGTTTGGCCGACTTGCGTAACGCCGGTTCCCTCGTGGGTAATGGTTACTTCGGCGCCGGGAATGACAGCGCCGGATGAATCGAACACGGTCCCCAGGATCGTGCCGGTATCGACTTGACCGAAAATCGGCGAAGCGAGCAACAAGGCAAAACAAACAAAAACAGCAGTACGAACTGCCAACGGACTCCGCATTCTGTCACCCCCGAAAACTGGTGGCGTACACCCGCCGCACAACTCACTGCGGCAGGTTTGGACGGGCGCGGGGCTATCGTGGCTCCGCGGGCCTTGCCCTTTATATCACCGCGCGAAAGGAACTGTCAACGTACACGGTAAGGGTTTTTGAGGCAATCGACCGGGGGGCCGAGCGAGTCTGGCGGGTGGGAAAAGCATTGAAGGAAGGTGGGGCCAACGGCATGGAAACGAAACTGAAAGCCATGTAGTGGTTCACTGGATCGGCCACCAGGGGTTGCGGGGACGCAGCGCCCGGTAACGTTCACGCAAAGCGCCCCGCCGGCGCGGGCAACGCGCGGTCGCCCAGCTCTTCTTCGGCCTCGATCTGAGTTCGCTCGATCAGCAGGTCGACGTTGCTGCGCATGACGATCTGCGGCGCCAGCCGGATGACGTTGGGCGGCGCCGCGGCCTCGACCAGGTAGCGGTACAGAGCGGAAAAAGCCAAGCGGCCTTGCGTCTGCGGGCGCTGGTAGATCGCCGCGGCAATTTTACCGCTGCGAATGAGCGGGACCATTTCCGCGAAGAGGTCCGTTGTGATCAGGGGGATTTTTCCGGCCAAGCCGAGGTCCGTGAGAGCCTCGACCACGGGCAACGAGTTCGCGGTGCTCACATAGATGCCTTTGAGGCCGGGGTTTTTCGCCAGGATCTCGCGGGTCTGCCGGTAGGCTTCCCTTTCGTCGTCGTGGGCCTCGGCCACGGTCGCCAGCGACAAGCCGGCTTCGAGCTTCTTGACCATCGAGCGGAAGCCGCGTAGCTTTTCGGCGTGATCGACGGTGGAGAGGTCGCCGGTGATGATGGCAACTTCACCGGGGCCGCGAATCGCGAAGCTCAGTAGTTCGCCCGCAATGGCGCCGCCCGTAAACGGATCGGCCGAGATCGCCGTCAGCCGCCGCGTGTGCGGCGCATCGCTGGCGACGCAAACGACGGGAATGCCCAGCTCAGAGGCCTGTTGAATCCACGGCTTCACCTTGGCGGGGTCGGCGGGACAGATCACGATTCCGTCGACGCGGCTTTCGAGAGCGCGGCGAAAAGCGGGCTCGTCATCTTCCCCCAAGCGGGGATACGAATCGGTTTCGATGAGAACCGTCTGCGCGAACGGCGCGGCGGCGTCGCGAATTCCGGCGCGCACGGAGTCGAAAAAGTAGGCGATTTCGACCGGCAACTGTACGGAAATGATGAACTGCCGGCCCGATTTGAGATGCCTGGCGGCAAGGTTCGGGCGATACCCCAGCTTCTCGGCCATCTTGAGCACGCGGCCGCGTGTTGCTGCGTTAATTCCGGGCCGGGCATGCAGCGCGCGATCCACCGTACCTGTCGAAACTCCCAGGGCTTTTGCGATGTCTTTGATTCCCGCCGGCCGGCGCGACCGCGTGTGCGCGCCTGACTGTCGATTCATTCTGTGATCTCCTGGCTGAGTCGGGGGGAGTCGACCGCTATTGCCACATCATATCGCTTAGGGGATGGCTGATTGCTGCAGTTTCGGGTCCCGTGGCGCCGGAATGACTGCTTAAAAATTCAGACGAGAAGCTCGCGAATGACCTCACCCTCCACGTCGGTAAGGCGGAAGTCACGCCCCATGTGGCGGTAGGTCAGCTTGGTGTGGTCGAACCCGAGCGAGTGCAGCATCGTGGCCTGCAAATCGTGAACATGAACGGGCTTTTCCGTCACCTGGAGGCCCAGATCGTCGGTGGCGCCATGCACGTAACCGCCGCGGAATCCGCCGCCCGCCATCCACATACTGAAAGCGCTGGGATGGTGATCGCGCCCGGCGTTGTCGGCCTCTTCCGGCTTGCGGTGCTCGACCATCGGAGTGCGCCCAAACTCGCCTCCCCACACGACAAGCGTCTCGTCGAGCAGGCCGCGCTGCTTGAGGTCGCGGATCAGCGCGGCTGTCGGCTGATCGATCGCCTCGACTCGCGGCGGCAGCTTTTCGTTGAGCGAGGCGTGGTCGTCCCATGAGGCGTCCATCATCAGCACAAAACGAACGCCGCGCTCGACCATGCGCCGCGCCAGCAGGCAGTTGGTGGCGTATTGCTTGCGATGCTTGTCGTCGGAATTGACGCCGTACATCTCGAGCGTCGCGGGCGATTCATCGGAGAAGTCCACCAGGCCGGGCGCTTCCATTTGCATGCGAAACGCCAGCTCGTAAGAGGCGATTCGCGACGCGATTTCGGTGTCGCCCGTGTCGGCCTGGTGCATGCGGTTCATGCTGTTGACCATCTCGATGGTGGCCTGCTGATTCTCGCGGCTGACGCCCGGAGGATTCGTCAAATAGAGAATGGGCTCGCCTTCGCCGCGGAAAACGGTGCCCTGGTAGTGCGAGGGCATGAAGCCCGCCGAGAAATTGGTGGTGCCGCCGCTGGTTCCTTTGCCGGAGCTCAGCACGACAAAACCCGGCAGGTTCTTCGACTCGCTGCCCAGGCCGTACATCGCCCAGGCTCCGAAGGTCGGCCGGCCAAACTGAATGCTGCCGGTGAACAGCAGCAACTGTCCGGGGTGATGGTTGAACGCATCGGTGCGCATCGAGCGAACCAGCGTGATGTCGTCCGCCACCGTGCCCAGGTGCGGCAGCAACTCGGAAAGCTCCATGCCTGATTGACCGTGACGATGGAACGCGAAGCGGCTCGCCATGACTTTGGCCGTTGGCTTGATGAAGGCGAGCTTCATATCTTTGGTCATCGACGGAGGCAGAGATTGCCCGTCGTATTTCTGAAGCGCCGGCTTGGGGTCAAACAGCTCGAACTGGCTGGGGCCGCCTTCCATGAACATGAAGATGACGTTTTTGGCCTTGGGCGCGAAGTGAGGCTTCTTCGGCGCCAGCGGACTCAGTTCGCCGGAAGTCGCCGCGGTCAGTCCATCGGCCGCCAGCAGATTGCCGAGCGCCGCCATGCCGACGCCGCCGCCGACCGAGCGCAGAAACTCGCGGCGGTTTTGCAGGGCTCGAAACTGTCTCCAATCCATGACGCTTCCTTCCATCGCTGGCCGGCCCGTCGGTGTCCGTTGGAATCGTGGCCGGCTCCCTAGGCGCGGCTATTCGCGGCTGATGAACTCATCGAGATTCATCAAGCCGCGCGCGAGGCCGGTCCAGGCTGCCATATCGAGCGGCTGCTCCCCTTGCGGAACGAACGGCGCAATTTTCTCGCGGGCCTCGGCGTCGTTCTGGAACAGCTCGCGCTGCCTTTGCCAGAATGTCTCCATCAAATCCTTCTCGCCGGCCTTGGGCGCGCGGCTGAGGACCAACCGGAACATCCGCTCGAGACGCTCGGCGAATCCATTCTGTTCGTGAACGACGCGCACCGCCAAGGCCTGCGCCGCTTCCGCAAAAACGGGATCGTTCAAAAGATTCAGGGCTTGCAGCGGCGTGTTCGACCGCTCGCGCTTCACTGCGGCCGTCAGCGTGTCGGGCGCGTCGAAATTGGTCAGCATTGGATAGGGCGCGGTGCGTTGGAAGAATATGTAGAGGCCGCGGCGGTAGCGCTGCGGGCCTGTGTCGGCGTCCCACGTCTTTTTCGCGTAGCCCAGCTCGGACACGCCTTCCGGCTGCGGCGGGCGGATGCTCTCGCCGCCGATTTCGGGATACAGCAGGCCGCTCGCGGCAAGGGCTTCATCGCGAATCAACTCGGCCGGCAGCCGCAAACGGTTCTGGCGCGCCAGCCAGCGATTGCCGGGGTCGCGCTCGGTGAGTTCCGGCCTCGCCAGCGATGCCTGGCGATAGGTTGCGGAAGTCACCATCAACCGCAGCACGTGCTTGCGGCTCCAGCCACTGCCGACGAATTCCGCAGCCAACCAGTCGAGCAGCACCGGGTGGCTGGGCGCCTCTCCCTGCGTGCCGAAATCGTTGGACGTGCGAACGATCCCGGTGCCGAACAGCTCCTGCCACATGCGATTCACCGTCACGCGCGGCGTGAGCGGGTTGCTCTCGCTAACGAGCCATTCCGCGAACGCCAAGCGGACCGGCTTTTCCTGGGGCGCAAGCTCGGGCAAAACCGCCAGCGTACCGGGCTGCACTTCCATTCCCGGCGAGCGCCAGTCGCCCCGCAACGCGATGTGCGTGACCTCGGCCTCGTCGCGCTCGATCATGGTGTAGGCGCGGGCGGCGTCGGGCAACTCTTTCTTGAGAGCGTTCAGCTCCTTCCGCGCAGTGTCAATCTTTTCTTTGAGCGCTTCGTCCTTGTCGAAAACGGGACCCGGATGGCCGAGGAACCAGTCCATGACCACGTCTTTCTCGATTTCGGTCATCTCGCCGGGCTTGGCGAGGATTTTCCAGTCCGCGCGATCGTTCGCGGCGCGCCATTCGGTCAGTTGGAAATCCCAGTCGGTGTTGATGCCCGGGTTCTCCATCGTGTCGACGAGACGGCGCAGATACTCGGCCTGCAATTCGTAGATGCCGTTTTCGCTGAGGACCTTGTGCCGCTTGGCGCGGTACGCGGGGTAGGCGCGCAGATAGGAGCCTGTCTGGCCCGGCAGCGGCGCGTCGATGTCGCGCTCGACGGCGTTGTTGAATAACGCGTAGAACTGGTAGAACTCCTTCTGGCTGATGGCGTCGTACTTGTGGTCGTGACACTGCGCGCAACCGACGGTCAGCCCCATCCAGACGGCGCCGATGGTGCTGATGCGGTCGATGACTTCCTCGAAGCGTTTCTCTTCGCTTTTGACGCCGGCCTCGCGGTTCTTGACGCCGTTGCGCAGAAATGCGGTGGCGACTCGCTGCTCGACCGCCGCGCCCGGCAGCAGGTCGCCGGCGATCTGCTCGACCGTGAAGCGGTCAAAAGGCTTGTCTTCGTTGAGGGCGCGAATCACCCAGTCCCGCCAGCGCCACGCGTAGGGCCTGAACGGATCGCGTTCGTAGCCGTCCGAGTCGGCATAGCGGGCGGCGTCTAGCCAATGAATCGCCTGCTTTTCGCCGTAGTGGGGCGAATGCAACAGTTCATCGATGAGTCTTTCGTAGGCGTCGGGGCGCTGGTCGGCCAAAAATCGATCGACCTCCTCCGGGGTGGGGGGCAGTCCGATCAAGTCGAAATAAACACGACGCAGCAGCGTGACGCGGTCGGCTTCCGGCGAAGGTTTTACTGCTTCGGACTCGAGTTTTGCCATCACGAAACGGTCGATCGCATTGCGGGGCCACGATTGCTGCTGCACTTCGGGCGCGGCAGGACGTTGAACCGGGCGATACGACCAGTGGCGGCTTTTGTCTTCGGCGGAAAGCTCCGGAGGCGCGGCGCGCTCGGGCCACTCAGCCCCGGCATCGATCCAGGCGCGCAAGGCGTCGATCTGACTTCCCGTAACAGGCTCACCGGCCGGTGGCATCCGGACGCCTTCCTGATCGCTCAACACCCGCTGCAGAAGCTTGCTCCCGGCGCTGTTTCCCGGCACGATCACCGGCCCGGCCAAGCTGCCACGAAGCGCCTCCGCTTTGCGGTCAAGGCGCAGTCCGTTCATCTGCACGGCCGAGCCGTGACACATATAACAACGTTCGTGAAGTATTGGCTCAATATCGCGCGCGAAATCGACTTGGGCCAGCGCCGGCAACGCCCCGACTACCGCGGTGACGGCGAGACAACGAAGCAGGGCACGGAACATTCGAGAAGGCATATGTCCTTGCGCATCATACAGCGATCGGGCGTGGCTGAGGTGATCGCTTTTTTCGTTCCCAGATCGCGGCTGCGGAGAGCCGACCGCGGGTAGCGTGAATCGTGTACGTACACGATATAGCAAAACAGACCGTTTGGAGCTTGTCAAGGGCGTTGGGCGGGCCGGGTTAGGCGCTGAAGGGCGGCGGTGAGGGAACCGGCGAGATTTCCGGTACCGCGTGCTTAACTGGCCGGGGCAAGGGACGGGTCTCTTTCGAACGACACGCGCAGAAACGAACGCGGCCTGTACTCGAAGCGGATCGGCAGTTCGTGCCGAGCGGTGTCCTCGGTCCATAACTTGAACTTGACCGATTTGTCCGTTCCGAGCTCTTGAATGGTTCCCTTCAACCTGACTTATGCACAGAATCAGCATGCCAAGCCCTCTGCGTGCTCGGCTG
>JBBDWJ010000039.1:0-8668 GCA_040902925.1 Bryobacterales bacterium | reverse complement strand
GCCTAAATGTTCTATCCGCAAAGTACTTTGTCTGACTTCTACCACGGGCTGCTAGTTCCGCGCTGATCGTCGTTGGCGGCACCATCGGAGCCACGCTGATGCGCAACCCGCTCAGCACGGTGTTGGGAACCGTGGGCGTTGTGAGCAAGGCATTTGCGACCAAAGTGCCCGCTCCCGATGAGTTGATCGTCAAACTGCTCGAAACCGCGCAAACCGCTCGCAAAGACATTCTGTCCCTGGAAAAAATCGAGTTCGATTATGCCTTTCTGGGCAAAGGCATACGACTGTGCGTCGACGGCATCGCCGGCGAGCAGATCCGCCAGATCCTCGAAACCGATATTCGCGGCACGGTCACCCGCCACAAGCGCGGCCAGGAGGTGTTGGTCGGCATGGGCCAGGCCGCGCCAGCTTTTGGAATGATCGGCACCCTGATTGGGTTGGTGCAAATGCTGTCCAACATGAGCGACCCCTCCAGCATCGGGCCGGCCATGGCGCTGGCATTGCTCACCACCCTCTACGGGGCCTTCCTGGCCAACGTTTTTTGCCTGCCGCTGGCCGATAAGCTCAAGGTGCGCTCTCAGGAAGAGGCGCTTACGATGACGCTCTGCGTGGAAGCCGCCGTGGGCATTGCCGAAAAGCAAAACCCGCGCGCCATCGAGCAGGCTCTACAGTCGTTCATCGCCCCGAAACTGCGGGGCCAATAGGAACCACGCCAGAAGGAATCAGCATGGAACTCGAACCCGATGAACCGCCAGCCGGCGCCCCGGAGTGGATGGTCACTTTTGCCGACTTGATGTCGCTGCTGCTGACCTTCTTCGTGCTGCTGCTGTCGTTCTCGAACATGGAGATCACCAAATTCCGCACCATGGCCGGGTCGGTGCGCAACGCTCTCGGTCTCAAATCAGAGTTCGCGCTCTCCGATATTCCCACCGGGAGCAAGCTGCTTCCCCACATGGATCCCAAGGAAGGGGAAGGAGGGCAAGCCGCGGAGCAAATGAAGGTTGAGCTGAAGGATATGGTCGAGCACTCCGAATTGAAAGACATTGGCACCGTGGAAATAACGCCGCGCGGCGTCGTATTGCGCCTCAAGGGCGACTCGGTGTTTGACTCGGGTCAAGCCGAAATCAAGCCCGCGGCCATACCGTTCATGGACCGCCTCGCCGGACATATCGCGACCGTACCGAACGCCATCGATGTCGAAGGGCACACCGACAACGTTCCCATCGCCACCGACGCTTATCCGAGCAACTGGGAATTGTCCGCCGCGCGCGCCGGCCGCGCCGCCAGGCATCTGGCCGAGCGCGGCGCGGAAAAGCAGCGTTTACGCGCTGTCGGGCGGGCCGATACGATCCCTGTTGCTCCGAACGAGAACGACAAAGGCCGCGCCACCAACCGCCGCGTCGAGTTTGTGTTTCTTGCCGATGGCGGGATTGAGGACAGCAACCCTCCGCCCACACAAGCCGCCCTGTCACGGGGCCCCAGATGAAGAAGTACCCATTGCTAATACTATCCGTCGTGCTGCTGAGTCTGGCCGTCGGCACGGCCTGCGGCGGAACCGAGTCAGCGGCTGAGGGAGAGGAAGGCGTCGCCGCGGCCGAAGACGCAGCCGCCGCCGTGCTGCCGCTCGAGACGTTCCTCACCAACATCAACGATCCGAAAAGCGAAAAACACGCCCGCGTGCAGGTCAAGCTCGCTATCGTCCCCGAAGAGGCCCTGCCCAGCATTCAAGCCGACGCGTTGTTGATGGCCCGCCTGCACGACCGCGTGCTTACCCTTCTGACGACCAAGACCTACCAGCAATTGAACGACCCCGAGGGCAAGGAAGCTTTCCGGGACGAGATTCGCGAGCAACTCAACCCGTTGTTGACCACAGGAAAAGTGAAGGAAGTGCTGTTGTCGGACTTCGTGGTCGAATGAGCAAGTTTCAAGCCGTCAGCAAAGTCATCCATGCAGGATGAGCGGCACGCCGCCGCCGCGGCCGCCACAATGGTTTCTTCGCGGGTTCCTTGGCGCCAGCCAGCCAGCCTCATGCACGAATCCGTCGCACTAGACACTGGGCGAACAACAGTGGAGGGCGGAAATAGAAGCCATTCCTCGAACCCAAAATGTGCTATCTGATGTCGCCCTATCCCTGGGTTAGGCGCCTTGCGCGCCAAGCCAATGAACAACCTGTCGCTGCAACTCGGGCTCGTCGCCAAACCCGCGAAACCACTCCACGCCCGGCTCGCGCCGGAACCAAGTCATCTGCCGCTTGGCATAGCGCCGGGTCATGCGCGCCGTCAACTCGATCGCCTGGGCGAGGCTTAGCTTGCCGTCAAGATGCGCCAGCGCCTCGCAATAGCCGAGTGCGCTAAAGGGCCGCGCACTGCGGGCCACGCCGCTTTGCAAAAGGCGCCGGGTCTCTTCGATCAGCCCGCACTCAAATATCCGCGCCGTGCGCAGTTCGATCCGTTCCAGCAATCGCTCGCGGCCTGGGTCGAGACCCACACGTAGCACTCGAAAACCCTGCAACGGCTCTCTTCCCTGCCCCCACAGCTCCGACATCGGTCGCTTCCCAAGCAGGCAGACCTCAATGGCGCGAGTTAGCTTCGGCGTATCGTTGGGGTGAATACGCCGCGCCGAAGCGGCGTCGAGTCGTAACAGAACCCGGTGCAGATACCCTGCGGGCCGCTCCGCCGAGCGCTGTTCGAGCCTCCGCCGCAGCGTTTCGTCGCGCTCCGGCCCACGGAACAAGCCGTCCAGCAGCGCCCGAAGATAAAAACCCGTGCCGCCAACCAGCACCGGCAGGCGGCTCCGCTCCCGAATCTCCGCAAGCGTCAAACGCGCTTGCCGCGCGTAGTCGCCCGCCGTGAATACCTCGGTGGCATCGACAATATCGAGCGCGTGGTGCGGAATTCCCCGGCGTTGGTCCGGGGGCAGCTTGGCGGCGCCGATGTCAAAGCCGCGGTAAACCTGCACCGAGTCAAAATTGACGACTTCCCCGCGAAAGCGCTCGGCTATCGCCAGCCCGAGTTCGCTCTTACCCGAAGCTGTCGGTCCTAGGACCGCAACCAGCGGATAGGGATCAGTCTGAGCCGTCAATTCACCCCCACAAAGGCGAAGCAACAGGAAGACCGGCTGACTGGCGCACGCAGCTTTACAGAGTTACGCCTGTCGCGCGGCGCAGGGTCGGACGCTGCAGCGGAGCAACCCCGCGGCCACCCCGGGGCCCTCCTGGTATGCCGAGCCCTTCTGCCCCGCCGCGGCCCTACACCCCGTCCGGCGCCAGGTTCAGCAACGCGGCGACCTCCCCGCGGAGCTGGCCGGCGAGCCCGGAAGGGTGGCGAACCTGACAAACCCGCATCCCAGCGGCCGTCGCCGAGGCCATCCCCGCCGCGGAGTCTTCAAAAACAAGACAGCTCGATGAATCTACAAAACTGTCCAGTTCTTTTAATTTCTTAGCCGCTAACTGATAAGGTTCTGGATCTGGTTTATGCCGCTTCACGTGGTCGCCACATACAACTACGCGAACCGTATCGCGCAATCCTGCCTTTTCGAGAACTGGACCAAGCTCCATGGCAATACTCGAAGAAACAACCGCAAGTGGCACAATCAAAGCAATTTCTTTAATCAAAGTGATTGCATCATCGGGTATCGCGAGTTCCTCGCCGCAGCGCGCCCGGTAAAGGCGGTGCTTGGTGTCGCAAGCGGTCCTCACCAATGCGTCAGTGGGGTCTTGGCCGCACTCGGACAGGAAGATTTTGCCGGCCTGCCGATCCGTGATGCCCACGAAACGCCGTTGGTAGTCCGGCCAATCGGTCGAGCCGCCCCAGGGACGGATGGCTTCGAGCCAACAGCTATAGTGCAGCGGTTCACTATCGACGAGAGTGCCGTCGAAGTCAAACAGAATGGCCCGTGGGGTGGTTGGCGAGGTCATTCTCTATTGTACCGGACGCCGTGCTATACCGGACCTCGTGCCCGGCCCGTGCCACCCGGCTATGGATCACAACCGGGGTCCGGGCGGTCAACCCGCCGTTTCACGAAACACGGCGCGCTACGTGTGTGTCTCTTACCTTAGCCGCCGTTAGCCGCCGAATAAGTATTCCCGTTCGCCTGACCGAACCCCTACACTCGCGCGGCAGCGCCTGGGGGCTCTTTTCCGTGGGCCAGTTCATCGGACCAACCCGACCAGGCGCCGAACCGGGCGCGCCGCCTCACAATGCTATACCCGAACCGGGTCCGCCGCCGCACAATGCTATAATTCCTCAGGCTTTGTCGCTTGAGTCGCTGCTCCCGAAAAACTCCTACAGTGCTCGCCTGACGTTCACCGAACGCCTCGCCGGGCTGATCTCCCCTACCGTTAGATATCTGTTCACGATCGAGAGCCACGCCTACGCGATGGCGATCGCCGGGAGCGTCCTGCTGGGCTTCTTCCCTTTCATGGTGCTGATCCTGTCGTTGTCGCAGAACCTGTTCGCCTGGCGGGACGCGGTTGACGCTATCTATGTCGGCCTGCGCGACTTGCTGCCGAACGACCCTGGCCTGGTGGATTTCGTCGAACGCAACCTACGGGCCGCCGTCCGATCGCGTGGGCGCGTCGAGTCGGTTTCCGTCCTTCTGCTGATCTTTAGCGCCAACGGTATTTTCATGCCGCTCGAGGTGGCGCTCAACCGCTTGTGGGGTTTCCCGGGCAACCGCAGCTATTGGCTCAACCAGTTGATCAGCTTCAGTCTGACGTTCACCTGCGGCGTCCTGGCGCTGACCGCGGCCGTGCTCACCTCCGCCAATGTCGCAGCCTTGCAGCAGTTACTGACGCGCGTTCCACTGGTTCCCGAACGCCTTACGCTGCTGGCGCTCAAGGCAGCGGCGATCCCGTTTTCGATCCTGATTTTCCTGCTGGTCTACTGGCTGCTGCCCAACGGTAAAGTGACGCTGCGGGCCGTGTGGCCGATCGCCGTGCTGGCGGCGGTGGTCATCGAGCTCGCCAAAAATCTCTACGTCTGGCTGTGGCCGATGCTCGGCCTGCGCAACGCCTATGGCCCGTTTTTCATCTCCGTAACCCTGCTGCTGTGGGGCTTCTTCGCCGCCCTCATCGTGCTGGGCGGCGCCGAAATGTGCGCCCGCCGCGCTCGCTGGCTGGAAAGACAGAAGCAGGAGTAGCGGCGCTGCCAGCGGTTCGCCCAGTGTAGTTTGGTATATCAGCGCAGTTGGGTATAGTTATAGAATTAAGGTATGTTTCTACCATGGCGCTGAACATCAAGAATCCGGAAGCGGAGCAACTCGCCAACGAAGTGGCGGCTTTGGCTGGTGAGACAAAGACCGAGGCCATCCGGGTTGCGCTGCTGGAGAGGAAGCAGCGCCTCAAAGCGCGCCACGGGCAGGAATCCAAGCAAGTGCGCGTCGAGCGCCTCTTGCGTGAACGTATCTGGCCGCAGATTCCCAAAAGTGTTTTTGGACGCGGCATGACCAAACGCGAAAAAGAACGGGTTCTCGGTTATGGCCCCGATGGCGTGTAGCGAGCGCACGAACCCAAATCACCCCACTTATGATGCTTGACTCGTCAGCGCTGGTCTGCCTCATCTTAGGGGAGCCTGGCCACGTGGAATTGCAGCAGCGGATGCTCGCGGCTCCCTTGCTTACCGTCGGCGCGCCGACGCTGGTCGAGGCCGCATTCGTGTTGACAACGCGGTTGAGGCGCGATGTGAGGCCTCTTCTAAACGAATTCCTGCGTGAGGCCGAAGTTGAGGTGGTGCCGTTTGAGCGTAATCATTTTGACGCCGCCGTCGACGCGTTTCTGCGATATGGCAAAGGCCGCCACGCGGCTGCGCTGAACTTCGGGGACTGCCTCTCGTATGCCATGGCGCGCGTCGCCGGCATGCCATTGCTCTACACCGGGAAGGACTTCTCTCGAACCGACCTCGCAAGGGTAGAGTAGGGCCGGACCGAGAGTAGCCGCCCGACCCGCATTTGCCGATGTCCCGCAACACCTCTTCCTATCCCCGCATCGAGTGGCCCGAGGGAAAGTCCTTCGCGTTTACGATCTTCGATGACCCCGACGGCCAGCCGACCGACGTCGGCCGCTGTGCCTATGGTCTGCTCGCCGATCTCGGTCTACGCACGACCAAAGCCGTCTGGCCGATTCGCGGCGCGGGGCCGCCCTCCGACCTGGGGCAAACCTGCGACGACGAAGACTACCTCGCCTGGGTCCTCGAGCTCCAGCGCCAGGGTTTCGAAATCGCCTTCCACAACGCCACGTTTCACACCTCCGACCGCCAGCAAACCCTGCGCGGCCTTGAGCAGTTCGAAAAACACTTCGGCGCGCCGCCAAAATCGCTGGCGAATCACTTCCATTGCCAAGAAGAGATCTATTGGGGAGACCAACGCGTCAGCGGGCTCCAACGGCTGGCGTACAACTTAGTGACAGGGGGTAAGAACCGCGGCCGGTCGACGGGCCACATTGAAGGCCACTCCAACTTCTGGGGCGACCTTTGCAAAGATCGAATCCGCTACGTGCGCAACTTCTGCTACGCCGACATCAACACGCTCAAATCCTGCCCCTATATGCCCTACCACGACCCGGACCGCCCGTTGGTCAACTATTGGTTCGCGGGAACTGAAGGATCCGATTGCCCGACAGCCACGGCCCAACTGAGCGAGGCCAACCTGGACCGCCTCGAATCCGAAGGCGGCGCCTGCATTCTCTACACGCACTTCGGTCACGACTACGTAACCAACGGCCAGATCAACAGGGAGTTTCGCGCGCGAATCGAACGCCTCAGCAAGCGCGGCGGCTGGTTCGTGCCGGCATCCACGCTGCTCGACTATCTGCTCGAACAGCGCAGCGATCCGGTATTGACCGGCGCACAAAGGCGCGAGATCGAGCGCCGCTGGCTGTTCCACAAAATTCGCTTCGGGACTGCCTGAACCGCAGGCGCGATCCTTCGCCTCAAACAGGGCCGCATTCGTTCCCAGTGGGGTATCTGCGACAACAACTGGCGGGCAAATGTGGCGATCTCAGGAAACCAGCTTTTTCTTGGCCTCAGCGAAGGCTAGTTCCTCCAACTCCACTCGTTCGCGTACAACTCGCTCAACCCAGTGGTCGACGTCGGGTTCCCGGTGCAGCCGGGCTAAGAATGCAGCACGCGCCGCCAACTCGCCGGAAATGGAGAGCGAGGCCGACCTCGATCGCTTCACCTCAATCACTGACTCCCAAGCCGAGTCCTGTTCCGACTGTCCGGCGACGATTTGATCGATGGTCTCTTCGTTCTGTTGTGCTGCTCTGTTCTTCTTCCCTGTGCTCATAGCGGCCAACCTGTGATGACTCGAACTACCTGATTGGGCTTCAATTGAAAAATGATCTTGAGCTTTCTTCCGCCGAGCGTTTTACCGATCAACTAAAACCGGTCTCGATAGGTCTTGTTACGCCGGATCTCGAAATCAGAAAAGAAGCACTCCGCGGCCTCGTTGAACTTGACTCCATGCTGCGAAAGCTTATCCCGCTCAAAGTCGTATTCAAAATCGGAAGGTGAAAACTGCCGCCAGTTGACCAATGCTCATTCTACTGCGCTTGGGGTGGAACTCGCCCGGCCCAAGTCCTCACCGTGCTTCTGAGACCGGCTCTGGGACATGGAGCACTACCATATCGGAGCAGTCGCTCTCAGGCTCCGCAGAACAGTCAGTTAGGGTATAGCCTGCCTGCTCACCATGCGCCGCCACGCCCGCTCCAACGCCACCGCTTGCCATAGGAACAACAAACCAACGGCCGGCAACATGTATCGAACAATCGACAGTACCAATACCGTCATCCCCCAGTAGTAAAGGACCAGCATGCCGGAAACGACCAGCCAGCGCCGGCCGCCCGCGGCCCCTTGCCACAGCATCACCGCCCCCGCGATCGACAAAAGCAAATAGACGCCATGCGTCCAGGCGAGCCAGGTTTCTTCCTCCCGTTGCGCGTTGGTTCCGTACCAGGCTCGCTTGGCTTTCCACCACAGCAGTTGAGCAAGCTGCAGCGGACGTTCGCGCGCGGCTTCGGCGAAAAAATCAAGCACATCGCCGCGCGTGTGCAAGCGATGCTCTTTCTGGCGAACCTGAGCCTGTTCCATAATCAGCCGCACGCCAAGCGGTACTTCGATCGGCGACCGATAGCCGCGCAACGAGACCGCCTGCATCAGCCCGTCCGAAATGCTCGCCGGCCCGTTCGTGCTCGCCGGAATCCAATGCCCGGTGCGCTGCCAGACCCACACTTCCCACGGCGCCAGCATCGCCCCGTAAGCAAGCAACAGCGCCAGCGCCGGCCGCAACCGCCGCCCCCACGACTCCCGCGAGCCGTAGTAAGCCAGGCAAACCGCCAACAGCGGCGCAGCCAGCAGCGCGATAGGACGAATCAAAACCGCAACCCCAAGCAGCGCGCCCACGCCGGCAGCCAACGCCGGGCTATCGCTTTCATCGAGCAGCAGCGGCAGCGCCAGCAGCAACGCGCCGTAGAAAAAAGGCAGGAACGCCGTGTCGCTCGAAGGCTGTTTCGATAACCAAAGGGCCGAGGGATAACTCATCCAAAGCCCCACCGTGATCCAAGCGCCGCGCAGCCCAAGGATGCGCCAGGCAAGATTGAACAGCAGAACGGCCGAGATCGCCATGGTCGCCACGGTAAAAATCGTAAGCCAGGCTTCGTAGGAGATGCCGGTAC
>JBBDWJ010000038.1:0-8674 GCA_040902925.1 Bryobacterales bacterium | reverse complement strand
GATCAGCGCGGTCTTCGCGCCAAATACGGCGGCCATTCCCGAGGCCGTGAGCCCGGCCGCGCCTCCGCCGATCACCACCATGTCGTATTCGTAGCTCATGAGCTTCCTTCGCTGATTCCCGACTTCACCTTGCGAACCGTCGAATAAACTCCAAAAGCGATCATCGCGCCGAGAAACACGTAGACCCACAGCGGGATGTTCTTGCCGGCTATCAACAGGTAGAGGTACGCCGACACGAAAAAGAACGAAGCGCACAAGATGGGAGCAACTGGTGATCGGCCGCGCCGGAGATTCCGGATCAGCCAGGCGATCGACAGCGAGAAAAACGGGATCGCACCCACATAGATACTGCCGAAAATGACCGGGTTGACTCCGTATTGCTTGCCGAGACTAAGGAACCAATCTTTCGCGGCGCTGTAGGCGTAGCCGCCGCGGACCCAGTCCAGATAGAAGCTTAGCTGCGAATAGCTGCCGCCCAGTGCGCCGGCGTCATTCAGACCCCAGTTGTAGGTTTGGTATTCGATCACGGCGCTTGGTTCGCGCAGGAACGCCTGCGCGTCCGCCGGTGCATACTGCGCCAGAAATGAAGGCACTCCTCCGCTCGCCGCGAAGTCGCCTTCATACCAACTGAAAATCTGGCTGACGCGGGCTGTTTTGTCGGCTGGGAGGAATTCGTTCAACCGCGGATTGGCCAGCCATTGGCGAGTGTTGTCATCGAGCTGCTCGTCGACGCGCTCGGCGATGTAGGCTTCGCGACGCAGGGGCGGGCAACTTCGGGCCGCGCAAACCACGGCCGCGTGGATTCGCGGGTCGCCCATCTCGCGGAGCCGCCCCTCAACCTGATCGAGAGAAAGCTGTTCGCCATTGACCGTGTGACGCGGCGCTTGAAACGGGTCGCCGGTCTTCCAGATGCTTTCGATCGGGTAGTGCGAGAGTATCCAGCGCACGGTGAGTGCATTGTAGGCGTTGATCAGCGCGGCTTTGACCGCCGCGCGGTCCATGTCAGCAGGCCACGGCCCGGCAAGTTGGGCCAGATACGCGTCGAGTTCGCCGAGGCCTTTTTCGTGCAGAGCCTGATAGTCGACACGCGATTCCGGCGTAACATCGCGCTGGAGCAGCGCATTCCAGGAGGAATGATCGAGGTCGGCTGCAAGCGCCGCCGGAGCGAGCAAGAGCGCAATCGCGAGGAACCGGATGGGCGTTGTCATTCTTTTGTGAGACGCCGCGAGTTTGGCGACACTGCCGGATCGGCCCAGGGAGACACTCACCTAGCCAACCACATTCTTGCCTGTTCCCGCTTGCCTATCCAATGGTTCGCCGCGGTTGCCAGGCGGGTTACGGAGGAACAGCCGACGGCGGCCGTTTCGTGTGAAGGAAGGGGGTGCGTTCCGCGGTATGGGATTGCCGTCGCTCCGAGGCCCGCGCGTAGGAATCAGAGATTGCGTAGACTCGGAAAAACCATCGTGAGACGGAGAAGCGCTCCGCTATCGAGCTCGCATGCAGGGTCGGCGCCCGCGCCGGCGCGGCGAATTGCAATGTATTCGCTTCCAGCCGGCGCGGACCCCATCATCGATGTTTCGCGGCTTGCTGTCTCATACTTGCCGGGCAGCGGCCGCTGCTCATTCGGGGTCGCTCGGGTCGTTGAACAACGCACCCAGCTTGATGCTGCCGTGCCCGCTTTGCGGGTAGTAGTCGTCGCTGGCATCGCCAGGGTCGAGGTTCGAAGCGGTGTCGTCGGGTGGAAAGACCACCAGCGAGTTCAGGAACGCGATCACCGACTGTTGCTCGGTGTCGCTGAGCGCCGCAAAGTTGTCGCGCGAGGATTTCGCTTCGCCGGCATGCCGCAGAATCACTTCCATGAGGTTGATGCTGCGCCCATCATGGCCGTAGGGCGGCGTGCTGCCGACTCCCCACAGTGGCGTCGTGAGAAACTCCGTTCGCATCGTCCCGTCATAGTTTCGTTCATGGAAGTTGGTGCCCAGGTCGTGGCGCTTGAAATCGGTGAAGAGGTTCTCGACCACGAACGCCTGGTGCTTGGGAATCTTCCGAGTCGGAAAACCGCTGTGGTCTCTGCGCTCTGTGTAGAGCGGAGTAGCGGTTGCGAACAAGCGGTTCAAGTGCCCGTTGTCGGGATCGTAAACCGTCTCGACGTCAGCCACGCGGCGGTCACGGTTGATCTCCAACTGCGCGACGTGGCAACTGGTGCATCCCACCGTGTCCATGAGCTGGCGGCCATTGGCCGTTATCGAGGTCTGCTCGTAGAGGCCCGGCTTGAAGTAGTTGAGCAGGTAGAACTCCAGGTGGTCGACAATGCTTTCCGGGACTTCGTTGACCACGCGATCGCCGTCGGGATCGCGCAGCAGGAAGAACGAGACCGCGACCGGCGGCTTCTCGATCTTGTCAACCGAGCCGTCAAGGACCATACCCGCCGGAGTCACGATCTTGCCTCCGGCCGTGGCGGTGTTGAGGTCGCTGTCCTCGGCCTGCAAGCCCATTTCGGCCTTGAAGGCGCCGACAATGAACTCGCGGATCGAAATCGTTTCACCGTGGGCGAAAAACGGCCGTACCCGCAGGTCCGGGTCAACGCCGACCACTTTGGTGGTGTTGAAGCCGCCACGAGGGAACGCTCCGATGGAGCCGAAATTGACGCCCTTGGCGACCAGCTCCAGGGTGACGAACTGCCCGCTTTCGGTCGCCTGGCGGCTGGCTGCCTCGGCGATCTGGCGCAGCTCGGCCGTCATCTCGTCGGCGAGCATCTCCTTGAGCCCGAGCCCGAACAGATGGGGTGCGTCGCGGCTGTCGGGGCGCGTGGCGACGTCGCCGCCGAATCCCGCCGAACCCCGCGGCCGGCCGTGGCAGGTCGCGCAGCTATCGGCCAGGCCGGCGCCGATGATCAGGTCGGTGTGAACATCGCCTGCCCCGTCCGCGGTGATGGGGCCTTGACCGTCCAGGCGCGTGAATTTGCGCTGGAACAACTGGCGGCCCCGCCGGATGGAGCGAAACGGGTCGCGCTGGATGATGTAGGCCGACGAATACGGCGCCATCATGTCTCCCCGGCCCATGCCGGCTTGATCCAGCAGCGACTTGTTGATGCCGCCGTTGACGGCGTTCGGCGAGAGCGTGTTGTCGATGAGCTGAGCCCGGGCCGTGGTGGTGAATAGTACCATGCCGGCCAGAACCCCTGCCCAGGCCAAAGTTCGCCTGCACGTCTGGTAAGTGGATCTGTCAGAAAAGAATAGAGATGGAGCCACGGGGGAGGTGGCTGGAATCATAAGGGTCCCTCCTGGGATTGAGCCGGGCCGCGCCGACAGGGGCGACGGTTTCTTCGCGGAAACAATAAGTTGGCGGAGGCCCGTGAGTCGGACCCAGGGGAGGGCGCTGCATCGACCAAGATTGGCATCCAGCGCAATTTGGCACAAGGGACATTGACGGACATTCGGCGATGTCCACCCTTGCACCGTGCAGAAACGGTAACAGCTTGCCAATTTTTCGGCGTTCTAGTACGATGATCCGGTGTAAACGTTATCATTCCGGGCGGCGGCCTCCCCACTCCGCTGAGCCGTTCCCGCCCCAGGGCGCGATTACTGGATTCGAATCGGTTGCGGGTTTTTTCCCTTTGCGTGGACACAAGCGGGAAGGCCTGCGCCGGCGGATGAGCCCTGGTCCGTAACTTTCTGTAATTCCGCAGTTTAGCGAGCGGCGTCGGAGAGGAATTTAGGATGCCTAAATCCCTTGCCGAGGGAACGTTACCCATCCCCGGGGGAACTTCATCAACCATCGACGAGAGCCCGAACGGGCGGCTGGATTCGTGGAAAGAGATCGCCGTCTACTTCCGGCGAGACGTCCGCACCGTGCGGCGCTGGGAGCAGTCGCTGGGCTTGCCGGTACACCGCCACCGTCAGAGGCGCGGTGTCGCGGTATACGCTTACCGGTCGGAAGTCGACGAGTGGTGGCGTCGCCGCGACCAAAAAGTCGAGGCCGCCGCCCCGGCGCCGGCGCGCGACCGGCGGCGGTGGCTGCCCTTGGTTTGGGCCGCGGCCGCCTCGCTGGGAGCGCTGGGAATCCTGTTGGGGGTTTGGCGTGAGCCGCCCGCTCCGGCGCCCCAACGCTCGCCGCTTCCCGTCACCAGCTATCCGGGCATTGAGGAATATCCGAGCCTTTCCCCGGACGGCAACCGGCTGGCCTTCTGCTGGAGCGGCGACGGTGGCCGCAACGTCGACATCTACGTCAGATCGCTGGATACCAGCCTGGCCGATCCGGTTCGGCTGACGACCGCCGCCGCCCCGGATTTCAGCCCGGTTTGGGCCCCCGACGGGCGTTCCCTCGCGTTCGTCCGGCAAACCGACCCCGGAGAGCTCAAGGTGATGCTGATTCCGAGCGTGGGCGGAGCTGAGCGCGAGGTGAAGACAGCGCAAGGGACTTGGGAGCGCGAGGCAGGGTCGTACCTTGCCTGGACGCCCGATGGCAAGGGCCTGGTTTTCCTCGATCGCGAATCGCCCGCCGCGCCTGCCGGCCTGTTCCTGTTGTCGCTCGAAACCGGCGAGTCGCAGCGCCTCACCACGCCGCCGAATGGCTGGTGGGGCGACAGCAGCCCGGCCTTCTCGCCCGATGGCCGGCAACTGGCCTTCGAACGGCTCAAAACCCTTACCAGCAGCGAGATCCACTCGCTCGCCCTCAACGAGAATTGGACCGCCTGCGGGGAGCCGCGGCAGTTAACCATGACCGGGCACGGCGCTGCGGGTCCGGTCTGGAGCAGCGATGGCAAGGAAATCCTGTTCGTTGCCGGCAAAGGCGGCGAACCGCGCATTCAGCGGATTTCCGCGGCGGGTTTGTGTCCGGCGGCGGAAGCTGTGTCCGGTGCGGCAGTTCGTCTATGCGCGCCTGCTGTTTCGCCGCAGCCGCGGCACGAGTTGGTCAAAGCGGAATCCTGTTGGGTAGAGCCGCGAGATAGAGAGATCGGTCTCTTCGCCGTCCGCCGCTATTTGCGCTCCCTTGATCATTAAAAAGGCGTAGGTAGCGGCAAAAGCCGTGCGCTTGTTGCCGGCAACGCAACGGAGGATTCCGCGCCAGGTTCTCCCAAAGCGCTGCCGATTCCTCGATCATCCTATCCCTAAATCTAAATGTAGTCTCTTTCAACCTCGTCCACATCCACTCCCCGGGCGCGCCAAACTCGTCGAACTGGTCACAATATGCCGCAGGCGGACGATATGCGTGTGAGCGCCGCAGCCGCTATGATGGAGCGATGTATACGATTCGGCAACGAAGCTCGGCTCAGTTGCTTATCCTGCTGCTTGCCTTGACGGCGGCGATCATTCCAGGCAGCGCGCAGAACGCGCCGCAGGCCTATACGATCTCCACCGTTGCCGGTTCCGCCGACGTGGATGGGGAGCCCGGACCCGAAGTTGCCCTGAACCTTCCCGAGGGCGTCACGCTTTTGGGCGACGGAACCTTGCTGATCACCGAAAATTCCGGCGCACGCGTCCGCGCGCTCTCGCCCGATGGCGCCATCCGCCTGGTCGCGGGCACCGGAGTGACCGGCTTCGGCGGCGACGGCGGCCCGGCCACCGAGGCTCGCCTGAACAATCCCCGCACCACCGACGTCGACGCCCAGGGCAATCTCTATATTGGCGAGAGCCAGTCTTCGTATATCCGCATCGTCAGCCCGGACGGCACGATCCGAACCTACGCGGGCGGAGGCGGTAGTCTGGATTTCGGAATCCCCGCCACGCAGGCACGGCTGCAGTTTCCCGATCACATCGCCCTGGCGCCCGATGGCACGCTCTACTTTTCCAGTTGGGTGGTCGATCGTGTCTATAAGATCACCCCCGCCGGCATCCTGGAACTCGTCGCCGGTACGGGCGTGTCCGGTTTTTCCGGCGACGGCGGCCCGGCCGTGAATGCCGAGCTTGCCGACCCGCAAGGCGTGGGAGTGGACGCCAATGGCATTCTGTACATCGCCGATGGGACCAATAACCGGATTCGCCGCGTCGGCGCCGACGGCATTATTCAGACGGTAGTGGGCGGCGGAACCTCAGGCGACGACGGACCGGCGCTGGAAACTCGTCTTACCTCGCCGCAGGATGTCGAGTTCGACGCGGCCGGAACGATGTTCATCGTCGAGCCGAATCGCATTCGCAAGCTGCTGCCCGGCGGCATGCTGCTGACCGTGGCGCGCAGCACTGGCTCCGCCTCCAACGGCGACGGCGGCCCGGCCACCGCGGCTTCCTTCCGCTTCGCGAGCCAGGTTGCCCTCGCTCCCGATGGCGGTTTTTATTTCGCCGATCCCGATAGCCACAATGTTCGATACGTCAACGCGTCTGGAATCATCTCGACGGTTGCGGGCAACGGCAACTTCGGGGGCGACGGCGGACCGGCCACCGAATCCACCCTGTTCAACCCGCAGGGCCTGGTTCTCGATGGCGCCGGAGGCTTCTACATCACCGACACCGACAACCATCGCATCCGCCGCGTGAACGCAGGCGGCTCGATCAACACCGTGGCCGGCGACGGCACGCGCGGTTCCTCAGGCGACGGCGGACCCGCCAGCGAGGCTCTCTTCGCTCTTCCCCGCGCTATCGATCGCGACGCCGCGGGCAACATCTTCATCGCCGATTCCAGTAATTCTCGCATCCGCAAGATCGACGCCAGCGGCGCCATCAGCACCATCGTGACGAATCTGGAGGCCTATGGACTCGCCGTCGACCGGCGCGATGGATCCGTCTACGCCGCCGAGGCGTTCGGATACCGGCTGCACCGCATTCTGCCCGGCGGCGCCGACGAGATCGTCGCCGGCACCGGCACGCGCGGTTTCAGCGGCGACGGCGGCCCCGCCACGGCGGCGCAGATCGATTTCGTCGCCGGCATCGCCGTCGATCAGGAAGGCAACGTGTTCCTCGCCGATAACAACAACCACCGCATTCGCAAAATCGACACCAGTGGCGTCATCACCACCGTCGCCGGAAGCGCCGCCGGTTACCTTGGCGACGGAGGCCCGGCCACCGAAGCCCGCCTGCTCAACCCCTACGACGTTACGGTCACCGAAGACGGCACGCTGCTTATTGCCGACACGCGCAACGCCGCGATTCGCATGGTCACAGCCGGCGGCGTGATCCACACCATCGCCGGACAAGGCGCGGAAGGGTCGACGGGCGACGGCGGCCCGGCCACTCTGGCCAACCTTTACTACCCGACCGCCGTCGAAGTCGATGACGAAGGCAACATCTTCATCGCCGATGCTCTGAACCACCGCATTCGAAAGCTCACCCCCGGCGCCATCCAGACCGGGCAGGTCGCCATTGTCAACGCCGCCAACGGAGCCGCTGATTCCGCCGCGCCCGGCTCGATCATCTCGGCCTATGGCGAAAATCTCGCCGCTGAATTGCTGATCGGCAACGGAACGGTCTCCGAACTCGGCGGCGCCAGCGTCGAGATCGTCGACAGCATCGGCAATCCCCGCCCCGCCGGGCTTTACTTCGTCTCGGCCGGACAGATCAACTGCGTGATTCCGGCAGGCGCTTCCACCGGACTCGCCACCGTCATCGTGCGCCGCAACGGAGTAGGCATCGCGACCGCCGAAATCCGCTTGGAGAGCGTCTCGCCGGCGCTGTTCTCGGCCAACAACAGCGGCACGGGCGTCGCGGCCGCCGTGGCGCTCACCATCCCCGCCAGCGGCGAACGGACATCCCATACGCTCGCCGATGGAGCCACCCCCACTCCGGTGAGCCTCGGCTCGGAAAGCGATGCCGTCTATCTGCTGCTGTTCGGCACCGGCGTGCGCGGCTTTGGCGATGTCGCCAATATCGTGGCGCGCGTCGGCGGAGTAGCGGTGCCCATCCTGGGAGCCGCCGCGCAAACCGAGTTCCCCGGACTCGACCAGGTCAACATCGGCCCCATCCCGCGCAGCCTGATCGGGAGCGGCGAGGTCGAGATCGCCCTCACCGTACGAGGAGTGGAAGCCAACCGCGTAACGGTGGTGTTCCAGTAACCACCGTCGCGTCGGGCGGGGAGATCAGGGCGAGCGGGACAAAAAAAAAAGGTGACATCCTCAATTCACTCACCCCCGGAGTCGCTGGTGACGGCTGTCGCGCTATCCCCCTCGACACATCTCCATTGATGTACAACAATAATCGAGAGCGAACATGATCGGGCATGAACTAAGGCCGGCTCACCGCGCCTTAGCTAACATCAGCAGAATCCAAAGGTTGCGACGAGAGTTGAATGAATGTGGCAGAAATCGGGCGGCGTCCCTTTTTCGCTTTCGCTTTCTTTTCGCTTTCGCCTTTCGCCTATAAGTTAAGAGGTCTCTGGACCAGTCCAGCTTCCTTCAGGCTGAGCACTATATGCTGGAAGGTTTTTGCTAGGGAGCCCATTATGCGGTATGCTGTTTGAAGATCTGCTGTAGGTCTGAAATAGGGAAAAGGACGGCTGTCAGATGCACTTGTTTTCCGAAGGTTGAGTTTCTCTGTCCTATCGGGGCGCTTCAACGCACGTTGCCCGTAACAACGTCAAGGTTTCATTTCGGGGCTTGGCGTCGCGAGCCGGTGGCCACGAGTAGATAAAACCGTTCTCGAACCCTAAGAATACGTGATCGAACACAATGCTTCGGACGCCCTCGGTTGTTACACCTGACCTATGCGCGGCCGAGGGCCGGGGTGGAGGACCTGGACGCACTCAA
>JBBDWJ010000037.1:0-8679 GCA_040902925.1 Bryobacterales bacterium | reverse complement strand
GAAGCCCGCTCAACCGCCGCGTGATTCCCTTTCCACATTTATGTCGCGCACCCCCATGCAGCCCTTTGCGTCCCCTGCGCCGCGGTACGAATCGAAACACTGTCCCGGCCCCGCGCCAACGGCGGCGGGCGGCCGCCGGGCAGCATGATATGATGCCGGTTTGAAAGAGAGGCTGCCCCACATCACCCTCTTCGTTCTGCTGCTGTTATGGCTCGGGATCGCCGCGCCGGGGCTCTCGGAACGCTACGCTAAGCTGAACGAAACCAGCAACCTGCTCGGCAACCGCTCAGCGGCGGAACGTAGCGCCCTGCTCGACAACCCGGCGGTCCCCGTAGCGCGTGAAATCGAAAAGGCCGTCCCGGCGGAGGGCTGCGTCGCCGTGCTGGCCTACGCCGGGCCAGCGGCTATTGACTACTACCGCGCCCGGTTCGCCTACCTGCTGTATCCCCGCCGCGTGCAGGTTTTCGCGGACTCCACGGCGTCGGCGGAAAACTGCGAATTTGTGGCGGTTTTTCGCGATTCCCGGCAAAATCTGGCGGCCGAGCCGTTCCAGGGCGCCTGGGACGACGCGGAGCTTGATCGGCGGTTGCAATCATTCGAGCCGGTAGCTGTGGACGGACCGGTACGCGTCTTTCGAACTCGCTGAGCCCCCGTTTCATGGTTTATCTGGGATTCCTGCTGACGTGTCTGATGGGCTGCCTGCTTCTGCCGCCCCGCTGGAAGTCGGGCGGGTTGCTGGTGCGGCTTAGTTTTGGGTTCGCGCTCGGGGTTTTCGCCGTCTCGGTGCAGATGTTCGCCTACTCGCTGGCGGGCGTTCCGTGGACCATCGCCACCCTTATGCTGCCCTGGATCGCCGGCGCGGCCGCGTACGGATGGTTCGCGAGGGACTTGCTCAAGACTGCCAGACCCGCGCTTCCTGGCGCGCCCTGGGCCCCGCTGCTAGTTGCGGCCGGCATTCTGCTGCCTTTGGCGATCTGGCTTCCCTACGAGCGCCTGATGCCGCTCACCAGCCAAAGCTGGGACGCCTGGGCGATCTGGCTGTTCAAAGCAAAGGCCTTCTACGTGGATGGCGGCATTCGGCCGTTTCTCACCCGCTCACAGGAGTTCACTACCCAGCCGGGGTACCCGCTGCTGGTCCCGCTCTACGTGACGTTCCTCTATGTGTTCGCCGGCGGCGTCGCCGAGCAAACCGCGAAGTTGCTGTCACCGTTGTCGTTCGTGGCTCTGCTTGGCGTGTTCTATTATTTCGCCCGCCGCTATGCTTCCAGCGTCGTCTCCGCGGTTTTCACCTGCATGCTGGCGACAGTGCCCGTCCTGGCGCTGGTAGCCTTTGAGCTGGCCGGCTACGCCGACACCACGCTCTCGCTCTATCTTCTCGCCGCGGGGGGATTCCTGACGTTGTGGACCCTCGAAGGGCGCACCGCGGATCTGGTGGGCGCGTCCCTGGCGGCGACAGCCGCCGCTTGGACCAAGAACGAAGGCCAGTTTTTTCTGCTGGCTGTCGTTCTGGTAGCTGCGGTTCGATTACTGAGGACGAAAGCGCCGGCTCGTCAGTGGCTGCTGCTGGTTGCGCCGCCTCTGCTCGTGATGGCCATATGGCACCTCTTCCGGCAGGCATATGACGTCGAAGCCGCGGGATTTACTCTCGCCGCTTCCTTTCAGCCCGAGTTTTTCCGCATCGCCCTGAGGACGATGATTTCCAAGGCCTTCCAGCCTGGTCTTGTAGGCCTGAGCTTTGTGCTGCTGGCCGGTGCGGCGCTCGCCACCCGGGGCCTGCGGCTCGCCGCCGGATTCTGGATCGTGCCCGGGCTGGTGCTCTGGCACCTCTCAGGCGCCCTGCTGGCTTACAGCACGGGCCGCAACGATATTCATTGGTGGCTGGGCACTTCGGCCGACCGCATCCTCTCCCAGGTAGTTCCTCTGGCGCTGCTGCCCGCGGCATGGGTTTTCGGGCGCTGGGCCGCGCAGGCCGCCGAAAGCCGGCTGCGAGGCGAATCGCCGCCTGAGACGGGCGATCGGCAGCCCGGCAAAGCGCGTAAAACGAAGCGCTCCGGCCGCGTGAAAGCTCGCTAGCAAGCGCCCCCGAGGCTGCGCTGTGTGGCTCCAGCCGAGTTGTGTGGCTCCAGCTCAACGGCTCGATGCGTTCAAAACGGGTAAATTTGCGAGATTCCGCGCAGGGTCTGAGAAATCGGCACGGTTGACCCCCTCCCCGCGCGGACTCTAGAGTAAGAATAACCAGGGTGCATACTCACGCTCACAATCCCGCCACGGGCCGCAAGCTCCAGATTTCCCTTTGGATAACGGTCGTCTTTATCGTCATCGAGTTTGCCGCCGGCGTGAGGGCGCAGAGCCTGGCGCTGCTTTCGGACGCAGGCCACAATTTCACCGATTCGCTGGCGCTAGGGCTGGCCTGGTTCGCCTTCTATCTGCAGTCGAAACCGCCCACCGACCGCAAGACCTTCGGCTATTTGCGAGCCGGGGTGCTGGCGGGCTTCGTCAACGCCATGACACTGGTCGTGTTGGCGTTGTTCATCTTCGTGGAATCCTACGAGCGCTTCCTGTCGCCGCGGGTCGTCCAGGAAGACATCATGATCGTGGTCGCGGCGGCCGGCTTGGTGGTCAACCTCGCGGTCATGTGGGCGTTGCATGCGGACAGCCGCCACGATCTGAATATCCGGGGCGCTTTCATGCACATGCTGGGCGACGCGCTGTCGTCGGTCGGCATTATTATCGGCGGAATCGCGATCGTCTATACCGGCTATCTATGGATCGATCCCCTGCTTTCGGTGTTGATCGCCGTGCTGATCTTGTGGAGCGGTTGGGATATCATTCGCGAAGCGATCGACATTCTGCTCGAGGGACTGCCCCGCGGTATCGCGCGCGAGGACGTTTGTGATGCGATTCGGGGCGTGGATGGCGTCATCGACGTGCATGATCTGCATGTTTGGAGCCTCTCGTCGAGCAGTCACGCGTTGAGCTGCCATACCGTGATCGACGACCTGCCGCCGTCGGAAAGCGACGTGATTCTGCGGCATATTAACCAGGTCCTGTCGCATCGCTTTCATATCGACCACACCACCGTCCAGTTCGAGCACATCCAATGTGAAGGCGCCGAAGAGATCTGCTCTATCCACTCGCTGGAACCGGTCGGCCGATCACACCACCATTGAGCCAAAGCTCTCGGCGCCAGGCATCGGTCACAGTCTGTGACGTGGTGGCGGGTCGATTGCGGTAGTCGACGAACGTAAGCCCGCCCGGAGAAAACCATGCAAACTAAACGCGCGCCCAGCGGTTACGACTGCCTTGCGCCCGATGGCTCGGAAATTCGCTTGCTCGTAACCGGCGAGCGCGGCAGTTGTGTCCACTGCACGCTGCCGGCCCGAAAGGCTTCTCTCGCGGTGACTCATCGATCGGTCGAGGAGATCTGGTATTGCTTGGCGGGGCGCGGCGAGATGTGGCGCAAGTTGGGGTCCTCCGAGGAGACGGTCGAGGTTTCGCCCGGCTTGTCGTTGACGATTCCTTGCGGCGCACACTTTCAGTTTCGAAATCCCGGGGACTCACCTCTGAAATTCGTCCTTGTCACGATGCCGCCTTGGCCCGGCGAGCAGGAAGCGGTACGTGTTAAAGATCACTGGCCGGTCGAAACGGGCTAGCCCCGCGGATTTCCCAAGGAACCGGCTACGAGGTGTAATGGGCCGGCGTCTACTTTCATTGTGCTCGCTTTGCGGTGTCTCCTGTTCACTCGGTTTATCCGGCTTCCGCACGGCAACCGAGCGCAACGCAGTAGACGCGGGCTTATCACGCCTCGCAGCCGACTCCTTGTGAAACATGCGGGCTAGCGCTTCGAACGCTTTTCGCCGCAACTCCTTGGAAATATATGGCCTAGAAAATTCGCCGTTGTCACGACTTCCAACAAAGACCGTCGGGAAGACGGGCGAAAGCAGGAAACGGAATGGGCCTACAACGAATCTCTGAGTATGAGTAATGCGAATTTTGTCCCCGGCAGCCTCTGGCAAATGTATGCTACAACGCGCTAGCATTGAGGAGATTGTATGAGGCAGCGGCGACAACGACGGCGATTAAGCCGGCAGGTCTGGCTGCGGCAAGCGGGCTTTGCGGGCCTGATGCCGGAAAACCACCGGCCGCGAGTCTGGAAGAAACCCCGCATCCTAGCCGTCCCTGGGCGCGAGCGGCGCATGGCGGCTGCTCCTGAAATTCCCGACCTGAGTTGTTGGGAAGATCGCGGGCTCTACGCGGCTTGGCTTGGGCACAGCACCGTGCTGTTGAAAATCGACGGCGTTGTCATTCTGACCGACCCCATTTTGAGCGAGCGAGCGGGCGTTGATCTGCGCGTAGTGACGGTGGGAATCCGCCGCCGCGTCGCCCCGGCGCTGTCGCTCGAGAACCTGCCGCGGCCCGATTTGATTCTGCTTTCGCACGCGCACATGGATCATTTCGATATGCCGTCGCTGCGCAGGCTGGCGCACCCCTCCACTACAATCGTCACCGCGCGCAACACGTCCGACCTATTGCGCCCCGAGCGCTATCGCCGCGTGGTGGAACTCGGCTGGGGCGAAAGCACGCGCGTGGGAGAAATCGAGTGCCGCGCCTTCGAAGTGAACCACTGGGGTGCGCGATTCCACTCCGACACCTGGCGCGGCTATAACGGCTACACGCTCAGCAACGGGCGATACCGCATTCTGTTCGGCGGCGATACCGCCATGACCGACGGGTTTCGCCGCCTTCGCAGCTCGCGGCCGCACGATTTGGCCATCATGCCGATTGGGGCCTATTTCCCGCGTGTTTACTATCACTGCACGCCCGAGCAGGCTTGGCAAATGGGTAACGACGCCGGAGCGGAGCGCTTCCTGCCCGTGCATCACCGGACGTTCGAGCTGGGGCATGAACCGATTGACGAGCCGATCGAACGCTTCTACGCCGCGGCTGGAAATCAATCCGACCGCATCGCGCTAAGCGGTATTGGACAGCAGATCCATATCAGCTAGCGCGGCCAGGTCTTTGCTTCGCCTTTCTTCATCCGGCTTCCATACAGCCCGGCCCCGCGAACCTCTCACTTCGTCTCGAAGATCAGGAAGTATTGATAGGGCAGGAGATCGAATTCCTCGCGCAGCCCAAATCCTGCCTGACCTAGTTCAGCAATCAAGTCGGTCTTGGCGATCTTCATCGCCGGTGGAGGGCCCACCGGCAGTTCCCGCTTGTAGAAATCGACGATCACCAGCCGACCTCCTGGGCGCAGCGCGCGCGCGAGCTTGCTGTAGTAGGGGCCGCGGTCTTCGATGTGATGGATCACATCGCAAATGAAAACCAGATCCACCGAGGCCGGCGGAAGCAATGGGTCATCGGGCCTGCCGAGCAGGGGCTTGAGGTTATGCAGGCCCTCTTGCGCCGAACGCTTTACAAGATACTCGATGAGGCCTTCGTCGATGTCCGCGGCGAAAACGGTTCCCTGCGGCCCGACGGCGCGCGCCAACCGAACCGAGAAGTACCCCGAGCCTGCGCCAATGTCGGCCACGGCGGCCCCCTGTGCAAGACCAAGTTTTTCGATCACCTCGTCGGGCTTTTGCCAGGCGTCGCGGTCAGGGTTCTCCAAAATCTTGACCCATTCTTCGGGGCTGCGAGAGCCGTGATGGTGGGAATCCCGCTGAGTTTGAGCCCAGCAGGCAGCCGCAACGGAAAAGAGCAGGACCGAAAACAGCAGGCCAGAAAACAGCAGTGAGAGGCGCATTCCCGAAGCCTATCACAGCGAAAGGGGTTCGAAGCGCCGCAACGAAGGGTCAGAAACGCACCCGGGGACGCGGCAGCACGCGACGCCTCCTGTCCGTTGGTAAGCAAGGGAGAGGGAAGCGCTACCGGCGCAGTTCAGCCGGCTTCGACGCCGCTGGGTCTGGGATGCTTGGACTCGGCGGCCGGCGCCGCGGCGCTGAGGATTTCCTTCGCCGTTGCGAACTGCACGCCTCGGGAATCGCTCCACGCGCCGACCACGAGATTACGGCCCAGGTTTTTGGCTTGATACAGGGCCCTGTCGGCCCTGTCAACAAGTTCCCGCCTGCCTAACGCTTGCAACGAGTCGCCCGAATGGCAGACTACGCCGCAACTCACAGTGGCATTGAAAGGCCGGCTGCCGTCGGTACTAACGAATTCCAAAGCTTCGACGGCGCTGCGAATGCGGTCGGCGGCGGCCACGGCTCCCGCGAGGTTCTGGTGCCGAAGCAGCATGAGGATCTCCTCGCCGCCATAGCGAAAGGCCGCATCGTCAGTTCGCAGGCGCAAGCGAATCGCAGCAGCCACCTGACGCAATACGTCGTCGCCAAGCTGATGGCCGAAGCTGTCGTTACACTGCTTGAAATTGTCCACGTCACACATCACCAGGGCGTACTGCTGGCCTTCCCGCAGCGCCCTGCGATGGTATTCATCAAACTTCTCCTCGAACGCCATGCGGTTGCCGATCTCCATCAGCGGATCGAGCCGCGTCATTTTCAGCAGCCGCTCGTTCATGAGGATGAGATCGTGATTGGCTTGCCGCAAATGGGTTTCCAGCGAAACGATGCGTTGCGCGACACGAAGGCGCACCCGCAACTCCTCAGGGTGTACGGGCTTGACGACAAAATCATCCGCGCCGGCGGACAACCCCTCGATCAGGTGGTCGCGGCCGCGGCGCCGCGTGAGAACGATGATGTAGGTGTAGCCAACCTGATCGTGCTGCCGGATGCGCGAACACAACTCGATACCCGTTAATCCGGGCATCTCCCAATCGGTGATGACCAGCGAGGCGCCCGCCGTTTGGTAGGACTCCCAGGCCTGTTGGCCGTCTTCGACGGAAAGAACATCGCAGCCGGCCTCTAGAACAACCCGCTTGACAAGTTCCCGGGTAGCGGCGTCGTCATCGGCTATAAGTACCTTCACGGCTAGCTGCTGATCCCTCCCAGAGCCCTGTATTCGCAGGCTTACGAAGAACGTTTGGCGGGGACTGCCCCCTTTTCACAAGCCACCGGGGCTGCGAGCCTCAGATAGCGGTTACTGGCGCTTGCTTGTCGAGCCTGCGGTAAAGCCTCAATAGCGCCCGGACGTCAAGCGACGCACGGCTTGCAGCCCCGGCTTTCCCGCGTATCGCCACCATCTTGTGAGAAGTAGGACTCGATTTCAGGGCAGCGGCGCAGGTTCCACGACACGCAGCCAATAATGCTCGACCGCGTTGATGGTGGCGACGAAATCGTCGTAGCTGGTCGGCTTATGGACGTACGAATTGACTCCGGCTTTGTAGCAATGTGTCACGTCGTCGTGGTAGTCGGATGTGCTCAGCACAACAATCGGGATCGTTTGCAGGGCTGGATCATTCTTCAGCTTGGTGGCAAGCTGGCGGCCATTGATCTTGGGCATATTCAGGTCGAGTAAAATCAAATCCGGCCGTGGCGCCTGAGCCGCGTCGCTATAGCGCCCGGTGTGGCTTAGATACTCCAGCGCCTCTTCCCCGTCGGAGACGACCGCCACTTTGCGAGCCAGAGCGGACTCCGACAGCGCTTCGCAGGTCAGCAATTGGTCGCCGTGATCATCCTCGATCAGCAGGATGACGCCCCGCTGCCGCGAATCGCGTTTCCGCTCGAGAACGGACCCCGCCCGGGGTTCCGCGTCTTGGAGCATGCGTTTGTTGACTACCACACCTTCCGTCATAGCCACTGGTTGCCCTCTGTATCGCAGCACTGGCCTGGATTCACGCTGGCCCAGGCTTTGTCTTTACCGCCGTAAGCTGCGAGCCCGTTTTTACATCGTGCAAAGCCTGGTTGACTTCCGCAAACTCACGGGCTGCCTGATCGAACAGTTTGGGCAATTCCCCCATGCGGCTGGCCTTTCCCGAGTTCTCAATTTGCTGGCACAGCGCCGCCAGCCCTTCGGCTCCGATATTGCCGCACGAGCCCTTCAGCTTATGGGCAGCCGCCGAAACAGCCACCTTATCTTGGCTGGATACGGCTGCACCCAAAGCCTCGAGTTGTTCCGGCGCGTCTTGCAGATAGAGATCGATGAGCTCGATCAGGAACTCTTCATCACCCATCGCGACTTCCTGCAGGCGGTCGGGATTGATTACCATCAGGCCTTCTCCTCGGCCATCTCTGCTTGTACACATCGGCAGCTTCCCCCAGGCGCCTTAACGAAGTTGGATGGAAGACAACATTACTGGCCCCGGTTCCAGCGGAGGTGATCCAAGGCCCGCCGCAAGTTCGGTGCAAACTTGGCCGATAAGCTCATAAGGACAAACCATGAACGTTTCCTCAACAGCGTTCGCGGCCCTTTCGCAGGCTGCTAAGCGGGTCGACCAGGCCGCCGAGGGCATCGCCCGAGCGACTCGTCCCGCCGACGCCGTCGACGACCGCGTTGAGTTGAGCACTGAGGCGGTCAGTCTACTCGTCGCCAACAACGGCTATGACGCCGCGATCGGGCTGGCTAAAACTGCCGATGAGATCAGCAGGCGCGCCATCGACCTTTTGGCTTGAGAACCGCCTTCCGCTGGAGGCCCAGGAACGCCTCATGGATGGCTGTAACAGACGTCGCTCGGTGAGCTGCCGGCTGCCAGACGCTAACGAACTTGGCGAGCTGCGTAAACCTGAAACCTAGTATTACTACGTTAAGTATAGACAAAACAGGGAAGAGTTGATACGTTTGGGC
>JBBDWJ010000036.1:0-8747 GCA_040902925.1 Bryobacterales bacterium | reverse complement strand
GATGTCGGGTCGTTCTCCTTGGCGCGGGGCCTTCCCTCCAGACTCTCCGCCGACGGTTGCCCATCTTTGTTCCAGTCCTTCATCGGTACACTTCCCCGCTCCGACTCCTCGGCGACGTACACATGGGGATTGCGGCTTGCGCCTTCCCCCACCGGCCTGCTCTTCGCCGCAGGCATCGCCGAGGTCTCCCGGTTCTCGTGCAGAGAGTTTCCTGACGTGCTCGGGTTCTTCGACCGCGCCGGGCTCGTCCGCCGCTCGCGCTAGCGCGGTGAACGATGTGGCCTTCCCCTTCTGTCAACAGGGTCGGCGCCCGGAATTCGGGATTTCGCGGCTCGATAAGCCGGCCCGCCAGTGCCTCTATCAACGCTTCACCCGCGATGTCGCCATCGCCGGCGCATGACACGAGGTCAGCGTGGTTCGCTACTCCTTCACTGTGGGGCTCTTGCATCCCCTACTCCCTGCCGGTTTATCCCGGCGCTTTCTGGCAGTCCATCCGCCACTGCCATTCATGCATGTAAACTAAGCCCGGATGAGCGCTTCAATCGATGGCGGTGAACGATGGGCTCTTCGAGGAGCCCGTGTTGGCTTGGGACCCCAACAAGCTCAACCGCTCGACCTCACAACCGACGGGCGCAAGATCGTTCGCCTCGACCCTCCGGGCGGCGGCCTCGAGCCGGAGAATGTGATCCGCCTTGACGGCTGCCTGCTCCTCCCTGGGCTGGTAAACGCCCACGACCACCTGGAGTTCAGCTTGTTCCCCCGGCTCGGTCAAGGTCCTTTCCGCAACGCGCGCGAATGGGCCGCGGCTGTTTACCGTCCCAGCGATCCTCCGGTTCGAGAGCATCTTCAAATCCCAAAGTCAGAACGGCTGCTGTGGGGCGGACTAAAAAACCTCTTGGGCGGTGTCACCACGGTCTGCCATCACAACCCCTACGAGGCGGCCGTCTTCGACAGCCGCTTCCCGGTTCGCGTCTTGCGGCGCTATGGATGGGCTCATTCGTTCGACTTTGGCGGCGACGTCGCGGCTCGCTTTGCCGCCACGCCCGCCGGCGAGCCGTTCATCCTCCATCTCGGCGAGGCGACCGATGCCGAAGGACGCAGCGAAATCCACGAACTCGACGCCATGGGCGCGCTAACCAACCGTAGCGTGCTCATCCACGGCGTTGCGCTCGACTACGAAGGGCTGGCGCTGATCGAGCGGCGAGGCGCGGCCGTCGTGTGGTGCCCGAGCTCGAATCTTTTTACGCTCGGCGCGACCCTGAGCACGCCGATCTTTGGCAAGAGCATCCCGGTCGCGCTGGCCACCGACTCCGCGCTCACCGGGGAAGGCGACCTGCTGGACGAACTGCGGTTCGCCAGCCGCCTGGGAATCGTTCCGCCCGAACGGCTTTACGAAATGGTCACCACTACAGCCGCGGGGGTTCTACGGCTCGAAAATGGCGAGGGTAGACTGACGGAAGGGGGTGTGGCCGACCTGATCGCGATCGCCGATTCCGGCCACTCTCCCTGCGAGGCTCTCACCAGCGGAAAAGTTCCACAGCTTTTGCTGGTGATGGTGGGCGGCGAGATCAAGCTCGTCGCCGAAGCCTTCGTGGACCGCCTGGACGCGTCCGTCACCCGGAGCCTGCAACGCATCAAGGTCGCCGGGCGCGCGCCGTGCCTGGTCGATGCCAGCGTGGCCGGGTTGCTCGCTTCAGCGCGACGCGCGCTGGGTTCCGAACAACCAATTCGACTGGCCGGCAAAGCTCTCGAGGATTCTTGCGAATGAGGGGCAAGGCGACGGCACGGCGAGTCGAGTCGGCATCAGCCGATTCCCTTCCCCGCATGTCGCCCAGCATTTCGCACTCTCCCGAGCAGCCGTCGCCGGCGGAGCCGAGGCACGGCGATTCGCAGCACGCGGCGCCATCGCTCGCTCACGCAATCACCGCTCTTCCGATTCTGATCCTTTATCCCCACAGCCGCTGCAATTGCCGCTGCGTGATGTGCGACATCTGGAAAGTGACCTCTGTCGAGGAGATCACTACGGCCGACTTGCAGCACCACCTGGAGGACATTCGCGCGCTAGGCGTCGAGTGGGTGGTCTTCTCGGGCGGTGAACCGTTGATGCACAGCGATCTGTTCCGGCTGACAACGCTGCTGCGCGGCTGCGGCATTCGCACCACGATTCTTACCACCGGGCTGCTGCTGGCCGAAAACGCCGCCAGCATCGCGCAGTCCGTCGACGACGTGATCGTTTCGCTCGATGGCCCCCCGGCCGTGCATGACCGCGTTCGAAGGGTTCCGGGAGCCTTCGCGAGGCTCGCCGACGGCGTCAAAGCCTTGCGGCGCGAGCGCCCCAGTTACCCTGTGGCCGCGCGTTGCACCGTGCAGCGCGAGAATCACCGCGAGTTGCGCCGAACCGTCGTAACAGCCATTGATCTCGGGCTCGACTCGATTTCGTTCTTGGCCGCTGATCTGACCTCCGCCGCCTTCAATCGCCCGGCCGGCTGGACCGCCGAGGAACAGGCGCGCGTCGCCCTCTCCAACGAGGAAATCGACGCTCTGGATGCGGAAATCGGCAGCCTATTGCGCGACTATCGCGCCGAGATCGAACGCGGCTATATCCGCGAACAGGAAGTGAAACTCCGCCGTCTGGCGCACCATTTTCGGGCCAGCCTTGGCCAGGAAACGCCGGTAGCCCCGCGGTGCAATGCTCCCTGGGTGTCGGCGGTAGTCGAAAGCGACGGCAGCGTCCGGCCGTGTTTCTTTCACGCCCCTTTGGGGAATCTCGGCAGCAGCGGCCTTCGTGAAGTCCTGAACGGGCCGGCGGCGGTCGAATTCCGGAAAAATCTCGACATAGCGACGAATGAGACTTGCCGGCGCTGCGTTTGTTCCCTCTATCGAGCGTAACCAACATGGCGCGCGTCCCCTGCGCCATGGCAATTGCGCTTTTTGTTATAGGCGTTGCTGCTCAGCGACGCGGGAGGACGACTTGAAAACCCGTCTATTCGCCACCGGACTCGGGCTGCTTGCACTCGCTTTGCCGGCCTTTGGATGGGGCCAAGAAGGGCACAAGATCGTCTGCGAGATCGCCTTTGTTAGTCTCTCCGCGGAGGCCAGATCGGAGGTCTTGCAGCTTCGCGACCCGGACTACAAAACATTCTCGGACTCGTGCCTCTGGCCTGACGACATTCGCGACGAGAGGCCTGAAACCAAGCCCTACCACTACATCAACATCCCGGGCGACAAGCAGCGCGGCGAAATCAGCATCGATTCCTTCTGCTCTCCGGAGCATTGCGTGCCCTGGGCCATCAAGAACTACGCAAAGATTTTCGCTGACAAGACGAAGGGCTCCGAAGAGCGCCGCGAGGCTTTGCTGTTCCTGGCTCACTTTGTCGGAGACGTCCACCAGCCGCTGCACGCCGGCCGTCCCGAAGACCGCGGCGGCAACGACATCAAGGTGACCCTGTTGGATCAGTTCTACAAGCCCAAGCTCCACGCCGTATGGGACACAAATCTGATTCGCGAAGCCGGTATGTATTGGCCGGAGGCAGCCGCGGGCCTTGCGGAGGCCTACAAGAGCCAAAGCAGCCAATGGACAAATCTTGATCCCGACGCCTGGACCGTGGACTCCTACCTGCTCTCGGAGGAATACGCCTACCGCCGGAAGAAGAACGGCGCCGTCATCCGGACAGGCCAGAAACTCAACCAGTCCTACGTAAACCGCGCGCTGCCAGTCGTTGAGGAACAGCTCGCCAGAGCCGGCTTCCGGCTCGCTCACCTGCTCAACGAGGCCGTCGAAGGAAACCTCCCGGTGGGCTGGTGATCGACGTGAGATCCGCGAGGCAATACACGGGCAAAGCACAAAGCCGAGGCAGTCATGCCGCTTCCAGCCGCTCCGCGATCTCGAGCAGCTTCGTCACGCTGTTCCAGTTCCTGCCCGTCCCAGGCGTCTTCAACGCCCTCTCCACCGCTGCCGGAGACAGCGTTGGGCGACCCAAGCCATTTGGGAAATAAGCGTAGATCTCACGGCCCTCGATGTACAGCTCGTCAAGACCAGCCTTGATCTGAAGCGCCTTATCGCGCGCCTCCTGGCTGGGCTCGGTCGCCATAAAGGTAACCAAAAGCTTTTGGGGATCGATGGCGTTGCGCTTCGCAAACGGATTCCGGGCGATCACGCCTCTCAGCTCCGCCGCGGTGCGGAGAATCACGGCGGGGCGAAAGCTGAAACTCTGCTCGATAGCGTCTTCGAGGCGCTTGCCCAGCCGAACGAGGTCCTTCGCATCGCTGCGGAAAACCACATTGCCGCTTTGCACATAGGTGCAGGCATCCCGCAGCTTGAGGGATTCACAGAGCGCTCGCAGCGCATCCATTTTGATCTTGTTGTGGCCTCCGACGTTGACTCCGCGGAGCAATGAAACGATCACGCCCATCTTCGCCGCCTCTTTTTGGTTTGCCGCAAGGCTATCGAACCCCGGATGTCGAACGCTCATCGAAAAGCATCCAGAGCCGCGAACCAAACCTGCTCAGAAATGGCGGCGCTGCACGGTCTTCGGCGCCACCATCCGCCAGCCTTCCAGGATATGGGAAGCGAGGTCCTCGTCGCTGATCGAACCCAGCTCCACGCCGATCCAGCCGCGCACGCCGACGTAGGGAGGGTGAAAGAAGGTCTTTGGCCAGGCTTCGATCAGCCGCGCCTGAACTCCGGGCGGCGCCGGCAGCCACACCGCAATGTGTCCGTCGTTGTGATGGTTGTTCGCAAACATGGCGAAGACCCGTTTGCGCACGAAAAAGGTAGGCTCGCCGTGGGAAAGCTTTTCGGTGGTCTCCGGCAGGGTGAAGCAGATTCGCCGGACTCGTTGCAGATGTTCTTCGCTCGCGCCAGGCTCTGGGATGCTGGCTTTTCGCGCTCTCGTTGCTTTCTTCGCAGCAGCCATGGCCTTCGTGGCCGCGCGCCTGAGCCCGTCGCCCCGGCGGATTCTTAATCCCGATTGCGGACCGATGCATCACCAACGAGGGGGCCCGCCGGAATCTCCCGCGGAAGATCTCTGGCCGGCTTCGGCGTGGGGGGCTTGGACTTCGAAGAGGCAATGGCCCGGGACGCCAGCTTCACAATAAGACGCCAGTTTGGCCAGGTCGCCCGGATCCACTGCAGCTTGCTGACTTGAGGGAAATAGATGCCTCGGAAAGCAATGCGCGCCACCAAGTGAATGATTTGCTCCGCGACCGGCTTGTCGTTCAGGTAATCCGCGACTTCGCGGTTTCTCTCAGCGCTGTAGGACAATCGCCAAGCGCGGTCCACCTCATCGCGCGCCTCGGAGATCGTCATTTTCAGCGGCTTGTGGCACATCACGAACGGGGAAAAATCCATCCAGTGCTTGGGCCGCTCGAGTCTTCCAGCCGCCAGCAACCTGTCATAGAGCGGCGTGGCGGGGAACGGCGTCAGTTGGCCGTAAACGGGCAGGCCGGGCGGCCAGCTCTCGATTTGCGCCATCGTTCGGTCGGCCACACCGGTGGTGTCGTTGTCCATTCCGAAAATGAACGAGGTGATCGCGTAAATGCCGCGGTCGGCTAGGCTCTCGAGGATGGCCTGGTAGTTGGCCGGCTTGTTGAAGCTCTTGTTGACGTCTTTGAGATTGCCTTCATCGATCGACTCCATCCCGATGAAGATCCATCTGCCGCCGGACTCCGCAATCAGATCGACCAATTCGGGGTCGGCTAGGAGATTGGCGCTGATCTGCCCCACCCACGGCATCTGCGCCCCCGAAGCGATCATCTCTCGAAGCAGTGACTTGGTCCGTGCGCGGTTGATGGCGAAGTTGTCATCGACGAAGAACACGGCTAGCTGTCCGCGTTCGTTCTTCGCCCTCTGCTTCAAACGCAGCAGCTCCCGGACGACGCTTTCGTTGCTGCGAAAGCGCAGCGAGTCTCCAAAAAATCCCGTCACCGTACAGAACTCACAACCGTAGGGACAGCCGCGTCCCGATTCGATTGGAATGACGCGGAACGAACCCCACCCGCCGGCCTTCTCGCTCAGGGTTTTCCGCAGCATCTTGGGGACGAGATTGAACTGGTCGAGGTCCAGTTCGCCCCAGCCGATCTCCGGGTAGTTGTCGAGGCTGGGCTTGCGCTCTTCCCCCTTCTCGTCCACCGGCTCGTAGAGTTCACGCAGCCGCCCGTTCGCGGCATCCTCGACGATCACCGGCCAGGTTTCGTCGGCTTCGCCAACGGCGATTGCATCGGCGTGCCGCTTGCCGCCGTCCCGCCCCAACGCTTCGTCCGGCACCTCGGTAACGTGCGGTCCGCCCATCACCACCTTCGCACCCGTTTCGCGAATCGCGTCGGCGACCTTATACGCGCGCGCGATCATACGCGTCATCGCGCCGATGCCGACCAGGCCGATCTTGTTGACGCGGACAAACTCCGCCAACTCCGCCTCGGTCATCGGCTTCGCGTTGCCGTCGATGAGAAAAACCTGATGGCCCGGCGGCGTCAACCTTTGGAGTAGAAACATCCAAAGATGCGGCATGAAGTTGCGGGTAACGCCGTTATCCGGATTGTAAAGGAGGATATTCATCGAAGCTCCGGGCCTTTCCACGTGGTGTATCCATGGTCCGAAGCGCCCCGATCGCAGGTCGGTTCGAGATCATCAGTGCCCTAGTCTAGCACTAACGACAACGCACGGATGGGGCCGCTCGCCGACGCTCACGCGCCCCGGCAACGAACATACAGCGCTTGTTGCCTCCAACCGCGACCAAGTTATTGAATCGCGCAGACATGCACACCGGGCGGTAGCGGCTCCAGGTGCTGCGCGTATAGAGAAACCCTTGCACTACTGTCCGGCTAACGACTTCGCCATTGGCTGTAATCGACAGACAAAACGGAGGTTAGGTCGGTGTCTGACCGTTTTCGATTTGAATTTCCACCGAGCGTTGTTGCTCACGAGGACGGCTCACGGAGCGAACAAAGGAGGTGTAACTCCAAGGTTGCTCACCCTCCCATATGGCTCAAACCCTTGCCAGTCGCGTGGTTTCGTCGTGCATCTTGCACGGCAGGAACAATCGCCGGTCAGTCGAGACACCCCCGCAGATTCTCCAAATTTCTACACCTTCTCGGCGCAACCCTGCTTGAAAAAATGCCCATTTTACAGGCCTTTCAGCCCACTGCCTCCAAAGTCGAACTATCCCATCCTCTTAACCAACTGACCTTGCTCGACTTATAGCCGGACAGTAGTGAGAAACCCTAAACAAGGGGCGGCTCTTTTTTTTCCCGCCCGATGCCGTGTTTCGACTCCGGTTCTCGCTATACCTTAGGGAAGGATTCCAAGCCAAAAGGAGCCGCCAAAGATGACTTCTGCCACCACCGAAAGAAATCCGATAGGTACCAAAGCCCTTTCCTTGTCCCAGGATCTGCTGGAACGCTGCCGCCAGAGGGCTGCCAGCTATGACCGCGAGAACCAGTTCTTCCGGGAAGATTTCGACGAGCTCAAGGACGCCGGGTATTTCCAGATGACCGTACCCAAGGAGTTCGGCGGCTACGGTATGCGGTTGCACGAGGTCGCGCAGCAAACGCGGCTGCTCGCCAGCTTTGCCGCCCCGACCGCGCTCGCCTGCAACATGCACCACTACTGGGTCGGGCTGGCGGCCGATCTGTTTCGCGCCGGAGACCGTTCCTGCGAGTGGGTCCTTCGCGACGCCGCCGCCGGCGAAATCTTTGCCGCCGGCCACGCCGAGCCGGGCAATGATTTGCCGTTGTTGCTTTCGACCACTAAAGCCGAAAAGGTTCCCGGCGGCTATCGTCTCAGTGGCCGCAAATCCTTCGGCAGCCTGTCGCCGGTTTGGACACGGCTGGGCGTTCACGGCATGGACACGAGCAATCCACAAGCGCCCCAGATCGTGCACGCCTTCATACCGCGCGACGTCGTCGGCGTGACGATCAAGCAAACCTGGGACGTGCTGGGCATGCGCGCTACCTGCAGCGAAGACACCGTGCTCGACAACGTCTTTGTTCCCGACAAGCACATCGCGCGCGTGCTGCCCGCCGGCGCGGCCGGCATCGACCACTTCGTGCTCGGCATCTTCGCTTGGGCGCTGCTCAACTTCGGCAACGTCTACTACGGCCTGGCGCAACGCATTCGCGACATCACGGTAGAGTCGGTAAAAGTCAAAAAGTCGGTCGGCGTGACGCGCACGATGGCCTACCATCCCACCACGCAGTACAAGATTGCGGAAATGCAGCTGGCGATGTCGGCGGTCGAGCCGCAGCTCGACGCGGCGACCAAAGCGTGGTCGGCGGTCGACCAGCACGGCCCGGAAATGGCGCCGATGATCGTAGCGGCAAAATACAACGCGGTCGAGACGGCGTGGAAAGTGGCGGATACCGCCATGGACCTTTCAGGCGGCTTCGGAATGTTCAAGAAGAGCGAGCTGGAGCGTCTCTTCCGCGACTGCCGCGCGGGACGTTTCCATCCCGCCAACTCGGCGCTTACGCACGAGCTGATCGCCAAGATGACGCTCGGCATCGACCTCGACGAGCAACCGCGCTGGGGGTAGGCCGCTGCCGTCGCCCGCCTTACCGGGGCCGGACTGACGACGAAGAGCGGCAAGCGCGACGCCGAACCCGCGCGTTAGAAGCTGTTGGCAGCCTTGCCGCCAGTCCCCGCTAGTATTACTACGTTAAGTGCTAGGGACTGCGTGAATGCCGCGCGGTAGCTCCACAGTAAGCGCAAACGCCAGTCCAGGTGAACAAAATATATTGAATCTCACGTC
>JBBDWJ010000035.1:0-8769 GCA_040902925.1 Bryobacterales bacterium | reverse complement strand
GCGACATTGCCGTTCGTGGACCGTATCTTTACTCGCATCGGCGCCAGCGACAACGTCGCGCTGGGCCGCTCGACGTTCATGGTCGAGATGACCGAGACGGCGCAGATTCTCAACAGCGCGACTCCCAACAGCCTGATCCTGCTTGATGAAGTGGGGAGGGGAACTTCGACCTTCGATGGGCTATCGATCGCTTGGGCCGTGGTGGAATACATCCACGCGCAGACGCGCGCGAAGACGTTGTTCGCCACGCACTACCACGAGCTGACCGAGCTTGCCGAGTTGTTGACCGGCGTCGCCAACCTGCACGTATCGGTCAAGGAAGCGGGCGACAGTATTCTGTTTTTGCGCAAGGTGGAGCCGGGCCGGGCCGACCGCAGCTACGGCATCGAAGTAGCGCGGCTGGCGGGTTTACCGCAGGAAGTGATCGACCGGGCGCGCGCCGTGCTCAAACGGCACGAGGAGCGCGAGCAGTCGGTCTCGGAAGAGCTTTCGATCGAGCCGCAGCGCTCGCCGGTGCAGGTTTCCATCTTTACGCCGTGCGACGAAGGCATCGCCGATGAGCTTCGCAGCATCAACCTCGACGAGCTGAAGCCGATCGAAGCGCTCAGCTTGTTGCATGAGTGGAAGGAACGGCTGCGGCGGAAGAAATCCGCTTAGTCAGGCTTTGGGGCCGGCGGCCGAGCGGGGTCCGCATCGTGTCGCTGCGTTCCGCGGCCGCGCTTCAACTCGCTCGGGCTTCCGGGCTGGCTCCGAGCTACCGCCACCCAAGCCAACTCCAAAAGAGTCAGCCACAGCCGCACAGCCAGCGCCACTGTCAAAGCGGTGGCCAGCGGCATCATGCGGCTGAGCAATAGGCCGAATACGCCGTCGCGCACGCCCATGCCAGCCGGTGCGACAACGGCCAGCATGCTGGCCACCCACGACGCGGCGTAGTCGCCGGCCAGGCGCGGAAATTGTTCGAACGGGATCAGCATGACTCCGCGCACGAAAAACGCAAGGCCCACCCCCAGCGACAGCCACACGCCCACGTACGAAATCCAGATGCCCGCCAGGGTCATCCATCCGACGCGCAGTTCCTGATAGGGCTGCTTGGTATACCGCGCCAGAATCGCCGCCCACCAGTTGAGAATCCGCGGATGCACGACGGCGACCGATGCGATCAGGAAGACAGCCAGCATGATCCACTGGTAGCGTTCCACGACGGGCAGCATTTCCTGAAGATTCCACAGCGCGGGGGGAAGCGCGGCGAGCAGCAACAGCACGGTCTCGATGAGCGTCGCTCCGAGGCACGCCGTTGTTGGGACGCCCCAGCGGCTGGCAAGGTACACGCGGCTCAAGTATTGCCATACCGTTCCCGGCACGTAGCGGCTCAGTTCGGCCTGCCGCATGATACGGAAGGCGCCGCCGAAGGGAAGATCGGAGCCGAAGCGGGCCAGCAGCAGCTTCCAGATAAACGGGCGGTAGACAAACCACGGCGCGCTGAGGACCAGCGCAACAACGATATATAGCGGAGTGAACTGCCAATCGGCTTCGCGAACCTGCTGCCAGTTGCGAAGGATCGTGCGGGCGATGAAGAAGCCCAGGATGAGGGGAACGATGAACTTCCCGGCCCGAGCCAGGCGTTTAGTCAAGCTGTTCCTCGATCAGGCCGTCGGCGCGGCGGCGTGTAGCGGGAGCGTTGAAGAGTACGACCTCCGCGACCCAGCCGGCAGCCAGCAGAACGATCACGCCCACCCACAGTACGCCCGCCTTGAGCATCAGCCAGGAGTAGGGCAGCAACAGCGCGGCGGCCGAGCACAGCGCGGCGGCGGCGGCGCACACCATGGCGGCCAAGCCGAAAGCGTGAGAAGGGCGCTCGGCGAATCGCGTGATCAGCAAAACGGTAGCGAGATCAACGAAGCCTTTGAACAGGCGGCTGAAGCCGTATTTCGATCGGCCGTGCAGGCGCGCATGGTGCTCGACTTCGATCTCGCCAACACGATAGCCGCGCGCCGCGGCAAGCACCGGAATGAAGCGATGCTGCTCGCCGTAGATATCGAGCGAGCGCGCCAACTTGCCGCGATAGGCCTTGAACCCGCAGTTGATGTCGTGCAGCGAGAGGCCGGTCGTCAGGCGCACGACGCCGTTGAACAAGCGCGAGGCCACGACTTTGTGCGCCGGATCGTGGCGGGTTTTCTTCCAGCCGGTGACGAGGTCGTAACCTTGGTCGAGCGCCGCCAGGAAGCGCGGGATTTCCCGCGGATCGTCCTGCAGGTCGCCGTCCATGGTGAAAACGATGTCGCCGCGGGTTAGCGCGAAACCGGCCATCAGCGCCGGGGTTTTCCCGAAGTTGCGCCGGAAGCGCACCAGCCGGATACGCTCTGGCTCGTGGAGCGCGACGAGCCGGCTCCATGTTTCGTCGGTCGAGCCATCGTCTACGAAGATGATCTCGTAGGAGGTTTCGAGCACCTGCTGCAACCGCGCCGTAAGCTCGGCGACATCATCCTGCTCGTTGTGGACCGGTATAACGATGGAAATGCGAGGGGGTTCCGCCATGCAGCGATGCAGCCTGCGTCAATACGAGAGCCGATCATAGCAAAAACCGCCGGCGGTGCAGCTTAGGGCTCTATCTCCCCTACGGTGAAGGCCCTACGCTTTGGGGCCCGTTACGGGAACCGCCGGCGCTTTACAGGCGTCTATAGGTGATAGAATAGGCGTAATTGCCAAAACCCGCTCAAGGGGGGAGATGAAACGTGATCGAAGACTCGATGGAAACCCATAGTAGTTCGAATCGTATCCCGCCGATTGCGATTGTGCTACTGGTACTGGTCGCTTGTCTGATCGGCACGACGGTATACCTGTACCTTGATTTGCGAACCGCGAAAGGCGAGTTCGCCATGAGAATACAGGCCGCGGAAGAACAGATTGCGTTGCTCGAAGGAAACGTGAATCAGACTTCGCGCGCCGTGGACTCGAGGGTCGGTGAGGTGAGAGAACTGGTCGCCGACGCCGAAAAGAACCTTTCCGCCAAGGCGCAGGCAGTCGAAACGAAAGTGCTGGGCCGCACCGATACCCTCAAGAAGGAAATCGAACAGACGCGCTCGCAGCAGCAAGCGGCTCTCAGCGAAGTCGGCGGGGAGCTCAGTGAACTGCGCGAGAAGACGGACACGGCCGTTGGATCGCTCTCAGGCCGGGTCGAAGGCGTGCAGACGGAAGTTGAAAAAAACCGCGAGGAGATTGAGCGCACCATCAAGGAGCTAACCACGGTCAGAGGCGACCTCGGCGTGCAGAGCGGTCTAATCGCCACCAACGCCAAGGAAGTCGATGCGTTGCGGCAGCTAGGCGAGCGCAACTACTTCGAGTTTGACCTCGGCAAGACCAAACAGCCCCAGCGTGTGGGCCCGATCACCCTGCGGCTGCGCAGGGCCGACCTCAAGCGAAACCGTTTCACGGTCGACCTGTGGGCCGACGACAAGCAGATCGAGAAGAAGGACAAGACGCTTCTCGAGCCGGTGCAGTTCTATCTGCAAGGGTCGCGCATGCCCTACGAACTGGTCGTGAACGAGCTCGCCAAGGACCACATCAAAGGCTATTTGTCGACGCCCAAGGTCGCCGAGCGCCGCGCGGCCGCCGGGAGCGGTTCCGAATAAGTCTTTCACAACCTCACGACAATGCGACACCGTGGACGCTTCTCAGCGCTCACGGTGTCGTTGTTTTTTTGGGCCGGCGTCCCGATGCAATACGTTATGGCGCCGCCAACAGGCGTCATTCAAGGACCAGAGCGGTGGCGCGAATTCGGCCGTCGGTCTTCGGCAGGCCCGCCACTTCCACCTCGACGCGGCTTCCTAGCGAATAGACCCCGCTGACGACCAGCTCATACTGCCCGCGCGCCGCGGAATAGACTCGCTGCGCCAGCGGGCGCGGATCGAGCTTCAGCTTGCGGGCCGCGAAATAGGCGCCACCGGACTGTTCGGCCAACCGCCGGAACATGCCCCGCTCGACGCCCATAACGAATACTGGATAGATCGAAGCCCGGCGAGCGCGCGTCAGCCGATGAATTTCGGCCTCCGGCACGCGGCTGTTTCCCTCAACGCCGGCGGAGAGCAAAATGATCGCCCGCCGCGCCGTCGAGTGCTCGAAGCCGCCGTCGAGGGTCGCAAACAGCGCGTCGAGCACGCGCGGGCTGTTGCCGTACTCGACTTGGGCCAGCGCGCCTAGCAGCAACTGCTTGCTCGATGTGAAGTCCTGCATGAGGTCCGCCGAGCTGTGATAGGAGACGACGGCCATCTGATCTTTTTCTTCCAGCGCTGCGATAAAAGCCGCGCCCAACGGCCGGACCATCTCGCCAACCAGGCTGGTGTCGACCAGCAGCATGATGTCGAGCGTGCTGGTCTTGTACTCGGCGCTTTCGACCTTGAGGGGAGTTTTGTCGTCGAGCACCACGAAGTTTGCCGCCGTCAGGTTGGTGACCGGCTCGCCGGTTTTTTCGTTGAAGACGCTGACCCGCAACGTTGCCTGCTGTGCCGGCAGCACGGGCGCGAGCGCAAGCACCGCGGCGAGCGCCAGCAGCACTGAGGACGATCGCCTGACTCGCCCGATGTTCGTTTTCTGTCGACTCATCGTTTCCCCCGCCCCATCATTCTTCCCGGCGCTGACACTCGATTGTTTTAGCGCTACCATTCACGAGCGCTCTTTACGGAGATGATGTTGCCCGTCTCGCGTTCGGTGAGTTGGATCGCGCCTTCCCGGATTTCGAGGTTCTCGACGCCGCGGAAGCCTTCGGGAATCTCGGCAAGAAAAGCGACGTAGCGGACCGTCAACCGCTCACGGCCTCCGATCCAACGGTAAACCGGAACTCCGAACAAGCTGCCCTCTTCGACGACGCTCTTCATCGGGCCGCCGAACGGCGTGGTGCCAAATTCCATGCCTCGCGCGATGACCTCGCCGTTCCACGGTGGCTGCGTATTGCGGCCGTTCTCCTGCCAATCGCCGATCCACGGAAAGTCCGCGGTATGCCAGATGTATCCGATCAGCACGCGGTAGCCGCGATGAAACATCGTGAAATAGTTTCGCTCGCGCTGCGGGTCCATGAGATAGCCGGCATACGTTCCAGCGCTGGGCTTCGTCTGCATCACCCGCAGGTCGACCTTGGCGCCATCCTTCGCCGCGCCTTCAGGCCAGACGACCTCGCCGGGCGACAAGCTGTTGGTTTCTTCATTCCCGCGGACGACTCCCTTGGTCGCCGACATGTCGAGTACGGTATTACCCGGCTCGACGAAGGGAGGCCCGAAAGTGGCGTGCTCGACCCAATGCGCTGGGCGGTCGAACGCTTCCAGATTCTCGACCCACTCTTCGATGTAGAGCACGGTTTCGTCGCGCGGCAGCGTTAGCACGCGTCCGGCCTTGTATCGCGTCTTGGGCAGATCCGCGGAGTATCACAACTGCACTTCGTTGATCGAGGATTCGTGCTTGTCGTCCTTCCATTCGACGGCCAGCGCTTCGCCGTGGTTGCCGAGACCGTTGCGGGCTTCGTCCTCGGAAGGGCCTCCGAACGTGGGGAAGTTCAGCAGATGGCCCATGTATCCCGCCATCAGAAAGCGATTCGGGCCGCCGCCGTAGAGTGCGTCATGTTTGACGGGGTCGTACTCCCAGGGCTCGATGGTTGGGTAGTGCGGCACCCGCATGGGGTTCACGCTCTTGAGAGGATCGGCGGAAAGTAATCGGATTTCGGCGATATGCCCGGCGCCGCGCAACGCGCTCACGCGCATCTTCGTGTTCGCGAGCACGTAGGCGTCACGGCCTTCGAACTCTTCCTGCTTGAAAGTAGGGCGCTGCGCGAAACAAGAGGCAACGAGCAACGGAATTAGAAAAACGCGAAGCCGGCGTCGCAATGGAAATCCTCCGGGCGCGGAACAGCGGGCCGCCCAACGACTCAGGGCCGCAGGTAGATAGGAATCATAACAAATCACTGTGTTTGGGCCGTTTGCGCCGCCAGGCGTCAATCCTCGATCGGCGGACGCACGTCGGGCTCGATCTGATAACCGTCAGCGAGCGCGTTGGTCGAATTGAATAGCGCGACGATGCCCATCACTTCCCCCAGGGCTTGCCGGTCGAGACCGAGCTTCATCGCGGCCGCGGTGTGCGAGTTGACGCAGTAGGAGCAGCCGTTCGTGGCCGAAACGGCCAGCGCAATCAGCTCGCGAGTTAGCGGATCGAGCTTCGAGGCGCGATTTACCGCTTCAGGGTGCATCAGAAACTTCAGCCGGGTCCAGATCAACTCCAACTGGTCGGGATTCGTCGCCAGCACGCGCCAGAACGCCGGTACGAAATCAATGTTTTTGGTCTTCTTGATGTCGGCGTAGATTTCGGCGACCTTGGCGGAGGCGGATTCTTCGGCAACGGGTGGAACGGTGGCGATTCGATCGGACATGAGGCTCCCTCTTTCCCGTGGCGGGCCTGCTGGCGCGGCGATGACTTCCCAACCGAACATTGCCGGGAGCGGCGCACAAAGAATAAGCCGCCGCGTTGGCCCTCGCTATCGAAAAGGCCGCACGAGCTTCCCCAGAATGGCTGGATGACGCGCCCCGGTGGCCGAAGGCAAATTCGCCGGGCGGCCATGATAGGTCTCGTGCGCCAGCACCGCGAACGCGATCGCTTCCTTGGCGTCGGTGTCGATGTTGAAGTCGTTCGAAGGGCGGAACTCGATGCCGTCGAGCTGCTTTTTCAGTTGCCCCATGAGCTCGGGGTTGTGCAGGCCGCCGCCGGAAACGATGATCTGGTGCAGCGGCATGCGCGGGGCCGCGAAACGCCTGATGGCGTCCGCGATGCTGTGCGCGGTAAACGCCGTCGCGGTCGCCACAAGATCCGGAGGCGGCAGGCCGTGCTCGATCAGCTTGGCGACGAACTCCACGCCGAACTGCTCGCGGCCGGCGCTCTTAGGCGGCTGCCGCCGCAGATACACCGAGTCCATCAACTCGCCAAGCAGCCCTTCGTTGACCGAGCCGGACGCGGCCATCCTGCCATCGCGGTCGTAGCCCATCGTGCCGCGCAAAAACTGCGAAACCAGCGCGTCGATCACCATATTGCCCGGCCCGGTATCAAAGGCGATCACCTGCTCGGGCGCGGCAGCCGGAGGAATCGCAGTGATGTTGGCGATGCCACCAATATTCAGCGCCACGCGGCCGACACTTTGGTCGCGATAGAGCAGGTAGTCGACATAGGGCACCAGCGGCGCGCCTTGTCCGCCGGCTGCCATGTCCGCAGGACGAAAATCGGCGACGACAGGGATGCCGGTGCGCTCGGCGATCACCGCCGGCTCGGCGAGCTGCAACGTACTGGCGATGGTACGGCCGTAGAACTCGGTGGCTACGGCCTGGTGATAAATCGTTTGGCCGTGAGATCCAATCAGGTCGAGACTCTGCGGCGGGACCTGCGCGCGGCGGCAAGCTTCCAGCAGCGCTTCGGCGAAGAACTCGCCGAGCAGAAAGTTCAACTGGCTGATTTTCGCCGTGTGCGTATCGGCATTCGAAACCGACAGTACGGCGCGGCGCACCGCGGCCGGGTATTCGATCGTATGGTGGGCCAGCGGCAACACGCGCTGCTCGAAGCCCGCCCCACGGATGTCGACGATCGCCACATCGATGCCGTCAACCGAAGTGCCGCTGATTAAACCTGCTACAAGCATGAACGTCCATTCTACGCGGTCCCAAGGTTCGAGCGGGATGTGCTGGACCGGCATGCGCGATTCGACCGGCGGAACGAATTGATCTGGGCGGGAGCCTCCAGCCGAGCCGCTATAATGGAGGGTCGGTTCTGAACCCTGACGAACCTCCACCCGGAAGTTTGATTCCTTGTTTCGCCTGGAGAATGGAAGCTTTCCGTTTGGACCGGGACGGCAAATCTGCAAACTCTGGAGGCCATCGCATGTCCGAGCTCGCTCGTTGAATTGCCAGCCTGAATTGGCGGCACGAACGAGCCGGCGCGGAAATCGGTGGAACCGGAGGGTGGCGCAATGAGCCCGCTCGAACTCGATCAACTGGTTCGCGAGATTGGCGACGAAGTGCAGCGGCGGCTGGGGAGTGCTCCCGGCGCGTCCGCCTGCGCCTGCGGGACGCCGGCTCCGCGGCTCCACACCAACGGCCATGGCGCTGCGATGGCCGCCGGCGATCCGGTCGCGGGATTGATCAACCAGGCTCTGCTGCGGCCTGATGCGTCCGCCGGTGAGGTGACTCGCCTCTGCCGCGAAGCGCGTCACTACGGCTTTGCGTCGGTGTGCGTGCCCCCCAATTGGGTGGCGCTCGCGGTGCGTGAGCTGCGAGGCACGAACGTGCGAGTCGGCGCGGTGATTGGCTACCCGCACGGCGCCACGCTGACCCCGGTAAAACGGGCCGAGGCCGAGCAGGTGTTGAAGCTGGGTGCGCGCGAGCTGGAACTGGCGATCCACGCCGGCGCATTGAACTCGGGCGACCTTGACATCGTGTACACGGAAATCCGGCTGCTCGCGGAATGCGCGCACGAGGCGGGCGCGGCGTTGAAGGTGCTCGCCGAAATGGCGCTGCTTGGCGAGGACCAGAAAGTGATTGCCTGCGCGCTGGCCCGGCTGGGCGGCGCCGATCTGGTGAAAACCTCGGCCGATCTGGGCGGCGTCGCGGCGGGCGCGGATGTCGCTCTGGCGCAGCGGATCGTCGGCGGGGAGCTGGGAATCGAAGCCGCCGGCGGTATCGACTCGCATGCCCGTTTCCTGGAAATGGTCGCTGCCGGCGCAACTCGCGTGGGCACGTGCGACGGAGC
>JBBDWJ010000034.1:0-8855 GCA_040902925.1 Bryobacterales bacterium | reverse complement strand
GTAGAGCCGCCAGTCGGTCACGGGAGCAACCGCGACACCCACCCGAAAAGCCTTGCTGTGCGTAAGAGCGAAGCAGGTGCTGAAACCGCCGCCGCTCCAGCCCCAGATGCCGATCCGCTCTCCGTCCACAAACGGAAGCGTCTTGAGATGGTCCACCGCCGTTAAATAGTCACGTAGCGCAGTAGGGCCGTAGGCGCGGTGCAGCGCGGCCTCGTGGCGATGGCCGAGAAGCGCGGAAGCGCGGTCATCCACCTGCGCGACCACATAGCCCTTCGAGACCAGGTACTGATGAAACAGGTAGCGCCCGCGGGTATCAAACGCGTCCCGGATCGTTGGCGCATGAGGCCCGCCGTAGACATACAACAGTACCGGGAGCTTCTGCTGAGGGTCGATCGCCTTTGGCTTCAGCAGCAGGATGCGAATCAGCGCGCCGTCGGGCGCTTGGATCGTCTTGAGTTCCGGCTCCACCAGATCATACCCATCCAGAGATCGAGCCTGATGCAAAACCGCCGTTACGTCATCGGTAATTCGATTTACGCGCCACTCCGGAACCGACTTCAGGCTGGACGCCGTATCCAGGTAGGCGCTGGCCTGCTCATTGAAGTCGGGCTTGTGAACGCCCTGCCCTGAAGTTAGCCGTTCCTTTTTCGTGCCGTCGAGTTGTACGCGATAGAGGTCAGCGCCCAGGGGATTAGCCTCGTTGGAGGTGTAGTAAACCCAGCCGCTATCCGCGTCGACCTTTTCGACGGCCTGCACTTCCCAATCGCCGCTGGTCAGCGAGCTTCTTCTTTCGCCGTCGTAGCCGTAAAGCTCGATGTGGCGATACCCTTCGCGCTCGGAAGTCCACAGGAACTGCTTGCGCTCGTCGAGGAAGGTGAGGTCGTTGGTGACGTTGATCCAATGCGGGTCGTTTTCCACAAGGACCGTGCTGGTTAGCCCGTCGTGAGCGTCCGCGAAGACCAACTGCAGCTCGGTTTGCGCGCGGTTGAGATACTGCACGGCCAGGCGCGTGGCATGCACCCACGAGAATCGCGGCAGATATTCCGCGTCCTTTCGCACCCATGCCGTTCTCGCTTTTCGGCGGCCGGCCTCCTTAACCTCGATGACGCCAAGGCGCACGCGAGGGTTGGGATCACCCGCCTTGGGGTAGCGCTGCAGATCGACAGCGGCTTCGAGCGCAATCAGATCCGTGATCGGATACACCGGAACGCGCCCCTGGTCGATTTCGAGGTAAGCGATGCGAAGGCTGTCGGGCGACCAGGCATAGCCGCTGCGGATGGCGAATTCCTCGGGGTAAACCCAGTCGAGGTCGCCGTGGAAGAGTGTGTCGGTGGCGCCCGTGGTCAGCGGAAGCTCTTTGCCGCCGCCGGCCGGCGCGAGCCAGATGTCATGCTGGTAGAGGAACGACACCCAGCGCCCGTCAGGGGAAAACTTCGGATCGCGCACGCCGCTCTTGTTCCTCGCCAGAGCCCGCGACTGCTGAGTCGCCAGATCGAACAGATAGAGCCGTCCGGCGCTGGTGAACAGAATCGCCTTCGCGTCAGGCGCCCAAAGGTAAGCGGCGACGGAATATCGCCGCAGCCTTTCGCGTTCGCGCTCATCGCCGGTGGCCTGCTCGGTGGACGGAGCAAGCCGCGAGAGCTGCTCGCCGCTCACCAGAATTCGTTTCTCGCCGCTTAGCGGGTCAAAAGCCCACAAATCCCTTGACTCCGCTTCGCCTTCTCCCGGCAGGATATACGTCAGGAGCTTCCCGTCAGGGCTCCATTGAAACTGCGTGGGAGCGGGCCCGGTGGGCCCCGGCTCAGCGAAAATCTCCTCGATCGTGAGCTTGCGGCTCTGCGCCTCCGCCGGCAGCGCGGCGATCAGAAGCAACAGCCCGAAAAATGCGAACAGACGCACGGGAAACATCGCCTCATTCTAGCCCGTTCGGCGCGAACCACAGGGCTCAAAACAGGTGCGTTGCTAGAATGCGATGGTGACGGAACTGACCGGGATGATCGCGCGCGTTCTGATCCTGGTCCTGCTCGCGGCAGCCGCCGTTGTTATCGCCCTCGAAGCCTGGAACAGCGTCACGCGCTATCGCACTCCATATGGGTTCCGCCAGGAGCTTGCAGGCGGGACGCCGCTGACCGAACGCGTCCTGCTCATCATCGTGGACGGGGTTCGCCTGGACGCCTCATTGGAAATGCGCAAGCTGCAGGAACTCGCACGGCGCGGCGCTGCCGGCGTGGTTCTCACGGGCGTGCCGTCGTTGTCACACCCCTCGCGCGCGGTGATCGTCACCGGCGCCTGGCAGGAGGTCAATGGCGTCACGAACAATTCCCGCTTCGACCCCCCTCCCGTCGATTCCCTGTTCTCCGTCGGCAAGCGCGTCGGAATACCCTCGGCTGTAGCGGGCTCCCCGTTCTGGCGGAACGCATTCGGCGACCACCTCGACGCCCGGCGAACGCGGCTCCACGACCAGAAGCTGCACTTCGGGGCAACGCCGGAGGAACTCATCGCCTGGCAGGACCAAACCTGCCGCGAGGACCTCGAATTCCTCTCGCGGCATCGCGATGGGCTCGTCGTTGTAGGCCTTACCGCGGCCGACTCAGCCGCTCACGACTTCGGCGGGCGCTCTGCGGAATACTTGCGCGTAGCGGGTGCGGTCGACGCCTGTATCGGTTCGTTCATCGAATCTTTCGATGATGGCCGGACAACCCTGATCGTGACCTCCGACCACGGCCACATCGACTTTCGCGGGCATGGCGGACACGGCGGCCTCGAGGAGGAAGTCGTCAACGTGCCGCTGGTTTTGGCCGGCCCGGCCATCCGATCCGCCGGCGGCTGGCGGGCGGCACAAGTGGATATCGCGCCGACGATTTGCGCTCTACTCGGCCTGCCTCTCCCGGCGACGAATCAGGGAAGCATCTTGTGGCAACTTCTCGACGTCCCCGCCGAAATCGAGCCCGCGCTTCGCAGCCGTGAAGCGGAACAGCGTGCTCTAGCCGTGTCGCTTTTCCCTGACCCGGAGCAGCTTCGCAGCGACGAGAGAAGAACTCGCAGCCTGCGGGCGCTGGCGATGTTTACCACCATCTGGTTTCTCGCCTGCGCGGTCGTGCTCGGTTATCGCGACTCGTGGCGGCCGCTGCTGGTTGCCGTGGCGCTCTACTACGCCGCCTATTACGCCGTTTTCTTCGCTCTCGGCCTGCGCTATTCGTTGAGTATGATCAACCGCCAGGAGTACCTGGCTTGGTTCTTTGGGAAGGATCTTGCCGCGGCGGCGATTGCGTTTTGCGTGGGCGCGGTTTTTCTGGCTCGCACGGTTCGATCGCCGGGCGGGCGGCTGGTTCTCGACTTTGGGCTGTTGGTGGTTTTTAGTCTGGGCATGCAGGTGACTTGGGTTTACTTCGACTCGGGGCTGTTCATGGAAACAGCCATGCTGGATCTCCGAAGCGCTTTCAAGGCCTACCTCGACCTGTTGCAACTGGCGGGCATCGGGCTCATCGCTCCGGCATTTGCGCTGCTGCTCGCCCTCGGCATGCGCCGCCGCGCGAAGCACGCTACGGTATCGGACTCTCGAGCAGAGAAGCAGGTCGCGGCAGACTAGCCTCGACGCCACGGAGGAAGAATCCCGGAAGCTGGGCTATGGTTTTGTCGTCCCGATCGGGGCCAGGAATCGGCCGCTAAAGCACCAGGAATGGCGCTATCGGCAACGGCAGTTGCTTGGCAATCGGCGGCGGCGATTTAGGCGGGCTGGCGTGCGGAAGGGGTAATTGTTCCGGCGGCGGAATCCTGTTCAAGGTTCCGGACTCTCTCTCGCGCCGGCGCTCGTACGATGCTTGACGCTTGGCTTGGCGGGCGTTCTGACGGAATTCCAGCCCTGCTAGACGATAGCGGATCCACGCCTTGCGCTCGGCTGCGCCGAGGCGGGGCAGGGGCAGTTCCAACTGCTTGCCCGACTTGTTCATAAAGGAGAGTCAGTCCTATCTTGCCACACGGTTTGCGGCCAATTCCTTGCGCGTCGAACTCAGATCGCTTCGCGTTTGGCGATCGTTTTGCGATCAACCCGTAAGACGCCAAGCCTATCCCTGAACCTTCTTTTCCATCGCCGCCCAATACGGCTCGCGCAGCGCGCGCTTCAGAATCTTGCCGGTCGAACCCTTGGGCAGCTCGTCCAGAAAATCAACCGACTTCGGCGCTTTGAAACCGGCCAGATGCGCGCGGACGTGATCGCAAATCTGTTCGGCGCTCACCGCGGCCCCCGGCTTGAGCACGACGGCGGCTCTGGGCGCTTCACCCCATTTGTCGTCCGGCACTCCGAACACAGCGACCTCGTATACCGCCGGGTGCGCCGCGATGACTTTTTCGATTTCGATCGATGAGATATTCTCGCCGCCGCTGATGATGATGTCTTTCTTGCGGTCGACGATCAGCACGTAGTTCAACTCGTCCCAGATCGCCATGTCGCCGGTGTGCAGCCAGTTGTTTTCGATCACCGCGGCGGTGGCTTCGGGCTCGTTCCAATAGCCATCCATGACGACATCGCCGCGAATGAGGATTTCGCCGATCGCCGTCATGTCTTTGGGAACATCGCGGCCGTCGGAGTCGGCGACGCGCAGCTCGACGCCGGGCATCGGGTAGCCGGTCATCGACTGGCGGCGGAGGCGTTCCTGCCGGTCGCAACCTTGCAGGGCGTCCTTCACTTGCGCGGATGTCGCGACCGGAGACGTCTCGGTGAGCCCGTAGCCGACAAAGGTCGGGCAGCCAAGCTTTTCTTCGACCGCTTTCACCAGCGCCGGCGAAGAGGCCGCGCCGCCAAGGTTCACTTCCATCAGGCTGCTGAGATCGTACTGGCCGAGGCCTTGGAAATTGATCAGCGCGTTCGCCATCGTCGGCACCATCGATATGGTCGTGATCCCTTCGCGCTCGATCAGCTCGCAGACGCCTTGCGGGTCGAAACGCTTAACCATGACGTGGCGCCCGCCGGCCTGAGTCACGGTGTGCGCCCGGCCCCAGCCGTTGGCGTGGAACAAGGGAATGGTGTGGCCCTCGACGATCTGGTCCGCGGGAATCGGCCGCACGATTCGCAGCGTGCCGAGTAACGTGCCCAATGCATGCATGTAGAGCGTGCGGTGGCTAAGCATGACCCCTTTGGGCGTCCCGGTGCTGCCGCTGGTGTAGAAAAGCTCGGCCATCTCATCTTCGTCGTAAGTGGTGTAGTCGACGGGCTGGGGCTCGGCAGACTCCAGCAGTTGTTCGTAGGATTGCGGGTGAAGCCACTCGGGCGGATTCTGCGGGGCCGCGAGGGCGACCCATTGCAACTCGGGAAGCTCGGCGTGCAAAGCCGTCGCGACCGGGAGAAATTCCGGGTCAAAGAGCACGACCCTGGTGCCTGAATGACGCAGGATGTAGGCTTGCTCCTCCGGCGTTAGCCGCACGTTGAGCGACAGCAGAATGGCGCGGGCCATGGGTACGCCGTAGTAGGCCTCGAGCAACTGGTGGCAGTTGAAACTCAGCGTGGCCACGCGATCGCCGCGGCCGACGCCAAGCGCTTGGAGAGCCGCTGCGAGGCGCAACGAGCGATCGAGAACCTGCCTGTAGGTATGGCGCTGCTCGCCATCGACCACCCCCACCTTGGCGCCATATTGATCGGCCGCCCAAAGCAGGCAACGAATAGGGGTCAACGGCACTTTCATAATGGCCACTCCGGCGGACCTAGTAGTCAAGCAAATCGCGCGAGGGATTGTCTAGCCCGCGCGATGCGCCGGCGCGGCATCCGTGGAACAGGCGCCGGATCGGACGCCGTCAGCGCGGCCGCAGTTGAATCACAAGACCGCTGGGAGCGGATTCAATGGAATGCGCCACAGGCCCGGTCAGATCGATGACCAGGCGCGCGGTGGGCGTGGCGGCTTCAAAGGGCGCCCAACGAACGCGCTCCACGCCAAGGTCGCTGACCGGAATCGAGCCGTACTGGCGGCTGGTGGCGAGGGTTGTATTGGCAAGATCGATAACCAGGCGGCCGGGCGAGGTGAGCTCCATCGTGGAGTATTCGGCGGGGCTCGAAAGCGAGAGCGCCAAAATCACTTGCACCGAGGACACGGTGACGTCTACTCGAGTCAACTGGGCTACCTGCCCGCTGGCAGCCGGGTTCTGCCGCGGCGCCGCGACGGCAGGTGCGGCGTCCGGGGGTACGCCGGCGGGAGAAGCAGGGTCCGGAGGTGCAGGGTTTGCAGGTACGGGCTCAGCGGTTGCAGGCGCAGCGGATACGGCCTCCGGAGCGGTAGCCGGAGCTGTGCGAGCGGGAGCCGCTGAGAGAGCGGCGGCGGCTCGCGCCGAGGCTGGCTGCGCCTGGGTTTCGGGCGGCGATGCCGGGGCTCGCGCAGCAACGGTACGCGGCGCGGTTGATTCCGGCGTCGCCTGCACGGAGCTCGCGGGCTGGCGCAGTTCGCTGATTTCACCCGATCCGGCAGACCTAGCGACCCGGAACGTCACGTTCGGCAGCACGGTCTTGGGCCGCGCGCTGCCGCGGTTCGAACAGCGGGTGCTGTTGGGATCGTTGGGATACGAGCCGCCTCGCAGCACGCGAAACTCGCCCTCCGCGGGGCCTTTGGGATCGTTGGACGGCGACTCCTGACAGTAGTTGCGGTGGTAGAAGTCGGCGGTCCACTCCCAGAGCTCATGTTCGATCGACACCCCGAACGGGTTTGGAGGCGCAGGCGGCCAGGCGCTGCGATTTCCAACAGCGGCTTCAGGCACCGCGGGGTCGTCGCCCCAGGGGTATTTTTTCTGCTCCAGCCCGCCGCGAATGGCGCGCTCCCACTCGGCTTCGGTCGGTAGGCGGTAGGCATCGCCGGTTTTTTCCCGCAGCCACTGGCAGTAGGCGTCGGCGTCTTCCCAACTCACGCCTCGCACGGGCGCTGCATCCCTGTTGTCTACGGCGCTTTGATGATCGGGCCGGAAGGCACGGAACTGCGCGTTGGTCACCGGGCGCGCCGCGATGAGGAACGCCGAGATCTCGACCTGATGTACCGGCTTCTCCCAGGTTGCCCCTTCTTCCGAGCCCATCAGGAAAGCGCCTTGGGGAACGGCTACCATCTCAGGCGCGGGAACTTGGGCCAGGGTCGGCAGGCTCGCGGCCAGAGCCAACCATGCCAGCAACAAGACTAGCCCGAGTCGAGGGTGAAAACGCACCAGCACCGTTAGTGGATTATATCCACTCCAGACCAATCCGCCCCAACGTCCCGCTTGGTTCTGCCGTCATCGGTATAGAACCGGCCGGCCGCCAGCGGGCTAGGGTGGAACCCCTAAGATTTTTCAGGGGAACGGCCGAAGCACAGCTAAGGCGGATCATGGCAGAGTTGGACTGGAGGCCCACTCGGGCACGGTGTTGATTTTCCCGTCGAAAACGATCTGGTTTCAAAGCGCGTTGGCGGCGGTGTGCCTGTTTGCGGCGACGGCCTTCGGCCAATTGGCCGTCACTGACCTCGACAAGGCGTGGCAGGACGATCTCAAGCTCGGCCAAAAATTCCAGCGCGAGGGGAAACCTGAAGTCGCCGAGGATCTGCTGGTTCGCGCTCTGGGAAACGCCGAGAAGATTGGGGAGGACAGCCTGCCCGCGGCCGCCTGCCTGAACGCGCTGGCGATTCTCTATCACGCGCATCGAAACTACTCCGGGGCCGAACCGCTGTATCAACGGGCGCTTTCGATTGTCGAAGCCAAGGTGGGAGGCGACCATTCGCGCGCCGGTGTGTTGCGAAAAAACCTGGGCGAGCTCTATCGCGCGCAGGGGCGGCTGAGCGATGCGGTAGAGCAGTTCCGCGGGGCGCTCAAGATCACCGAAGCCCAATATCCGCCGGACGATCCGGCCCTGGTCGAGCCGCTCAAGGGGCTCGGCGAACTGGAGTTCCGGCTGGGGCAGTTCGACGAAGCGATCGCGACGCAGAAGCGGGTTTTTTCGATCCTGGAGCGCAGCGCCGGCGCCAGCCATCCCGACACCATCGAGTGTCTGAACAACCTCGGCGTGATTCATATTTCGGCGGGGCGCCTCGAAGGGGCCCAGCGGTGGATACAGCAGGCGATCACCGCAGCCGAGGCCGCCTGGGGGCCGGAAGATCCGCGTCTGGTGCGCAGCCTTGTCTATCAAGCCGATATTTGGCGCAATCGGCTGCAACTGGCCGAGGCGGAAGGACTGCTGAAGCGCTCCATTGCCATAAGCGACCTGGCTGCGCCGGCCGAAAAAGCGGAGTTGGCGATGGCTTTGAACAATCTGGCCGAGATTCATAGCGCGCAACACCACTATCCCGACGCCGAAGCCTTGTTCGAACGCTCGATCCACGTGTGGGCGCGTGTGGCGGGGCTCGAAGACCCCGAGGTTGGGACGGGGCTGTACAATTTGGCCTCTCTGTACCGCGAACAGCGGCGCTTTGAGGAGGCAGAGACGCTTTTCAAACGTGCGCTGGGTATTTTAGAGGCGAAGTTGGGGTCTGAGGATCCGCGGTTGCGGCAGGTTGCCGGCTCGTATGCAGAGATGCTCACCTCGCTTGGGCGCGGTGAAGAGGCCGAACGATTACGAAACTCCGCCGCGCCGGAGCCCCCGGTTCAGGGGACTCCCTAGACTTGTGATGATTCGTCTGCCGAGACCTGGGATGATTCGATCCCAGTGATTGAACGTCTTGGAGCCATCCGTCGCCAGCGTGTACGGCAACCAGCTCGACAGGCTATGAGACCGCCTCTCGAGCGGCAGTTAAAGAAGCGAATCGATCATGACTCGATCTTGCGCCGCTCATTTCGTCTGGATGGTTCTAGCCCCGGAAGCGGCGGCATGCCAGTAGCCCGGGGCGCAAGCCCCGGGAATCGAAAGCAACCCTACGTTC
>JBBDWJ010000033.1:0-8875 GCA_040902925.1 Bryobacterales bacterium | reverse complement strand
CCAAAAGGTATCAGGCGCATTTTCCCGGAAGTGACGATCTTCTTCAGGCGAGGAGAACGCGCCTGTAGCCTGGTGCCGCATTGCGTGCACGAGAAGTGGTAGCGGCGGGTCACAATAAACCCGGCAACCCAGAAGAGATGAAAGAAGCGATATTCAAGCGCCGTGCCCACCGGGCGCTTTTGCTTGCAGACGGGACACGAGCGGGAGCCTGCGCCACCCAGTGGAATGACTCGATGTCCCCAGCCAAACATGTACATCTCGTTTTCGCTCCGCGTGTACGACCAGGGGGCTCGACAACCAACTGCTCGCGGACGAGTATAGGCCCGAATACGGCACTCCCGCAAGCATCAGGCCCGCTCCGTGTGCCGGCCCAGCACATGTGAGCGAGCACCAAGCGTGAGCCCCAACGCTGGCCTGAACAGCTTGCCGATCGATCGCGGTATCCTAGGTGAGATAGGGAGTCCGCCCTGCCCACTCCTTTGAGGAAGGATCAGCCATGTCCGAATATGCGTCCGTCAGCAGCGTCAAGGGCCTCGATATGGGCACGAGCCGCATCGTCGTCGCGCGCCAGGAAGGCGACACGACCCAGTTCGAGTCGCAGTTGAATGCGTTTGTGTCGCTCCCCTACTCGCGAGTCACCGCCAAGATGCTCGAGCGGGAAGGGATCATGCACATGGTCGACCGGGCCGAGATCCTCGCTTACGGCAATCGCGTCGAGGAATTCGCCAACATGACGCAAGGCGACACGCGCCGCCCGATGCGCACCGGCCTGCTCAACCCGCGCGAGCCCAAAAGCCTGCAAATGATCGAGCTGGCGCTGACCTCGTTGTGCGGCAGAGCCAACGCCGGCGAAAAAATCTGCTTCAGCGTTCCCGCCGAACCGCAAGGCCACGAAAGCGATCTGATCTACCACGAGCGGACGATCTCGCAGATGCTCGAGAAGCTTGGCTACCAGGTCATCAGCCTCAACGAAGGTCTGGCGGTGGTCTATGCCGAACTGGAAGAAACGAATTTCACCGGCATCGGCGTGAGCTTCGGCGGCGGCATGTGCAACATCTGCCTGGCCTATCTGGGCCTGCCGGCCGTCAAGTTCAGCACCATTCGCGCCGGCGACTACATCGACGAAAGCGCCTCTTCGGTGAGCGGCGAGACCATTACGACAGTGCGCTTTTACAAGGAAAACCATTTCAGCATGAACGGCCTGTCGAGCCAGAATATCGACCAGGCCCTGTCGGTCTACTACCACGACGTGATCAAGAACGCCGTCGAGCGTCTGCAGCAGGCTTTTTCGGAAACCAAAAAACTCCCCAAGTTCGACAAGCCGATCCCGATGGCCGTCGCGGGAGGAAGCACGAAGCCCGAGGGCTTTCACGACGCGCTCGAAAAAGCCGTCAACAACGCGGGGCTGCCGATTGAGATTTCGGAGGTTCGGGCCTCCAAAGACCCCTATAACGCCACTGCCAGGGGCGCCCTGATGGCGGCGATGCTGGATTCATAAGAATGCCATGACTCCGGTCAACCTTCGCGAAAAGCTGAGCCTGTTCCAAGACCATTGGAATCCCCGGATTGTCGCGGAGCTGAACGGTCAGCAGGTTCGGCTGGCGAAATTTCAGGGCGAGTTCGTTTGGCATGCGCACGAACATGAAGACGAACTCTTCCTCGTGCTCGACGGCAGCTTTCAAATGCACTTCCGCGACCGCGTCGTCGATGTTCAACAGGGTGAGTTTCTTGTTGTGCCCAAGGGCGTTGAGCACCGCCCGGTAGCGGCGCGGGAGGTGTCGGTCTTGCTGTTCGAACCGGCGGATATTTTACACACCGGGAACGTCGAGAGTCACTTTACACGGCGGGAGCTGGAAAAGATCTGAACAGTCGCCGAGTTGCTCACATGCTGTCTTGGAAGACAGTCCCCTGGGGAAGATCTCGAACTATCACGGGGTTGACTTCACGCCGCGGTTGGCTGGCAGTTGTCCAGACGCGGTGTAGACTGCAGATATGGATCGGGTCGAGGAGATCGAAGCTGCTATCGCCAGCCTGCCGGCCGAAGAATTCCTCCAATTGGCACAATGGTTTCGGGCTCGTGAGCAAACGCTTTGGGATGAACAACTGGATAGCGATTCGGCTTCGGGAAAACTCGATTTCCTGTTCGACGAGGCCGATAACGAATCGAGCGAAGAGACCGTTCGCGATTGGCCGCCTCCAAAATGAGATCCGTCGCCACGGGGCGATTCTGGAACCTCTTCGACGCCTTGCCGGCCGAAGTTCAAAAGGCTGCATTCCCTACCGCTTGTGGCTGCACAATCCCAGTCACCCATCCCTTTATTTTCGCCGCCTGAAAGGCAGCGACGAACGATTTACCATTCGAGTCGGGGATCACTATCGCGCAGTCGGCTAGGCGCGCTCAGGAACCATCACCTGGATCTGGATCGGCACTCACTCCGAGTACGATAAGCTTGTGCGCTCCGGCTAGGCGCCGAATTCTCGTTGCCGATCTAGTGGTTAGTTAGCAGCACCTTCCCGCCGCGCGCGACGACCGTTTTTAGATTCGCCGCGCCAACCAGCGTCCCCAGCCGCGGCAGGTCTTCCTGAAACGTCACCAGATACCAACGCTCCGAGCTATTCCATAGCCCCGGTAGATCCCCGTCGCTGATAAATACCTCAGGCGCTCCGGGACCGTTCGATCCGTACTCCAGGTTGTTCACGCGGCCGTTCAACAACAGGGCTTCCCGGTTCGTATAAAAGAAAACGGACGAGAAAGCGTAGTACTCGTGATCGACGATCAGCTTTCCCGGCGGGCTCTCGTTCAGCGCTTCCGCCAGCGGCTGCGAGGAGAGATAGGGATCGAACTCTACCATCGCGAGCCGCGCGGCGTGGACGAAGAACAGCATCATCACCGCCAGAGAGAGCAGCGCTCGCGTGCCGCGAAATCGCCACGCGCCGATCGCGCCGATCAACAGGCCGATCGAAATCACCACCGCCGGTAAGCGCAGATACGCGAACGATTCGAGCGTGAGATCCTGCATGTGGCCCAACGACAAGGTGTACGACTCGGGATTCTGCGTCAGAGTGCGCGCGATGCCGCCAACGGCCTCCACATCACGCACGGTGTAGTGGATCGCGCCCAACATGACGAGCAGCGCGAACGCGATGACGCCGCCCGCCCGAGCCGCCGAACGAACGCCCCAGCCCGCGGCGATCGCCGAACCCGCCAGCAACGCTAGGGCCGGATAGCCGGGCAGCGAGTAATACTCCTGGCGCGTCGAAAACGAAAAGAAAACCAGCACGAAACCGATCCAACACAGAGCCAGCAGGCGTGTACGAGCCGCGCGAGTCGCAGCCCGATAGTCCAGCTTGAGAGCCGCCGGCAGGAAGAGGCTCCACGGAAACAACCACACGGCATGCAACGACCAAAAAGCCGGCAGCGCCAGCGTATCGTAGTCGCGCGGGTAGCGCAGACCCAGGTAACGCAGCAGGTGTTCGTTCAGAAAATAGCGCCAGAAAAAGCCGCGGTATTGTCCCGGGCCGCTTTGCAGCGTGAACTCGATGTAAGGCGGGTTTCTGGCGATCGCCAACAGATGCCACGGCGCGGCGATGGCCGCGACAATCAGGAATCCGGAAAGCGGACAGAGCCGCCGCCAAGTGCGCGCCAGCAACAACTGCTTCGTCGCGAGCAAATACACGAAAGCAGCGCCGGCCGGCAGCACGGCCGCCACAAGCCCTTTGAGGAGCAGCCCTACGCCGAGCGACGCTGCAAGTAGAGCGGCCCAAACCCGGGGCCGCGTTTCGTTCTCTTCGAGCGCGCGAAGAAGCGACCACAGAGCCAGTGTGGTGGTCAGTGCGACGGCGGCATCGGGAATCCTGACGCGGGTAAACAGGAACATCCCGATCGATGTCGAAAGCGCCAACCCTGCGTAGAAACCAGCCCTGCCGCCAAACGCCCAACGCCCGAAACGGCACGTCACCCAACACAGAGCTACCGCCGCGAGCGCCAGCGGCAGCCGCGCAGCCCAATCGTGGACGCCGAAGATCGCAAACGAAACCGCCATGGCCCACACTTGCAGCGGCGGCTTATCGACATACAGCACGCCGTTGAGCCGGCCGGTGACCCAATCGCCGCTTTCGAGCATCACGCGCGCGACTTGTGCGTATGCGGAGTCAACGTCGTCCATCAGCGATGGCGGGCTGACCAGCGTTCCCAGGAAAACGATGCAGGCCACCGCCAGCACCACCGCGCGCTGCAGGCGGGCGTCGTCGATCCAACTCGGGCGCACATCGCCACGGCCGGCCGGCGCGCCCTGCGTGGGCGAGGAATCGCGAACCACCTCCATACCCTTCTCAGTGGAGCAGAGTTGACTAAAGCGCATCAAGCGAAGGGTATACTGAAGCGTTGCGAAGGGCTTTGGCGGTTGCGCCGGGCCATGTGGCGCCTGTCGAGTTGCTCGCGAGATCCGATCGCGGAGCGGCAGGCTGGCAGCGTAGTCGATCCATGACCAATGAGCAACCTCTAACCGCGGTTTCCGCCGAGCCACGGCTCGCGGCCGTCGACGGGCCGCGCCGCGTCGTCTACTTGACGCTGGCGGCGTTTTTTTTTGGACTCGCCGTGCTGGGGGCAATCCTGCCGTTGCTGCCAACGACTCCGTTCTTGCTGGTAACGAGCTTTCTGCTGGTGCGTTCGTCCCCGAGCCTCAACGAAAAGCTGCTTCGCAGTCGCGCCTTCGGCCCGCTGCTGGAAGACTGGCACCGCCACGGCGGCGTTCGGCCGCGCGTCAAAGTGATTTCGATCGTGGTGTCGCTGAGTGCGGTGACGCTGTCGGCCATCTACGGAAATCTGCCGCCGCTCGGGCTGGCTGCTCTCGCGGCGCTGGCGTTGACGGGTTTGGTCGTGCTGATTCGACTGCCGGTCGTTCGCGGTTAATCCGAATTCTTCCCTGGTGGATTAGAGCTCCCTGGCGGGCTGGAACACGGCCGTTCCCAAGGGCCATCCGTGGCGGCGGTGGTAGCAGGCGGGGCTGTCTACTCGGTTGGTGAGCTGCGAGTGTCGCTTTCGCGCAGGCCGGCCAGAAATTCCTTGTACTTCGTCTGCTTGTCGCGACGGTAACGCTCCACGGCGAGATCGCGCGAGCGGGCTTCGCTTTCGAATTGCCGCGTCGAGGCGCGCACGCCGGGCCAGAGGCGGCCGTCGAGCTCCTTCTTGAATTGCGAATCGTACTCGAAGCCCCAGTCGGCGATGCTCGGCAGCGTCCGCTGATAGTTGTCCGGCAAGCCGACAGCGGTGAACGGAAAGCGCCCCTTCCAATCGGTGTGGTAGCCGATCAGCATGTTGTCGGGATTGACCGACACCATCTCGTGGGTGACGCAGTTTCCTTCCACAATTCCGAATTTCTCGCGCAGCATTTGCGTAAGCAGCCGGGCGCTGGTAACTTGCGCCGCGGTAACCGCTTCCTGAGGCGGCGCGTTGGGGTCCAGAGCTTCGGGCCGGGTCTCGAAAGCGACGGCGATGAAGCTATGGTTGAGGTTGAAATAGAGCTCGCCGCCCTCGGCCCAAATCGAGTAGCCGGCATGGTGGCAGAATTCGGTTTCGGGAACGGTGCGGTAGACGCGGCCGAAGCGGTCGATCACGAAGTTGTAGAGACTCTCCCTCGCGATGTAGGTGAGCAGCCGGGCGCCGCGGTAGCGGATGAGCTGATTGTTGGCGCGCTCCAGCGGCGGCATGATGTCGCTGACCGTGGTGTGATACACAATGCCAATGGGTTTTTTGCGCTGCTGCGGCGAATCGGGCATGCCGTCAGCGCCCGGCGAGTAAACCGTAAACGAGCGCGGGCTGGAGTGCTTGGAATATTCATTGAGAACGCGCAGCCCGTTGCTGTAGAGCTCGCCGTCGCCGCTGGTTTCCACCAGCCACACTTCCAGCGGCTGCGCGACGACTCGGGTTTCATCCCCCAGAGCGGCGTGAGCAGCCGGCGTTAACCCGATGCCGGCGGGGCGCGCTGGCTGGGTAGCTTCGGCCTCGGCGGGCGGTTCGCGCAGCGTCACAAAGCTGCCCAGGATCAACAGCACAAGAGCGGTCGCCGCCGCGGCCAGCGGAACGTAGCGGGCGGCAGCCCGCCAACCGCGAAACAGCACCAGCAGGACGCGGTCCTGCATCGGAACGGGTTTGTTCGTGAGTCCGTGCGTACGGCGCAGCGAGTCCAGGACGATCAAGCGGTATCCGAGCCTGCCGCGGGCGCGCCCCAGCAGCGGCGGAGCCTCCTCGGCCACCTGGACGCAAACACGCAGAAACTTCAGCCGATCGACCGGGTCGCGGAAGCGGGCGCTATAAGACTCGATGACCTGCGAGAGGTCCGGATCGGGAACGGAAGGCATGTAGCAATCAAAATTCGGGGCGCGGCGTGCCAGATGGAGGCGATCGGTCCACCTTTGTGGTTGAGTATAGCGAACGCCCCCGAAGCCGCGCAGCCGCGTTTTTACTTAGTCCCAGCCATCGTAGCGCCTGGGAACGGCGCCCTTGTTCAAGGCCGCCATGGCGGCCGGTTCCGCAAGGCCCGGCTCGGCGGCTCCCACCTCGGCAACGTAACCGTAGGACTGCTTCTCGGCGTGCGTCTCCCCGGCCACGAATTCCTGCAACAAGAGCCCCCCTGCCAGCCGCCCGCCCAATAGACCAGTCCCACCACGACAAGGCGCGAATACCCTCACAGATTCATCGGCGCGCTCGCGGGGAACCTTGAGACACGCAGCCCCGGCTGCCGGCCGCCCTGCGTCCACGGCGCGTTTCCCGACCTTTCGCGGCGCCCCTTGGACGCGGTAGACCCACTCTCATCTGCCCAATAGCATCGGCGCCCTGAGCAACTCGATGCTGAGATTCGGCGCTGCTTTACGACGTTCTAGATGCCCTGACCGGGATTGGTCTGCGACAAAAGCGTCCAGGTAAGGCTTACCTCCTATAGTTTTAGTACTACTTGACCATGGTTTGGCGCGCAACGCCCTTCCGAGCGAACCTACCTCGCCGATTAATGGCTGATAAGTGTTTATTTTCTAGTAGTCTAGGTTATCTCTGATTGCGTGAGCCATGGGCCTATGTCAAGATTTGTGTAGTTATAGGACCTATAGGCAATTGTTGCTCAAAGAGAGTAGGCGGTAAACTGACCGTGCAGTACGATAACAAGTTAGTGCTAGAAAGCGGTAGCGCGCCGGCAAGCGCCGAACGAACCCAATCCGGACAGTGGCCACGAATTGCGGCGCGAGCGCCGCGGTGGGGACGGCTCAGGAAAATGGATCTGTCGAACGAGCGGAACAAGCACGGGCTGGCCGCCAGGCGAGGAGCGACGGAATGCAGTTGAGATTGTTGAAAGCCAACAGCGCACAGGGGCGCCGCGGTAACGCCTACGTGGAGTTCGCGCTGGTTTTCCTGCTCATGCTGACACTGCTGGTGGGAGCGTTTGAGTTCACCTGGGTGCTGTTTATCCGCGCCACGTTCCATCATGCGGCTCGCGAGGCGGTCCGCGCGGCGATCACGGGGGAACCGCCGGCAGCCTATTCCGGAGCCTTTGATGACTACGTGAAGAATGTCATCCAACACAATACGTTTGGACTACTTAAGGGCAGCGCCCTCGACGCGCATGTGGATATCCAGTACTTCGACCCCGATTGCTCAGGAACCTCTTGCGAGATTGCCGACGCGGAAGCGGGCAGCGTGATCCAGGTTTCGATCCGCTGTTTCGAGGTCTTTCCGGTCTCATCGTTGATTCAGGCGCGCGATCCCGGAACGGGTCAACTGGTGCCGTTCTCAGTCAACGTCTCTTCCTCGGACCGCCTGGAGCCGTTCCCCGGAGCGCCTCCGGGCCGTGGGACGGTCGCCAACCCGACCTCTTATAACAGCGGTACGGGCCAATGCCTGTAAGGGCAGGAATGTCTATGAACATGAGCGCCAGCCTTCGGAAAACGATAGCCAGAACAGCGCGCCGGCTTTGCCGCGACCAGCGCGGCCAGTCCGTTATCGAGTTCGCGGTTTCGTTGCCTTTTCTAGTCTTGATGGCGATCGGCACCTTTGCGGTCGGCATGGTGATCGACCGGCACCTGACGATGGGGCAGTTGATGCGCAACGCCGGCAACATGTTCGCGCGCGGAATCTCGTTCCAGTCGAACAACAACAAGCAATTCCTGGTGGACGCGGCTACGGGTATGGGTATGACCCTGGCGGGAGGCAGAACCGTGGTGTATCTGTCTCTGTTGCAAAAGATTCCCGCCGCCGCCGACTGCGGCACCGGCCCCGGCAGTTGCGCCAACGCCGGGCAGGTCGTGATTGCGCAGCGTTTCACGGTGGGCAATGTCAGCATCGACGACAGCAAATTCGGGATGCCTTCGAACATCGGCGCGGACGGCAACCACACGGATTTTTATAACAATTCTGATGCCCAGGCCACCGCGCCGGCGGCGCTGACAAGCGTCATGGCGGACAACGAGATCCTGTACGCGGTCGAGACGTACCACGAGCCGGCGAGCCTGGCGTTCCCGGGGATCTTTTCTCCGAGCGTCATGTATGCGCGGGCTTTCTTCTAGCCAATATCCGGGCCTAGCCGCGCTGGAGCGCAAGGCGGCCCGGGAAGCGGCGTATGTTGGCAGCAGCGGATTGTCTAGGAAGTATTCGAAGGCTTGAAGGTTTGCGGGGGGAATCCACGATGTTTGGCATGAAAGCATATCAGAGCAAGTGCCGCGGCCAGGTCATGATCTTTATCGTGCTGGGCATTGGCTTACTATTTTCCTTGGCGGGACTGGCCGTCGACATGATCTTCACCTACGCGGTGAAGGTGCGGCTGGTGACGGCCGTGGACTCGACCGCGCTAGGTGTAGCGCGCGCTCTGGGTCGCGGCGTCACGCAAAG
>JBBDWJ010000032.1:0-8912 GCA_040902925.1 Bryobacterales bacterium | reverse complement strand
ATCTGGCGGCAAGGCTCCGGCCGCTCGTTTCCGCAGACCGGCGACACCTCGGCATGGATGCGCGACTACTTCCGCACCGCTCGAGCCGTCGAGCACTACAGCAGCCGGACGATTGACGTACTGGCGAGCCCGCGCAACTCGCTGTTTACGTTTTTTCGCGACCGCATGTCGCGGTTGAGCAACAACGAGTTCGCCGTGGCGCAGGGGCGGCTGTTTCTGCGCAACAGCCAGGCGCTTACCTCCGACCCTGACCTGGCGTTCCGGCTGTTTGCGTTCGTGGCGCGCCATGGCGTGCCGCTGGCTGTCGAAACGGAAAAGCGCATCGCGCAAGTGCTGCCCAGGATTCGCGAGAGCGCCGTGGGTGGCGCCGAATTGTGGCCGGCGATCCGTGAGATTCTTTCGCAGCCCTACTCCTACCAGGCGCTCACGGCGATGCGCGAGACGGGCGTGTTGTTTGCCGCCTTCCCCGAGTTCGAGCTGATCGATTGCCTCGTCGTGCGTGATTTCTACCATCGCTACACGGTCGACGAGCACACCTTTCTGACAATTCAAGCGCTGAAGGATCTGGAAAAAACCAGCGACCCGTTGACAGCCCGCTTCGCAAGCCTGCTGCCGGAAATCGACAAACCCGAGCTGCTCTACTTCGCGTTGCTGTTTCATGACGTAGGCAAAGGAGCGGAAGGGACGCGTCATTCCGAAAGCAGCGAGCTGATCTCGGAACAGGCGATGGCGCGAATCAAAATCCCAGAGGAAGACCGCAACGTTGTGCGGTTTCTGATCCGGCGGCACCTGGTGATGTCGGATGTGATCTCGGGCCGCGACCTCAACGATCCCGAAACGATCGAGCAGTTCCGCGAGCTGGTCGGCACTTCCGAACGGCTCAAGAAGCTCACCTTGATGACTTTCGCCGACACACGCTCGGTGAATCCTACCGCCATGACCACCTGGCGGAAGGAACTGCTGTGGCAGCTTTACATCTCGACGCACAACCGCATCACGCGCGACGCCGAGGATCGCCGCATCGGTGTGACGCCATCGCGTGACTATTTAGCAAAAGCGGCCACGCCCGAAGAACGCGAGCAGATGGCCGATTTTCTCAAGGGGTTCCCGCAGCGCTATCTGATCACCCACACACCCGATCAGGTTTATAGCCACTTTCAGTTGAGCGTTCCGCTCAAGGAAAAACGCGCCGTCGCAGACGTGAGCCGGCGCGGCTCGCTCTACGAAGTCGTAGTCCTGACTCTAGACCGGCCGTTCCTGTTCGCTTCGCTGTGCGCCGGGCTATCGAGTTTCGGCTTGAATATAGAAAAGGCCGAGGCGTTCGCCAACGCGCATGGCCTGGTGCTCGACACGTTTGTGGTCTCCGACCCGCTGCGCTCGCTCGATCTCAACCCCAATGAAATCGGCCGGCTCAGCCAAACGCTGCGCAAAGTTGCGCGAGCCGAGGTCGACGCGGCGGAGCTGCTGCAGCGGCGCCGCCGGAGTTTCCGCCCCAGCCGCCGCCCGCATATTCCGCCGAAGATCGCCTTCGACAACCAGACCTCGTCGCGCGCGACGATCTTTCACATCAGCTCCGCGGATCGTACCGGGCTGCTGTTCGACCTCGCCAGCAAGTTCTCACAGCACGAATGCGACATCGAAGTAGTGCTGATCGATACGCGAGGTAACAAGGCGATCGACGTGTTTTATGTCGTCGGGCCCGAAGGCGAGAAGCTCGACGAGGATGGCTGCCAGAAGCTGCAGGAAGAGCTCGTGTCGGTGTGCCGCGGCTCGGAATGAGACCCCGACGGATCGTGTTTCGCTTGCGTCTTGGACCGGAACGATCGTAACCGAAAGATATCCAGCCACTCCGCGATCCTTGCCACGGTCCGCGTTGCGTCGGCTCACTGAATGCTGACGCGGACGTTATTGCAGGCTGCTCCGCCGACCACCAGCGCGACATCCACTTCACCTCGACCCGCCAGCGCGCGGGGAAGCAGAAGGTTGACCTGGTCAACGCCGATAAACTCGGGCTGCGCCGCTGCATACAAGACGTCCACGGCTTCGCCGCCGACGGTGGCTGTGACGGGCGCGTCGCTATTGCGGAATCGTATCCCCGTGCCGAACAAGACAAGCACGACCTGATCGCCTTCCGGGCCGAGATCAATCGCCTCGGAAACAAAACGATTCTGTACCTCGTCGAACCGCGCGGTCGCCTGATAGGTCTGCGAGCCGTCGGGACCGTTCCGCACAGCGAGCGCAGCCGCGGTCCCTTTTCCGTCCGCGTTGGCAGTGAACCACGCGGGCGTCACCGCGAAAACATGCGCGGATCCACGCGCCGCGGCAACGCCTCCGCGCAACACTTCCACCGCGGCCTCTCCCGCGGCCGTTCCTGGCGGAATCAGGTAGTTGATCTGGCGCGGCGATGCGTAAAACAGCGGCGCCAAACGTTCGCGCCCGGCGCTATCCCGGACCAGAACGCTCACGCCGGCCAAGATCGTCGGCAAGGGCAGAGTGATAGCGGTCTCCTCAGAGACCGCCAGATTCTCCCCGAACGCGCTTACGATCGACTCCGGCGCAACGCCGCCGACCGTCAGGCTGGCCGCGGAAACACTCGACAGGACCGCCGCCATGGGAGCCGCCGCCCCAAACACAGTCATTCGAAAAGCAGCGCTCACCGCCACGCCGTTCGCCGCACCCGCGTCGCTGACAAACCATCGCCCGAATAGCGTTTTGCCTGCCAGTGCAGGGTCATTGGGTATAGCTAGGCTGACGGAAGCGTAGCCCTGCCCGGCTCCATCGCCCTCGACCGTCACACTCCTGCGCGTGAACGACGCCGACTCGGGAACGCCCGCGGAACCGGGATCAGTTTCATTCATGACGAGTACGGCGTCGGCGCCGCCGAGCGCACCATAGACACCGACGGTGAAGCTGGGGTTTCCAGCGAGCGGCGGCTCGATCGCGATGACTTGAGGAACGAACCCGCCCGAACCCGCCGTCCCTTCGCCGATGATCTGCGGCACGCGCGCGGACTCGCTATAAAGCATCGGCCGGTCAAACAGAGGCCCCGCCGCCGAAGCCACGCGCTCGTCGGTGAGCTGGTTCTTCATGAACGCCACCAGGTCCGACTTATCCTGGTCGGTGAGATTGAGCGTCCTGATGAAAAAGATGTCTTTGTTGGGCCCGTCGAAGTCTCCGCCGCGATTGTAGAACTCCACAACTTCTTCGAGCGTCGCGAAGCGCCCATCGTGCATGAAAGGACCGCGCAGGGCGACGTTACGCAAGCCTGGAGTTCGAAAGCGCCCGCGGTCGCGCGTCTGCCCGGTGACTTCCGCGCGGCCTTCGTCCTCATCGTCAGGTCGCAGTCCAATGAAGCGGTGCAATTTGTCGCTCAGCAGCGTGCGTTCGTGGCACTGCTCGCAGAGCTTGTCGTTGAACAGCTCGCGGCCGCGCTTTTCGGCCTCCGGCGGTTGACGAATCGACGAAAGATCGGCGTCAAACTCCGTGCGGTCGGAATAAAGCGTGCGCTGGTAGCTTGCGACCGCCATCGCGAACCGCACGGGCGTGATCTCGGGATCGCCGAATGCCTCGGTAAATAATTCCGGGTAGCCGCGCTCACCGATCCAAACCGCCAGCGGCGCGGGAACCGACGGTGAGAGGGCCAGCGGTTTCGAGGCGGCGATCCTCGCGACGACATTGTTCCAGTCGCTGCCGATGTGGCCCATCTCCTCTTTGCTGATCGGCGGATCAAGAGACTGCGTTTCGAGGGCCGCGCCGCTTTCGAGCACGACAACGCCAGTGAGCGGGTCGCGCAATTGGTCGCCGGCCCGGCCATCCCAAAACAGGTTGTCGAAGTAAGCGGCATCGATGACCGGCTGCGACTTGCGGCGGGTCACTTGCACGCCCAAGCCAAATTCCGGCGACCATTCGTAGCTGCCTTCAGCGCGATTAAGGGGCACGCCGGGCGAAGCGATGACGTCGTCCTCGGTTCCGAAAACGCCGTCAACACCCGGATGAGTCGCGAGCGCGGAGCCAATCACCGAGCGCGGGTCGGATCCACCGGCGCGCGGCCTGTGGCACGTGCCGCAAGCGACCGTGCGCGTCGAGGAAATCTGCTCGTCCCAAAACAGCGTTTTGCCGAGATAGACTTTCGCGCCGGTGACCGGATTCCCGCTCGGCGCGGCAGGCGGGGCGAGCGGCGGGATACGCCCGAAGCTGTTGCGGCCCTGCGCGCGAAACCCTTGATCCGGCGCGCTCAGCCCACTGACAGTGGCTCCATTTTCGGCGCGCACCCAGTAGAAATAGGTCTGACCTATTTCCGCCGTGCTGTCATAAAAGATGACCGAAGCCGTCGTTCCCAGGCTTACCGCCGCGGATGGATCATTGGTCGTGCCGCGAAAGATCTGGTAAGCCGCGGCATGACGGACGTGGTCCCACGAAAGCCCCACCTTGTCGGAATACGCGCCGTCGGAAGCTTCGAGGCCGGTAGGGCGGGAAAGGACGCTTGGTTGGCCGATCAAGAGCGTTGTCGACGCCAGCAGTAAGAGAATTGGAGAAATTCGCGGCATCTATTCCAAAAACAACCAGCGCCCGATGCCCGAGCAGCGAATCGAAGAGGCGATCATCCGAGTCGATGGCAAAGGTCTGCCGCGATGACCCAAGAGCTTGCGGCAAAGTGCGTCTGAAACACACCCGAATGCGGGAACTGTCACGCTGCCAAATCGTCACGCCAACGACATCGCCAGTCGGCGGCATACGACATCCATTCATTCTACACGGGACTCGAGAAGACCCGGTTTCAGCAGGTTCAAACGGTTGTGGGAGTGCGTCACGAGGTGGGAAGAGTTGCGGCTACACAGTTGCCTAAACCACTTGGGCGCTAAACCCCTTGGTCGCTAAACCATTTGGCCGCTAAGCAACTTGGCAAAGGCGGTCTCGATTCTGAAGAATCCGTCGCGCCTCGTTCATGATACCTTCGAGGATCGTGGCCACCGGCGGGACCGCCGAACTGGCGCGTCGAGGTTCGACGGGCACAACGGATTTTCCTTCGCTTCCACCCGGCCCCGCCGTCGGGCCTGGCGTCCCACCCGAGTCGGGTTCGGCAAGCATCGAGCTGAGGGTCTCGGAAGCGCCTCGGACCCGGCATCGCCCGTGTCTCGTTCCAGCCCAGGCCGGACCTTTCGATTTGAGCTGACTCCGAATCCATTCGCGTACGACGTGGTTGGTAAGCATCGGCGCCGGGCGCTCGGGCCATTCTCGCGTCAAAAGATTCACTCGCAGGGTGGCGTCGATCGGCGAGTCGGCCAGGCTGCGCGCGTATTCTGCCTCGGCGTTGGCTTCCTTCGCGCCAAGAAAAAGTGTTCCACAGCGGACCGCATCAGCTCCCAACATCAGCGCCGCCATCAGTCCGGGGCCATCAACGGCGCTGGCCGACGCAATCAACGGGATATCGACGGCGTCCGCCACATCAGCCAGCAGACTCATCAGGCGGCCGCCGACGTACTCGGGCCCGCCATCGGGGGCTTCGACGACCAACGCGTCAACCCGTAGCGCCACCGCCCGCCGTGCCTGTTCGAGCGAGCAGACCTTCACCCACACCTGAGAGCCGGCTTCCTGAAGCTTCTGCACCCATTCGCGCTCGGGAATTCCCCACACGAAGGTCACCACGGCAACGGTCTCGCTAACGCACGCGTCGAGATGCCACTTCGTGAAATAGGGCGCCATGCATTCGATTCCAAACGGCCGGGTCGTGAGACGCCGGGTAGCGCGGATCAAATCCGCCACTTCGTGCGGCGGCGTCATTTCCGCGGCGAGGAAACCCATCCCCCCGGCATTGCTGACGGCAGCGGCGAGGGCGGGACGCGACACAAAAGCCATGCCGGCCGAAACGATCGGAATGGTCAGCTCGAACCTTTTGGTAATGCGCGTCTCCATTAATGGATGGCTCCTTTTCTCGCTCGTATGACCGTTTAAGTTGGCGGATTGTTGCAGCCATTTGTTGCCGAGCCATAGAATTATGGGCGGTATGGACCAGCCGGAGGGACGGTTTACGCTCGCGGTCTCGCCGCTCCTATCAGAAGTTGCGGAAAAAGCCGCAAAAAGACGACATCGCGGCGGATCAAAGCGGCGCCCGGTTGTGGGTTGTTTAGGTTGACATATGTCTCCGGCCCCGAACCTTGCGATTCGGCGGCGCCCCTTTTTCGCCGCCGAAATGGGGAAATGCCGATTGGGAGGCCACCGCCGGCGAGCCCCGGCCCTATTCGGGCGCGCCCGGCCAGTCCACGAGAACCAGCGCCGCTGTAAAATAGCGTGCGTGAAGATATTTACCCCCGCCAAGACTTTGGGCAAGACCCTGATACCGGCGCTCTGTCTCGCGCTTTTGCCTGCCATCGCCCCGGCCGAGCATCGGCTCTGGTACCGCCAGCCGGCTGCGGAGTGGAACGAAGCCCTCCCGGTTGGCAACGGCCGGCTTGGCGCCATGGTCTTCGGCGGCGTGGCCAAGGAACGCATTCAGCTCAATGAAGACACCGTCTGGGCCGGGGAAAAACGCGACCGCAACAACCCTCAGGGGGCCGCGGCAATCCCAAGGATTCGCAAGCTGCTTTTCGAAGGCCGCGCCGCCGAAGCGCAGGATCTGGCCGAAAAGGCCGTGGTTTCAACTCCGCTAAGACTGCCCCCTTACCAGCCGCTAGGGGACTTGACGTTGGAGTTCGCGGGCCTGGGCGAAGTCAGCGGCTATCGCCGCGAGCTCGATCTCGCCACCGCGATCGCGCGAACCGAGTTCCAGGCCAACGGCGCGAGGTTCACGCGCGAGGTTTTTTCGACGCCGGTGGACGGCGTCCTGGTCGTGCGGCTGAGCAGCGACCAGCCCGGACGCATCACGTTCTCCGCGGCGTTGAGCCGCGAACGCGACGCGAGGAGCCAGGCCGCGGGGCCCGAGCGCATCGCCATCGACGGGCAGGCAATCCCCGACGAACGCCATGCCGGCGAGCGCAAGACCGGCGTGAAGTTTTACGGCCTGTTGCAGGCGGTCGCCGATGGCGGAACAATCAGCAGCGCTGGAGGTATCCTGCGCGTCGACAATGCCGATTCGGCCACGCTTCTATTCGCCGCCGCAACGAATTATCGCGTTCCAGATCCCGCGGCAGAGTGCGAACGCGTGCTGGCCGCCGGCGCCAAGCCATTTGAGGACCTGCGCTCTGCGCACATCGCCTCCCACCAGAAGCTATTCGACCGCGTCAAGCTAACGTTGACCGGCGCCCCTGCTTCCGCGAACACAGCAGACGATCTGCCGACCGACGAGCGGCTGCGGAGAGTTCAGGCGGGCGCCGCCGACGCCCAGCTTGCCGTTCTTTATTTCGAATTCGGCCGCTACTTGTTGATCGCCAGCAGCCGCCCCGGCAGCGCCGCCGCAAACTTACAGGGCCTGTGGAATCCGCTGCTCGAGCCGCCGTGGGATTCCAAATACACGATCAATATCAACACCGAGATGAATTACTGGCCGGCCGAGGTGACCAATCTCTCCGAGCTGCACGAGCCGTTGTTTGATCTCGTCGACAACGCGAGAGAAGACGGCCGCCGCATCGCCCGGGAGCTTTACGGAGCGGGCGGCTTCGTGATTCACCACAACACCGACTTGTGGGGACACGCGGTCCCGATCGACGGCGCCCGCTACGGAGTTTGGCCAATGGGCGGCGCCTGGCTCAGCCTTCACTTCTGGGACCACTACGAATTCACCCTCGACCAGAATTTTCTGCGCCGCCGCGCCTATCCGGTGCTGAAAGAAACGGCCGAGTTCCTGCTCGACTACATGGTCGAAGACGCGGCCGGCCGCCTGATCACAGGGCCGTCGATCTCGCCGGAGAATCGTTACCGCGCCGGGGACGGCTCGGCTGTCGCGCTCACCATGGGCCCCTATATGGATACTCAAATTGCACGCGCCATCTTTAGCCGTGTGATGGAAGCAAGCGTGCTGCTCGACGCCGACGAAGAGTTCCGCCGCCGCGTTGCGGCAGCGCGCGACCGCCTGCCGGCGGCGAAAATCGGCAAGCACGGGCAACTGCAAGAGTGGCTCGAAGACTACGAGGAAGCCGACCCGGGGCATCGCCACATTTCGCACCTGTTCGCTCTGCATCCCGGCAACGAGATCACGCTTCGGGGCACGCCCGCGCTGGCTAAGGCGGCCAGGGTCACGCTCGAGCGGCGGCTCGCGGCCGGCAGCGGCCACACGGGCTGGAGCCGCGCCTGGATCATCAACTTCTGGGCGCGCCTTCACGAGGGCGGCCTGGCCTACGAAAACTTCGTTGCGCTGCTCGCCAAATCGACCTTGCCGAATTTGCTGGACACGCACCCGCCGTTTCAGATCGACGGCAATTTCGGAGCGACGGCCGCCATCGCCGAAATGCTTGTCCAAAGCCACGCCGGCGAAATCGAGTTTCTGCCGGCGCTGCCTTCCGCCTGGCCCGAGGGGTCGGTCAGGGGTTTGAAGGCGCGAGGCGCGGTCGAGCTCGACCTTTACTGGAAAGGCGGCAAGGCGACGCAGGCGGTATTGCGGTCGCACAGCGACGGCCCGGTGGTCCTGAGAGCGCCCGAGGGGCAGAAATTGGTCTCGATCAAGGTGGGCGAGGACGCGCCGCTGTCGTTGGAACGAGCCGAGACGACGCTCGTCGATCTGGCGGGCGGCAGCGAGGCCACGGTCCGCTTCGAGTAGCGGGCCTCGAACCGCCGCAATTTGCGAGCCAGAAAAGGAGCGGGTATGAATGCGGCACAATCCCTCGTCGCACTTGCGCTGTTATGTCCGGCGGGCATCCGCGCGCAAACAGGATCACCGATGGAAGGGAATGGCGCGATTCGTTATGAATACCCGAACCATTTCGTAGGTCGCGGTAGGGACGCCGGTCACCCAGCGCCCCCCGCACAGATCCGTACGTGAG
>JBBDWJ010000031.1:0-8956 GCA_040902925.1 Bryobacterales bacterium | reverse complement strand
ATCGGATTGCCGGACGAGATTTTGAAAAAGGTCTATCACAACAACGCCGCCAGGATCATGGGATTGCAAGCCGTGTAGCCATCTTGTGTTCTGCGCGCGCCGAGCGTTGGTAGCGTCCGCTTCGCGGGCCACGGCCGCTTCGAGGGCTGGTCTTGGCACAGTTTTCCAGGGGAGAGAATCATGAGTGAAAGCATTCGGCGCCGTGACGCTTTGAAAATTGCCGGCGCGGCCGCGAGCGCCGGGGCGGCGGCCGCGCAGACCTCCGGCGATGAGCCGATCCGCGTGGGCTTTGTCGGCGTCGGCGGCCGCGGCCGGGGGCTGCTTCGCAATCTGCTCAAGCTCGACAATGTGCAGGTTCCCGCTCTTTGCGATATCAACGAGGAGAATCTGGCGCGCGCTCAGGGCATGGTTGCCGAGGCCAGGCAGTCGAAACCCGAGGGCTACTCGCGGAGCGAAACAGACTTCCGGCGGCTGTGCGACCGCAGCGATCTCGATTTGGTCATCAACGCCACGCCCTGGCAATGGCACACGCCGATCAGTTTGGCCGCGATGAACGCCGGCAAGCACGCGGCGACGGAAGTGCCTGCGGCTCAGACCGTCGAAGAGTGTTGGCAGTTGGTCGAGACGTCGGAGAAAACCGGCAAGCATTGCACGGTGCTCGAGAACGACTGCTATTACCGCCATGTGTTGTTCGTGCTCAACATCATTCGCGCCGGGCTGCTCGGCGAGGTGCTGTTCGCCGAAGCGGGCTATATGCACGATATTCGCGCGGTGAAGTTCGGCGTTGCGCCCGGGGGCGGGGAACCCTGGCGGCTGGAGCATTCGGCCGTTCGCGACGGCAACCTCTATCCGACGCATCCCATCGGGCCGGTGGCCTGGTGGATGGATATCAACCGCGGCGACCAGTTCGCCTATCTGACCTCGATGAGCTCGAAGGCGCGCTCGCTGAAGGAATTCGCGATCAAGGAATTCGGCGCCGACGACCCGCGCTCGCGGCGCGACTATAAGCTGGGGGACGTCAACACGACGTTGATCCGTACCGTGAAAGGCAAGACGATCAGCCTTTATCACGACACCAACACGCCGCGCGTCAAAGAGCATATCGTGCGCGTCCAGGGGACGAAGGGCGCTTACAACGACATGCTGAACAGCATTTACCTCGACGGCATCAGCCCCGAGCAGCATCGCTGGGAGCCGGCCGATGAATACAAGAAAAAGTATGACCACCAGCTCTGGAAGAAGATGGAGGCGGAGGCGCAGGGCTCGGGGCATGGCGGCGGGGATTTCATGGAGATGTACCGGCTGGTCAAGAACCTCAGCGCCGGAAAGGCTCCTGATATCGATGTTTACGATGCGGCGGCCTGGAGCGTGATCGTGCCGTTATCGGAAGACTCGGTGGCGCATCGCAGTAAGCCGGTCGATTTTCCTGATTTCACGCGTGGCAAATGGAAGACGCGGGCCCCGATCGACCCGGATGAGATTATTTGAGTCGTCAGGCGGCCTGACAATGAGCGCACGCAAGCGCCGGGCAACCAAGACGTGAAGCAAACGGCAGCGGGAGAACGAACCATGAGCAACTCCACTCGTAGAGACTTTATGAAGCGAACGACGCTGGCTGGCCTGGGGGCGGCGACTGCCGGGGCCGGCACTGCTTCGGCGCAGGACCTGCGCCCGCTGCGGGTCGGCTTCGTCGGAGTTGGCGACCGCGGCTCGTTTCACCTTGACGTGTGCCTCGGCATGGACAACGTCGAGGTGCCGGCGTTGTGCGACATCGACAATGCTTACCTCCATCGCGCCAAGCGCTGGGTTGTCGACGCCGGCAAGCCGGAGCCTGAGCTTTACGACCGCGGCAAGACGGACTTCCTGCGCTTGTGCGAGCGCGGCGATCTTGATCTGGTGGTGACCGCTACGCCCTGGGAGTGGCACGCGGCGGTGCTGCTGGCGGCGATGCGCAACGGCAAGCATGGCGCGACGGAAGTCCCCGCGGCGCTCACGGTCGATGAATGCTGGGACCTGGTTGAGACTTCGGAGAAAACCGGCAAGCATTGCACGATGCTGGAGCAAGCCAACTACTCGGACAACAACCTGCTGGTGCTCAACATGGCGCAGAAGGGCGTTTTCGGCGAGCTGCTGCATGCCACTGGCGGCTATGTTCACGATCTGCGGCTGGTCAAATTCGACCCCGAGCGCGAGCCCTGGCGTTTGCAGCATTCCATCGACCGCAACGGCAATCTTTACCCGACGCACCCAATGGGGCCGATGGCGTGGTGGCTCGACATCAATCGCGGCGACCGATTCGACTACCTCGTTTCGATGAGCTCGAAGGCGGTTTGCCTGAACGAGTACGCCGCTCATTACTATGGCGACAAGCATCCTTACGCTTCGCTCAACATGAAGCAAGGGGACGTCAACACCACGCTGCTGCGCACGGTTGGCGGCAAAACCGTGACGCTCTATTTCGACACCAACACGCCGCACCCTCAGACCGCCGAAATGCGGCTGCAGGGGACCAAGGGGCACTATTCCGGTAATATGCGCAGCGTGTTCATCGAAGGGCGAAGCCCCGAAGCTCACACCTGGGAGACGGTCGAAGACTACGCGAAAGAATTCCGCCACCCGCTGCTCGACACCTTTGACCCCAGCCGGTTCAAGACCGCGCGCGGCCACGGCGGCGGCACGACATCGCACGTGATGTGGCGGCGGCTTGTGAATTCGTTGATGAGGAACCAGCGGCCCGACCAGGATGTTTACGATGCCGTGGTGTGGAGCGCCATCTCGCCGCTCACCGAACGCTCGGTCGGCGTGAAGAGCCAGTCAATTGACTTTCCGGATTTCACTCGCGGCAAATGGCAAAAGACTCCGCCGATTACGCTCGCCTGACGCGATTTCAGCCGAACGATCCCCGCTGTTTTGGTTCTGCGTTCTTCCTGGCTTGGCGGACCTCGGCGCGTTCGAATGGCCACGGCACAGCAAGTATGATTCTGTCCGGATCGTTTCTGGCGATCTGAAACAGAGATACGAGGAGCTTTCCGCCGATCACGATTACCAGGAGGGCCAGCGATGCGCTGGCGATTGCGCTTGCCACGCCGGCTTGGCTGCGATGGCGGAATTGGCGCTTCTGTACAGTAGGGAGATGTCCCGGCGTTCTCGACCTCCTCGCGGCCAGCATTTTCTGCATGACCGCGGTGTGTTGGAGCGCATCGCCGGCAGCTTGCCGATCGCCACGGGCCGGCGTGTTCTGGAAATCGGCGCAGGCGAGGGGGCGCTTACCGAGTTTCTGCTGGCTGCGGGCGCTCGGGTTACCGCCATCGAGATTGATGCCGAATTGGTCGAGCGGCTGCGCGGGCGCTTTGGCGTCGCGGGGGCGTTAGCTGAAGGGCCGGTCCACGATACGACGCCAGAGATCGGGGTTCCGGAGACAGAAGTCCTGGCGAGTGGGCCGCTCGAAATTGTTGCCGGGGACGTTCTCGAAACCGACTTTTCCGCTTTGATCGCCGCGCGCTCCCCCGAGCGGGTTCTGGTGGCGGGCAATCTGCCTTACTACATCACCTCGCCGATTCTTCGCAAAATGTTTGGGGCCGCCGCGCAAATAGAGCAGGCGGTTTTTTTGATGCAGCGCGAGGTGGCGGCTCGCGTGACGGCCCGGAAGGGCTCGCGTGACTATGGGTTTTTGAGCGTGCTTTGCCGGCTGTATTCCGAACCCGAATATTTGTTTGACGTGCGCGCGGGAGCTTTCCGGCCTCCACCGCGGGTGACCTCGGCGGTGGTGCGGCTGACGATGCGCTCCGGTCCAAAAGTCGATCCCGCTTTCGTGGAGTTTGCCAAGAGCTGCTTTTCGCAGCCTCGCAAAAAGATGGTGAACAACCTTTCGGGACGCTATGACCGGAGTTTACTGGGAGGTTTTGAACAGTCGCAGCGGCGGGCTCAGCAGTTGGATTTGGAGGAGCTGCAGGAGTTTTTTGGGGTACTGGAGGGGGCGGGGAAGGCGGGCTAGTTAGTTAGGCCTTCGAACTCTGGTCAGATACCGAAATCAGCCTCGACGTGTTCGCAGAGGACGTAGAGGATGAGTGAGGGGCTCATGATCGGAAAGGGCACGTGGGCCTCGCTGTTGTCGACGTGAAGATGGCAACGGGGGACCATGAGCGGATCGTAGGAAGCGCCGGTATTCAGGTGGACTCGAATCATCCTAACGCTACGGTCTACCGGTAGGTGTAGATGGAATTGAAACTGCTCTATGGACCAGGCGGGTTGGTGCTTCTCAAGTCGTATCTTGAATTGAAGCCGTGCCCCGGAACGAAACTCAAGCTCGTCACAGGTGAGTTGATTGAGGCCATTGTGGACTGTTTCGAGTCGCGGTATCCGTTCGTTCATGCGGTCGATCCGGCGCCGGTCCACTTGACGCGATAGGTACGCCCGAAACTGACGTCGCAGGATGTCCGGCCTTTGAATCACCAACTCAACTAGAGCTTGCTCAGCTGAGTTCTCACGCTCTCGCGCAAGCGCCCTCAGTTCATCCTCGATGCTCACGCCAGAAAACCTCCGAAGGCAGGGTCTGGTTCGATAGTCAGGATATCCGTAAGGCGGTTTCGGAGGTTGGGCGCTGCCCTCAAGACGCGCTCCGCGACTCTTGGATTCGCCAGGAACAAAACCGCTCCAGCCCCAATGACTATCACGACATTACGGTCGAACCAATCGATCACATTCGGCACCCAATGATCAACGGTAATGAGTAGGTTGGGCCAGTGGATTTCGGAACCGAACGCGTGTTCCAGCCTTTCGGGGTCCAGGTCCGCCGCCGCCAAGCATTGGAGGTAGCCTCCGATCTGAACTTCAACTTCCGCAGCCAAATCAACCTGGACTGACTCTGTTGCAGAGGTAGCAGCGATGAGGAAGTACGCTGACGGACTGTTCTGCCCAGCAGCAGCGAGTCTTCTGACGAGTTGAAAAGGCGTTGTAGAAGCGAAATCGCTCATCTATGTTTCGGTAAGACTTTGGCAAGCGAGGGATGAACAGCAAAATACTCGCGCCCGTGGCTGCAGTAATCGAGAACCTGACGGTTGACAAGGAGTCGCCTCGCAACCGGATGCTCAATAGGGAACTCTTGCTTTTTCCTAAGTCGATCGAGGAAAACTTTGTCCGTGCTACCTAAGCCGACGGCGTAGCGGTTCCCAAGCTGCTTGATCGCTGCACGAACATGTCGACGATCGATGCGATCCTGATCGTCACGATAGGCGTATTCCGCGGCCGAGCGAGAAAGGGTCAATAAATCGCGAAGGACGCCACCGGAACAGGTTGCTATCGTTGTTACCTCCGTGCGATCCATCAATTCCAACGCGCCACGCCGCTCCAGGATTTGCTTAAGGAACTCCGATTCCTTCGGATCGGTGGCAGCAGCAGGTACATGCTTGACGAGATCGAAGTAATCCTGAAGAAACCGGCTCTTGTCGTACCATAACAACAAAGGAGCGACGACAATTGCACTGATCTGCGTTCCTCTTAGGGCCTGGAGATCCTGCTCCGCGAACTCGCGGAAACGTTCTGGCCTGATCAAACGGTCCAGTCCGTCGACCAGAAGGGTGATCTGGGCGTCAGCTTTCTGCAAAGGCGAAGCGATACCGAGGAGTAAGTCTTTGACTTCCTTAACTTCCCGTTGAAGCGTGGGGAACCGCAGCTTCATTAGACCGGGCCCGTCTATGGGAATCTCGTCAGGTTCCTCGTCCGGGCCATCGTGGTAGAGAGCATGATCCGCCGGGATCCAGCGTGTTTTGCCAAACGCAAGGTCGTGCAGGTTGCGGTACGCCGCCTGGACCTGATCTGGTAACTCGTTGCCGCTTTTCTTGAACCTCGCGTAAATCTGCATCCCGGCGGTGGCAAGGATTGCTCCGGTGTTCAGTTCGCTGAGATCCGTATAGTTTGCTAAATCTACGTAGATGTTTACCGCGTCGGCGTGGCGCCGCAATACCTTGTGGGTGAGTAGTAGCTCGGTAGTCTTGCCCGAGCCTATACCGCCTACGAGCGCCATCTGGGTACCCCGATTCAACTCGGCGGCTTCAGCAAATGCCATATGAATCGGCGGCTCCCCTGGGTCCCGTGGGTCGCGGTCACGCGGGACGATTAGATCATGCACTTCCAAGGAGCGCGGAGACGCTATGGGATTCAGGCGCTCTATGAACGGTCTGAACACCTGCCTTCTGTCGAAAGCGACCGGGCTCGATCTCGGATTCGACGCCATCTTCGTCTACGGACAGTATATGAGATCGCAGTCTGCGGCCCTCAAAATGGAATCCGCCTTCGGGGATAGCGCGATGCCGCGGCTGCCGGCGGAATCTTCGACAGGGGAGTGCGCCAGGCATTGAGTCTTTTGTTTTCTTTGGGTTGCGCCCTGTACGGAACTTTGGTCGAATAATGTCGTACCTTTGGGTGGAAGACGGTAACGGACGGGCCGCCGGGCTTATCCCCTTGTAGGGAGGACGGCGAGTTGCGGATTTGCGCCATGAAAACGCGACGTAGTCTTGGGTTGGCAGGTACTTATGGATCAGCCCGTGGCTTCGGGTTGATCTTGCTGCTGACTGCGCTGACGCTGTTTGCCGCCGGGCCCTTGGCTGCCGCGGATGGCGAGCGCGTCATGGTCGGCGAGGATATTTTTGTCGGCGCCGATGAGGTGCTTCGCGAGGTGGTTTGTATCGGCTGCTCGATCCGCGTCGAGGGGCGTACCGAGGAAGTGGTCGCGATTGGCGGCAATATCGAGATTGCGGGCACTACGCAGGAGGCGGTCGCAATCGGCGGCAGCATTGAGGTTACCGGGCAGACGGGGCGGGAAGTGGTGGCTGTTGGCGGTAATGTCACCGTCAGCGGGTCGGTCGGGCGCGAAGTAGTCGCGGTTTTTGGCAACGTCACGCTGCTGGAGGGCGCTTCGGTCGAGCAGGATGTCGTGTCGGTTGGCGGCCGTGTTCGGGGCATCGAGCACGCCAAGATCGGCGGTAGCGTACAGTCGATACAGCCCTTTCTTCCGGCGATTCGATTCGGCTTCCTGCTGATGCTGGCGATCTTTCTGGTTGCCGGGCTGGTGCTGCAGCCGCTGATGGCGGTGCTGTGCCATGCGGTTCTGGGCGAGCGGCGCGTTTGGGTGCTGGCGGAAACGACTCGCAGCCGCGCGGGGTTGAGTTTTCTGCTTGGCCTCGGGATGGTGTTCGGCTCGTTCATGCTTTCGATCTTCGGCGCGCTGAACCCGTTTTTGGCGCCTCTTCTTTCGCTCCCCTTCTGGCTGCTTTTCTTTGTCCTGCTCGTGGTGGGCTATACCGGCATCAGTTACTGGGTTGGGCGCAGCCTGGTTTCTACCGGCGGAGCGATGGCCGCGACTCTGCTGGGTGCGGTGCTGGTGACGATCCTGCAGTTAATTCCCATTTTGGGCTGGATGGCGTTTTGCGTGTTCTCGCTGATGGCGATGGGCGCGGCGCTTTTGAGCGGCGCCGGAACGGCTACGGATTGGCTAGTCAAGCGCGCCGGCGTGGACCCTTTTGCGCGGCCGGTAGAACGGACTTAGACCTCAGCCGGCCGTCTGGGGATAGTCACCCCCTTGAGATGGTGTGGCCTTCGCGCTGAATTCAGCCCGGGCGTGACTCTCCCACTAGCGAAGGATGTTGGCGACCACTCCAGCTTTGGCGCGCGGCTCTGCAGATCAGGGGTACGTACCCTCCCGGCGCAGACCGCAGTAAACCAACCACACTTCTTTCCCTGAAAGATCGTAGCGGAAGCGAAAACGGCCGAGGCGGAGCCGGTATTGCCCCTCACCCGCGGGTACACCTCTGAGTTTCTTGATCGCGTGCCCGCGCGCTACGTTGACGGGATCATTCCCGAGAATGGTCTGGGCTTCGGCTAGTAGTTGCTGGAATCGCGGATGCGCTTTCAGCAGTTTTCGGGCGAGTCTTTCGAACTGGGGAGTGACATAGATCTTGAAGCCCGATTTCATTGGCCTTTGCGGCGCGGGCTTGCGCGCCGGCGGGGCGCGTCCAGATCAATGAGAAACTCACCCATCGGACGACCTTCGTTGGCACGGCGTTCGGCAGCGCTCTTGCGGATCGCTCTACCCACATTTGAGTCGCGCAGTTCCAGGTAGTCTTCCAGTTCATCGGCCCCCAGTATTCCCGCAACCGGGATGCCATCCTTTTCGAGAATGAAGTACTCCTTGTCTCGCGCTACACGGCGCACGACCTGGCCCAAGTTGATGCGGGCTTTAGTGATCGGGAGACGGTGGACGACTACGGTGCGTTTTTGTGCCAACTACTGATCCTCAACGTTAATCAATCTTGATTAAGTCTAGCAGCATACAGAGCACGGTGCGGGGTTCAATTGCAGCGGTGCGGCGATGCCCTGGGCTCGGGTACGCCGCGTTTCGGGTTGCGATCACAACTCGCTGGTTAGGCTACGCTGAGTTGGATGCGTATCGGCATTACTTGCTATCCGACTTATGGCGGCAGCGGCGTTGTCGCTACCGAGCTTGGCATGGAGCTGGCGGCTCGGGGGCATGAGGTTCACTTCATCACCTATGCCAACCCGATTCGACTGGATGACGACTACCCTCGCATTTTCTATCACGAGGTTCACGTCACCGACTATCCCCTGTTTCAATATCCTCCGTACAGCCTGGCGCTTTCTTCGCGGATGGCCGAAGTGGCTCGCACCGCCAACCTGGATCTACTGCATGTGCACTATGCGATTCCGCATTCGATCAGCGCCTGGCTGGCCTCGCAAATGGTCGATGAGCGGCGCTTGCCGGTGGTGACGACGCTCCATGGCACGGATGTGACTTTGGTGGGGATGGATCCTTCCTATTTGCCGATTACGCGGTTTTCGATTGAGAAGAGTGACGGGGTTACGGCAATCAGCGAGCACCTTCGTTCGCAGACTCACGACGTGCTTGGGGTAAAGCGCCCGATTCGAGTGATCCATAACTCGG
>JBBDWJ010000030.1:42475-51854 GCA_040902925.1 Bryobacterales bacterium | reverse complement strand
GTGTTACCCAGGCGCCCGGTATAAAGTGTTACCCATGCGCCCGTAAGCACAAGTTAGTTGGTATCGGCCCCTCCGGGGCGAAGATAGGCGCCCCTTGCGGCGAAAACTAGAGAGCGCCGCTAGCGAGGCGTGGTCCCTTCCGCAGGCACGAGCTTTCCATCGAGCAGCTCAGCGCGTTGCGGCAGGCGCTGAGCCAGGTCGAGACTGTGGGTGACCAGCACCAGAATGGTGTTTTCCTGCTGGTGGAGCTCCAGCAGCAGATCGGCCACCTTGTCGGCAGTATGGCGATCGAGGTTGCCGGTCGGCTCGTCGGCGAGGATCAGCGGCGGCTGGTTGATCAGGGCGCGGGCGATCGCGACGCGCTGGCGCTCGCCGCCGGAAAGCTCCGCCGGCAGATGTTCCAGACGCCCGCTCAGACCGACGCGGTCGAGAAGCTCACGGGCTCTCGCTTCAGCGTCTTTGCCGCTATACGCCGCGTCTGGCGCCATCGTCGGGATCAGGACGTTTTCGAGCGCCGAGCATTGCGGCAGCAAATGGTGATCCTGAAAAACAAAACCCACCCGGCGGTTGCGGAACGATGCCAGTTCGGCCTCGCCCGCGGTGAACGGATTGGCCCCGTCGAGGGTGACGGTGCCGCTTGTGGGAGGCTCGAGCGCGCCCAGAATATAGAGCAGCGTGCTTTTTCCGGAGCCCGACGGACCCATTACGGCCAGAGCCTCTCCGCGCTGCATCGAAAACGAGACGTCGTGGAGGATCACCAGCGGATCGCCAGGCGTCGGGTAGTCCTTGGAGAGATTTTTGACGACGAGTTGGCCGGCTGCTTCGCTCATGCCTCTCCCTGCGATGGTGCGTGTTGCGTCCTCACGCCATGATTGTAGTCTTCCGGGCGCGCTGCTGCGCCGGCTCTCTGCACAGCCACGGATTGCTCGTTCAACGCAACAGCTCTTCGTAGACGGCTGTGGTCTCCTCGGCGAGGCGGCGGTGGTGAAAGCGTTCGTAAACGGCTTGGCGTCCGCGCAGGCCCATGGCGCGCGCTTCGGCCGGAGCGTCGATGAGCCGCTCGATGGCAGAGGCCAAGTCCGCTGTGTTCTCCGGCTCGCAGAGCAGCCCACCGCCGGTTGCCTCCAGCAACTCTGGAAACACCCCAATCCGCGGCTGCACGACGGGGACGCCGCTGGCCCAGGCTTCGAGCACGTAGGCGCCTTTGGGAGCGCGGTAGGAGACCGGGACGCTCAGAACGTCGAGAGTCCGCAGAAACTCGAGTTTCTGGGCGCGGTCGATGTTACCCACGTACTCGAAATCCTCGGCCAGGCCGGCTTTTTCGAGGGTCTGCCGGACCTGATCGAGATAGGAAATCTGCTCCGGGCCGAGCCAGCCGGCGACACGCAACTTGCAGCGCGGCGGGCGGTCTCCACGCCGTTCGCGGATTTGCTGAAACGCCTCGGCCAGGCGGTGCAGGCCTTTTTCGGGGGAGACGCGGGCCAGGTAACCGATGACGAACTCGCCGCCGCCGGAAGCCCCGCGCTCTTCGAAGCCGCGCAGGTTCAAACCCGGGCGCACGACGCGGATCTCGCTTTCGGGGACGCCGATCAGCGGGGCCATCGCCTGCGCATGGTCGTGGCAGGGAGCGATGAAACGATCGACCGCCGGAGCGATTTTCTTCAATGCCTTGAAGGCCTGTTGCTGGTAAGGCTCGGGCAGGTGAGTCAGAAAATAGTCTTCTCCCTGCAGCGAGCATACGACCGGGACGCCGATTTCTTCCTTCACGGGGGGCGCGATGGCGGCCAGCATGGAATTGGTCAGGTGGACAATTTGAGGACGGCTCTGCTTGAGCCAGTCGATCAGTTTACCCAGCTCCTTGCGCTGCATGCCGTGATCGCCCTCGAGAACCGACACCGTGATCTCGCCAAGGTCTTGCGGTTCGGTCTTGACCGCGAAGCGCGACACCCAGCGCAGTAGCGCGGGGCGGTCGAAGAGCCAGTCGATGGCGGCCGGCGTACGCCGGAAGATAGGGATTTTTTGCTGCAGGTAGACGTTGATGCCGCCGTAGAAGACTCGCCTGGGGCTGTCGAACGGTTCGTCGGTTCGAATCGGCGTATAGGTCGGAACGACCTCGACATCGTGGCCAAGTTGCGCGAGCGCAGCGGTGAGCGTGGTGTCGCGCAGGCAATTGCCGCAGATCATGCCGCCGGCGCCGGCCGCGATATAGGTGATCTTCATCAGAATCCGGCTAGTCTCCCGGGACGGCCACTCCCGCGGCAGAAAGGGCTGTCCTGCTCGGCTGCGGGAAGAACTTTCGGAGCGTTCTTTCCGACGGCGCCGGCGTCACCAGTGAAATGGCGATCAGCGTGGCGGCCGAGCAGCCGAAGACCGTGGCCACCGGCATCATGCCCAGGAACGTGTAGTTGGGGTCGGCGCCGTAGCCGCTTTCGTGAAACAGCCATAGCCACATTGCGGCGGTCACAAGCACCGAACCGATGGCGCCGGCCTTGGTGGCTCCGCGCCAGTAGATCGCCGCGAAGACCAGGGGAAACAGGCCCGTGAAGCCGCTAAAACACCATACGCCTAGCGGGAAAACCTGCCGCGGCTCGGCCAGCGATAGCAAATAGGTGACCGCCACGATACCGACCACAAACACGCGGGCGATCAGGATGCGCCGCCGGTCGTCGAAGCGATCTTCTCCCAGGTAGTGAGTGACCATGTCGTTGGTGAACATCGTTCCAAGACAAAGAAACTGGGAATCGAGCGACGACATGATGGCGGCCAGGATGCCCGCGCCGAGCAGGCCGCCAAGAAGAGGCGTGGTGAGTTTGCCGACCATCAACGCCAGCTCTGTGTTGGGCGGCGAACCGGGCGGTACGACGAGCGAGCCGTCGGGCATCAGGGCCGCCGTTGCCCACACTCCGATGAGAACGCAGGGAAGCCACACGATCAGGATAAAGATCGGGTGAGCGATGACGGTGAGGCGGAAAGTCTTCGCCGAGCGCGCCGTGAGCCAGTGCTGGAACACGTGCGGGAACATGCCGATGGAAAGCGGGATCAGGCCATAAGTGAAAAACACCGTGCCCGATAGCGAGCCGCTGCGCATGAGGCGCTCGGGGTGAGTATCGAGAACCTGCTGCGTTGCCGCCGACAACCCGCCGAGTTTCGAAGAGATGATCGCGAAGGCCACAACGCCCGTCAGCATGAAAACGCAGGTTTGGAAGGTGTTGGCCCAAGCGGCGCCGCGAAGGCCACCGAAGAAGATATACGTCAGCACGACGAAGCAAATTACCAGGCCGGTAAGCCAGGGCGGCACGGCGCCGTCGGTCGAGGCGAATAGCTGCGGGAACGCCCCCACGGTTAGCGAGCGCACCACGCCGCGCGCGCCCAGCAAGCCGACAAGCAGGTAGGGAATGACCAGCGCTACCAGGATCGGAAACAGCAGCAGGCCGAGCTTGTCGCTCTCGAAGCGGTCCCGGAAATACTGAATCTGGGTGACGTAGCCATAGCGCTTGCCGATGGCCCAGAGGCGGATGCCGACGAAGAAGATCACCGCGGCGTGGACCAGAGCCGACCATGAGGCCAGCATTCCGAAAACGCCGACGCCGGAGCGATACGCTTCGCCGCTGCTGCCGACCAGCGTAAAGGCGGTCATCGTCGTGCCGAAGATCGACATCAACAGCAGGACCGGACCGATCGAGTGGCTGGCGAGAAAGTAGTCCTTGGCTGTTCCGCGAAAGAAACGCTGGCTCATGACGCCCAGCACGAGTAGCAGCGCCAGGTAGGCGGCCATGATCAGGAGTTCGGTCATTCGGGGCGCGCCTCTCCGGCGGAGTCGCCTTCCGCGAAGGCTTCCGCGTCGTCCGGCCAGGCGTAGGTGACCAGCAGATAGCACAGCAGGCTGGTGGCGAGGCAGTAGATCGCGTGGTACGCCAAGCCGACCGGAAGGAAGCCCAGCAGCAAGGTCGAGTCGCCCCAGAACCAGAAATCCTGATGGAGCAGAAACAACAGCAGCAAGGCGAGATAGAGGGCGGTTCGTTTCATGAATCCGTGAACTGGGTTAAAGGCGCGGGGCGACCGGCATAGGTAACACCTTGCTCCAGGAAGCCGCTTCGCGATTCGCCGCGCGCCGTAGAGGGCAACTCATTCTAAATCAATGGCATCGCCGATTGTTGACGGGAAAGGTCCTGTCGTCTCGTCGCACCCTGGCCTAGGGGATTCCCGCGGCGCAATAGAACTATAGAGCCAGCCAAAAAGGGCACCTTTGATCCATTGTCGAATCGGAGCCGTGGTCTCATACTCAGCCTTGGAAACACAACACACGTTGTATCGGTTCACCGGTCGGCAGTGAAGCCGGAACCCGGCGCCCACGAAGGGCGCTTGCGGAGACGACATCCTCGAGTAACCGGTTCAACGGGTGAAGTGATTCCACTTCGGGGGTCTTGTGCGGGCCCCCAAAAACTATCCTGGGTTTGCTCGGGGAATCCAGCCGCTGTTTCGTGATTCTTAGGCCTTCGGGCGCTAGGCGTCCAAGGGGTAATACCTCCACATTACCCTTGGACTCGGCCTCAGTTACTATTCCGTTTTGGAGCTGTCAGAAAACTCACAGCCGCAGTCGCAATTCACGGCGTCGTCGCCTAAGCTCCGCGGTTCACGCGCGGGCCGCCGGGCCTGGATCAACTCGCTGTACCGGTGACGTCTCATTCCCAGATCGCGAATTGCCCAACATCGCGATCGCCGTGGTTGTTTGTCTAACACACCCATCGTCGCTCTTCGCAGCGGGACTTTCCTTCCGCTCCGCTAGTGAGATAAAGTTGGTGCTGAGTTTGGCGACGAGCCACCGCGACGAATTGGAGCGCGGCATGCGGCCCGGCCTGAGCCGGGGTCGTGCGCATTCGCACAACGTTCAGAATTCTCTACTGAAGTAACGACGAGGAATAGCTATGTGGGGACGTAAGGATGAACCGGACGCGCCGTCCAACCCGGCACCGCGCCCGCAACCGCAAGTGACGAGGCCGCCGGAAGAGCCAGCGAGGCCGGTCGCGGCAGCCCCGGCGCCGCCCCCGCCGCGGCCTGCCAGTCCCGTTCAGGGAAGTGGTGCGCATATTGGCAAGTCGGTCAAGGTCAAAGGCGAGATCGCCGGCAATGAGGATCTGCTGGTCGACGGCGAGGTCGAGGGCAAGATCACGCTGAAGGACAACAATCTGACCATCGGGCCCAACGGAAACGTGCGCGCGGAGGTCACCGCGCATTCGATCACCGTGCTTGGGCGCCTGGTGGGCAACGTTCGCGCCGCCGACCGGGTGGAGATCCGTAAGACGGGGTCGCTGGAAGGCGATCTGGTGACGGCCCGGATCGCGATCGAGGAAGACGCGGTATTTCGCGGCAGCATCGACATCGTGAAGGCGGGGACCGAGACAGCCGGGTCCGGCGCTGACGTGGAGCGCGGCAATGCCAAAGTGGCGGCGAAAGCTGGTTCCCGAAGCTAGCCCTGGGCTGGCCCGCATGTTTCACAAGGAGTCGGCTGCGAGGCGTGATAAGCCCGCGTCTACTGCGTTGCGCTCGCTTGCCGTGCTCACCGTACTGTTTAAGTACGCCTCCGCGCGCCAAGCTTCGTGCGCCTTGTATCCACGGGCTTCTGACGCCTCTCGCTGCGGCCCCTTGGGAAACATGCGGGCTGGCATTCCGATGGTTGCTGCTCAGTAAGCCTAAGAATGTACCCCACCCTTGCGGGTGGGGCTCGGATCGCCTGGCGGCGATTCCCTGCGTCGGACCTGCGAACGGAACGCTGCCACACCCAGTTCGCCGCTTCGCGGCGAGGGACAGGCGAGAGCGCCTATCCCGCCTTAAGTTAGATCCAAACCGCTGACCGCGATCGAATCACCTGAGATTTTTCCATCCACTTTGACGGTCAGATTGTCGGTCTTCGAGGCGCCCGCCAAGGCTTTGACCGCCATCTGATTCCCTTTGGCATCGAGCTTGAGGACCTTGCCGTCGGGGGTGACAACGGCAAAACCGCTGTCCTTGCAGCTATCCATCAAAGCGCAATCTTTGGAGTGCTCCTTGGCGGCGCTGAAGCCCTTTTTTTGCACGTCGCCGGTACACATGTTGTCCATCAGGATGCCCTCGACGCTTTCCGCGAATGAGGGTATCGCTCCGAAGAGCAGTACAGCAAAACTTAGAGACAGTACACGTTTCACGTTGTTTCCTCCAGATCAGGTGGCGCGAAAAGGCAAACCGGCTACCCCCATATTATTCGTCGCTGGACTCCGTCTGGTTACGTGGCTCAATGGCAAACGGGGAAAGCCGGGGCAAAATCGCACCTGTCACTTGGGCAGCGCCCGGGCCGGACGCCGGATAGGTGACGTTGGCCTAGTCGGCCGCATCATGGCCGTACCGCGTGCCGAACGGCGTTCGGACCCTGCACCAGGCAGCCCTCTTCGCCTGGGCCATTGTCCGTAAGGGAGGGTTGCGGCTCCCGCCCGGAGTATATACCCTGGGAACGCGAAAACCGGCATCGATGGGGTGCGGTATATCGCCATGATGACTGCGCAGGCGCCACAAGCCGGTCCGCGGCCTGCTGATCCCTGGCTGCCGGAGACATTCGTTGAATGGGTGATCGAGGGGATCTCGGTGGCCGCGCTGAGCTTCGCGATCTTCATTTTGATCGACGCCTGGCCGAGACTGCCGGCCGTGGCGCCAAGCCATTTCGACTTTGCCGGCAAGCCTGACGCCTGGGGCGCGAAGGTGAATCTGTGGGTGCTGCCCTTCGTCGGGACCGTCGTTTACCTCATGCTGACCGTAGTAGGCCGCATCCCGCATACCCACAATTTCACCGTCAACGTGACTCCGGAAAACGCGCCGCGGCTTTACCGGCTGTCGCGCATGCTAGTGGCTTGGATGAAGGCTCAGATCGCTTGCACGTTGAGCTATATTTCGTGGCGGCAAGTGCAGGTTTCGATGGGAGACGCTCAAGGGCTTGGTTGGGCCTTTGTTCCCGTTACCTTGATCGCGATCGGGGTGACAATTTTGATCTACCGGCGAATGTCTTCGCGGGAGCAGGCGTGATACGTGGTGCTTGCGCTGGAAATGCGGATTGGAAACCGCGCTTCAGGCAAACGGGTCGCGAGGGTCACGCGGTTTTCCGCGAGGGCCAAGCGGTTTTACTGTGTGGCCCCACGCTTGCGGGTAGGGCTCGGATCGCCTTCGGCGATGGGCGCGGTTTCCTGCCGAAGCAACGGCATCAAGGTCCGTTTCTGGAATAACCCCGAGGCCTTGCGCTTGCTCTAGGTTTCGGGCTTGTCGGTTAGCGCTGGGTCGGAGGCGTCGAACTTGGGTCCGTTTTCGTCCCAGTCTTCGATGCGGAACATGCGGCCCGCGCCCATCTGTCCATCGATCTCTTTTACAGAGAGCGAAACTTTGGAGCCCTTAACGTCGCCCCACACCCAGTGATAGAAGCGGCCGTCCCGGAACCCTTCGCCTCGAACGAGGGGGGCGGTCATCTGCCCGCCGGAGCTGCCGACTTCCATATAGACGATGCCCTCGTGAACTCTCTTGACGAAGACGTGGCCGTGGCCGCTAACGACGTAATCGACGCCGTAGGTTTTGGCGAGCTGGTGCAGCTTGAAATCCTGGCCTTCATCGATTTGGCGAATCCAGACGGGGTGGTGGAAGAAAACGAATTTGGGGTCGCGTTCCTGATGTGCCTTCAGGTCTTGCTCGAGGAACTGTAGCTGTTCATCGGTGAGCTCGCGAGTGATGCTGGTGTCGAGCACCGTGAAATGCGAGTCTTCGTAGTTGAAGCTATAGAAGGCCTTGCGTTTCGATTCCTGCTCGTAGAGGTCGCGCGAGAAATCGGACCACACGTCGTGGTTGCCCGGCGTGAAATACAGCGGGTAGTGGCTGTAGCGGGCCCAGATCGGGCGTAGCTCGGTCCATTGTGAGAGCGCCGACTCATCTTCGCGTCCTTGAATCGTATCGCCGACGTTGATGACAAAGTCGGGATGGAGCAGGTCGACTTCGCGCCACACGCGCCCATAGATCTGGGGCTGTGCGCCGCCGGTGCGGTCGCCCAGAATCGCGAAGCGAAAATTGTTTTTGGGTTCCTGGACCGCGCGCAGTCCGAAGACGGCGAGCATGCCCAGCAGCAACAGGTTGACTGCCCAGAATTGGTGGGTGCGCTTCATGGGGCCAAGTTTAACACCGGCGATTTGCAAACTGGTTTCCGCGGGTCGAGAAAACGTGGGGTTAGGCTCCGCGAGGCGAGGCCGGCCTGAGTGCCGTTGGCCGTTTAGGCGTCTATACTGAGCGGGTGCTCCTTCCATCCCCCCGCGGTATGCGGCTCGGCTTGGCCATGCTGCTGCTGTCAGCGCTTTCCTGCGGACGCCCCGCCGCCGATCCGGCCTCACGGCTTTTGAGGCAATTGCCCGCGGGACAGGCGGTCTATCTTTACATGGACGTCGTGCGCATTCGCAGTTCGCCGCCGCTTGATCCGCTCGTGCAGAAACGGATGGTGTTTCCGGAGGGGGTCACGGAGTTTGCGAACGCGGCGGATCTCGATCCCCTGGCCGATATCGATCGAGCTGCGATTTCGCTGGGAGCCAAGGGGACTCACCTCGCTGTCGAGGGCCGCTTTGACGAGGCCGCCGTCCGGCAGGCGATCGAGAACCATGGCGCGGTTTGTTCGCACTCGTTACGCAGCGAACCTTGTACGATTCCCGCGCGCGGTTCGCATCCGGAGCTGACGTTGTCGCTGCGGGCCGAAGACCTGTTGCGGGTATCGATCGGGACTCACCTGGGCGAAGCGGCCCAACTCACCGAGACGGGTTTGCAGAGGCTCGTCGTGGAGGCGCGGGATCGACTCGATCAGGGCGCCATGTTGTGGGCGACGTTTGAGCCCGGCCGCGCCGAGCAAGAGCTTCAGGACCCTCCCGCAGGCTGGGAGAATTTACGATTCTTTGCCCGCGCGCTACAAAAGGCCGACCGCGGCTATTTCTACGTGGATGAGCTGCCCGATGGGCAAATGCAGATCACGCTGAAAGCGAGTTGCGCCGATAGTAGTCAAGCGGACTCGGTAAGCAAGGTTTTGACGGGCCTCAACCGGCTGGCCGCGGCGGCCTTGGAAGCCGGCAAAGGCGAAGACCCGCCACCCGAAGTGCGCGTGCTCAGGGCAGCTCGTATCGTCAATACCGAGACCACTGTCATCGCTATCTGGGTGGTGGATGGGCTTACGTTGAAAGCCTGGGGCGGGGTAGGTTAGAACCCCCGGTTCTGCCGTAGCGGTTGAGCCTCTTGCCTCGGGAATCCGTATCCTCTAACCACCGGGACCCGGCTAGACTGAGGCCGGTTGGGACCGATCGGGGGAGTCCCATGAACCCGGGCTTTAACGTATTTGTCG
>JBBDWJ010000030.1:41963-42465 GCA_040902925.1 Bryobacterales bacterium | reverse complement strand
TCTCGATACAGTTTGTCACTTCACGCGGAGATTTCCCGCAACACATAGCAGGGGCTGTGGATCTAATCAGCTACTGAGAATCCAGCCGTCTGGCGAGCCTGCGGCTGTAGGAATTTGTAGGGATTGAGCGCTGTCCCCCGGTAACGTACCTCGTAATGCACGTGATTACCCGTTGCGCGCCCTGTAGCTCCCGTGCGGCCGATCACTTCGCCGCGCCGGACGACCTGACCGGGGCGAACGTAGAAATCCGAGAGGTGCCCGTACACGGTGGTCAGCGCGTTGCGCCCATGCTCGATCACCACCCGCTTGCCGAGGCTGGTATACCAGCCGGATGCGGCGACCGTGCCGTCGGCGGTGGCCACGACCGGAGCGCCATGGTCGGCGGTCATGTCGATACCACTATGAAACGAACCTTTGCCCAGGAACGGGTCGAGGCGTTTGCCGAAGGAACTGCTGAGCCGCCCTTGAACGGGCCAGATCGACGGAGTCGTGTTTTAAAGCC
>JBBDWJ010000030.1:0-41953 GCA_040902925.1 Bryobacterales bacterium | reverse complement strand
GCTTGCGAGCTGAGCTCAACCTGCTGCAGCAATCCAAACTGATGAAGCGAGCTGCGGTAATGCGGCATGGTGGGGCTTTCGCCCATCAGCGTGTCGCCGCCGAAATCCCGCTTGATGCCGAAGGCGATCGACACCTCGCTGGCCAAGTTGCCGAGCGACGCCAACTGGATGTTGCGTTCGGTGACCGTATCCTTCAGTTCGTCGTACTGTTTCTGCAAGGCCAGTTTTTCCGAGCGCAGCTTGTTGAACTCGGTGACCTTCCACAACATGCGGGCGTAACTTGACAGTAACCCGATGCCGACGATAGCTCCGAAGATGGCCAACGAAAGGACTACGTGGATGGCGTAATGGGGGACGTGGATACGACGTATCCTGCCGTGGATGGAATGAGCCACGACGACGATAAAGTAGTTCTTCTTCATCGAACCTCGCTCGAACGCGCGACAACTAACCCCGCGGGCCCAGATTTCGTTCCCGAGTGGTCGAGCTAGCTTGGCTAATTGCTCTATCGGACGCTAGAGCCGAAAACCGGCTGGTGTAACCGTAGGATAAACACCATTTAACGCCGGTTTCATTGGCGGAAGCCCTAATACTACGCAGGGCCAAAGACTGCTGTCAAGGCAGGTTTTGCCTTAAAGTGGGATTGGCGGTCGCCCGGCCGCAAGCAATGGCAAGCCTGGAAGACGCAGTCATCGACCAGATTCGGACCGCCTCGCGCGCTGTCTCAAGCAGCCAGGTACGGTTCGGTATCGGAGATGACACGGCCGTATTACGCTCCCCGCGCGCTGGCCGCGAGCTGCTGCTGACCACCGATCAAATCATTGAAAACACACATTTTGTCATGGGCCGGCATCCGGCTCGGGCGCTAGGTCACAAGACCCTGGCGCGCGGCTTGAGCGATATCGCGGCGATGGGCGGCTCGCCGATTTGCTTCCTTCTGTCGCTGTCGCTTCCGGAGTCCTTGGGGCTTGCCTGGCTAAAGCAGTATATCGATGGGATGTTCCGGGCCAGTAAATCCCATGGAGTCCCCTGCGTGGGGGGCGATGTTGCCCGGAGCGGGCATTTTAGCGCCGCTATTACGGTCGTTGGCGATGTCCCGCGAGGAAAGGCTCTGACGCGGGCGGGCGCCCGGCCGGGCGATCTATTGTTCGTCTCAGGAAGCCTCGGCGGGTCGGCGCTGGGACTTTCCCGTCTTCTCGCGGGCTCGCGGGCGCGCGGCGCGGCGGTCGAGCGGCACCTTTTCCCCGAGCCTCGTCTGGCCCTGGGGCAGTTGTTGCGCGAAAAGGTGAAGGCGACGGCGGCGATGGATCTCAGCGACGGTTTGTCGACGGATCTCGCGCGGCTCACCCTTGCGAGCAAGGTGAAAGCGGAGGTCGATGCTGCCGCGATTCCGGTTTTTCCGGGAGCGTCCGCCGAACAGGCGCTCCATGGCGGCGAGGAATACGAGCTGCTTTTCACGGTCCGGCCCAGGGTGCGGGTCCCGGCGCTGATGGCGGGCGTGCGACTGAGTTGTATCGGGCGCATTGTTCGTGGGCGTGGTGTTCGTCTGAAGACCGCGCGCGGGATTGAGCGCCTTGAGGCGGGCGGGTTTCAGCATTTTCGCCGCTAGCGATCGGGTGATATTTTTGGCGCGTTGTTGACGACGATTTTTCGCCGCAGATGCGGATGGCGGCTGCGAAGCCTTTAGACGAAACTAGTCTTTAGATGAAACTTAGGGGAAAGGCGGCGCGGGGCGCCGGGGCGGGCGAGAGCGCCTGCCGCTACTCAAAATCATGACTCGCAGACAATTCCTCGCTTCTTCAGCCGCGGTGGTCGCTTTGCCGGCACAGGCATCCGCGCAAGCCCGCAAGCCCAACATCATCTTCATCCTGGCCGACGACCTTGGCTACGGAGACCTGGGCTGTTACGGCCAGAAACGTCTCGACACGGCGAACATCGATCGCCTCGCTGCCGAAGGAATGCGCTTCACCGACTGCTATGCGGGGTCGACTGTCTGCGCGCCATCGCGCTCGTGCCTGATGACAGGCCTGCACACTGGCCACACGCGCATCCGCGGCAATTCGAGCCCGACCGGACGCGTGGCCCTGCGGCCCGAAGACACTACCGTCGCCGAAGTGCTCAAAAAGGCGGGCTACCGCACGGGCCTGTTCGGCAAATGGGGCATCGGGGAGGCCAACACTACCGGAAGGCCGACCCAAAAGGGTTTCGACGAGTTCTTTGGATATCTCAACCAGACGCACGCCCACAGCTACTATCCCGACCACCTCTGGCATAACGACGAGCAGATTTTTCTGCCCGGCAATCTGGCGGGCGGGAAGCGGGAATACAGCCACGACCTGATCGCCGAGCGCGCCCTCGATTTCGTCCGCGAAAGCAAGGGCCAGCCGTTTTTCCTCTACCTCGCGCTGACGATTCCCCACGCCAATAATGAGGCGGGGCGCTTTCTCGGCGACGGCATGGAAGTCCCTGACTATTCCCCCTACGAGAAGGAAAACTGGCCCACTACCGAAAAAGGCTTCGCGGCCATGGTAACGCGCATGGACCGCGATATCGGCCGCCTGATGGCCCTTCTCAAGGAACTGAACCTCGACGACAACACGATCGTGATGTTTGCAAGCGACAACGGCCCGCACCGCGAAGGCGGCCACGAGCCGGAATTTTTCGGCAGCCGGGGCGGCCTGCGCGGCATCAAGCGTGATCTTTACGAAGGCGGTATTCGGGTTCCCGCGATCGCCCGTTGGCCCGGCAAAATCAAAGCGGGTCAAACCAGCGCCCAGGTCTGGGCTTTTTGGGACCTGTTGCCAACGGCCGCGGAAATCGCCGGAGTCCAGACCCCGCCCGGCCTTGACGGCATTTCGATGCTGCCCGCCATGCTCGGCAAACCCCAGAAGGACCACGAATACCTCTACTGGGAGTTTTTCGAGCGAGGCTTCCACCAGGCCGTGCGGATGGGCAAATGGAAGGCGGTTCGCCATGGACTCGACGGACCCATCGAACTCTACGACCTGGATGACGACCTCGCAGAGACTCGTGACGTAGCATCAGATCACGCAGCGGTAGTTCGCCAGATGGAAGAGATCCTTCGCACGGCCAGGACCGAATCGCAGGAGTTCCCTATACCCAGCGCGCGATCATAACCGCGGCGAATTCCACGGGGAGATTCCTGTCCTTTGGCGCGATAAGTAGCTGATTCGTGGGCACTAGCATGTTGCGAGGAGCGTGGTAAGCTAAAGCCGAATGGCAACCCAGATCAAGGTTCCACTCGAACAATATCTCCGGACCAGTTATCAACCGGATCGTGAATTTCTGGATGGCGAGCTATTGGAGCGAACCGTGGGAGGTTATCCGCATTCCCGGATCCAAGGGCGATTGGCAGTCGCTCTCGGACGACTCGGTGGGGGTACTCCACTTCATGTTTGTCCCGAGCTGCGGGTCCAGGTTACTCCGAACCGCTACCGGGTTATCGATCTGGCCGTTTACTCGGAAAGTGAGCCTGCCGAGCGGTTCCCTTCGACCCCTCCCCTGATTGCCATTGAAATCCTCTCGCCAACCGATCCGACCGCGGACACGCTTCAGAAGCTCGACGAGTACGCCACCTGGGGCGTATCTCACATCTGGCTGATCGATCCAGAGTCCAAGCGACTGTTTGTGTACGAGCAGTCTGCGCTCAAGAGTGTAAACAGATTCGAAATAGCTGAACTGTCTGCGGAGATCTCCGCGGCCAGCATTTTCTGAGACCCCAGGGGCAGGCGCCGTTCTGTTGGCCTAAAACCGTCACCGGGCCGATGTATACTATGTATACACGTATGGCTTCAACCTCGATTGTGACGGTTCGCCTCGACGAAGATCTCAAGCGCCGCCTTGAAGCTCTTGCCCAGGGTTCCAAACGCAGCAGGTCGTTTCTTGCCGCCGAAGCCATCGCTCAATATCTGGAGCGGGAAGCCTGGCAGATCGAGGAAACGCAGAAAGCGCTGCAGGAAGCGGATGCCGGGGATTTCGCTACTGACGCCGAGGCGGACGCCGTATTCTCCAAATGGTCTGAATGAAAGTTCGCTGGCTCCGCGAGGCGCTTCGCAATCTCGATCGCGAAGCCGTCTTCATCGCTGGCGACGACCCGGATGCGGCTCGGAGGGTAGTCGCTCGCATTCGCTAGGCGGTTGCCCGGCTCAAGTCTCATCCCAGCCTTGGCAGACCCGGCCGCGTATCCGGCACGCGCGAGCTTGTGGTGCCGGGTACTCCCTACGTCATTCCTTACCGCGTTCGCCGGCAATCCGTCGAGGTCCTTCGAGTCTTCCACGGCGCGCGACGCTGGCCCAGGGCCTTTGGCGAATAGACGGTTCGCTCCACATTGGAGCCGGCGTCCTCGCGCGCCAAACGCGAATGTGGCCACAGCGCGCTTGAACGCGCCGATTTGTTGACACTTTCTCGAAGCGTGTGCTAACACTTAGGTTCATTTTTGGCCCGGTAGTTACGGGCCGATGCGTTACTTCACCGTCTCCGGACTCTTTCCGCAATGCCCGACGAAGAAAAACCAGTAGGGGGACCTGCGTCTTCCGACGACAAGGCTGCCCCGGAGTCGAAGCCGGCCGCCGAGAGCAAGCCCGTCGATAAACCGCCTGCCGACAAACCAGCCGGCGAAAAACCGGTAGCGGCTGCGGACGCGGCGCCTGCTGAGAAGCCCGCTGCCAAACCGCCGGCCGAAAAGCCGGCAGCGAAAGCCGAAGGCGAAAAACCGGCAGCCAAAGCGCCTCCAAGGATGGCTACGACCCCCTGGGACGGCCCCCTGGTCGACCGGCTGCGGGAGCGTTTCAGCGCCGAAATCACCGAATTCTCCAGCTACCTCGGCGATTCGTTCCTGGTCACGAATCTGCCCGGGGTGTTCCCGATCCTGCAGTACCTCAAGGCCGACGAAGGCTTCGACTACCTGGTGGACGTAACCGCGGTCCACTATCCGGAAAAGGAAAAACCCTTCGAGGTCGTCTGGATCTTGTATTCGCATCCCCACAACGTGCGGATTCGCGTCAAGACAGCCGTCGTTGAAAGCGAGACGCCGCGATCGGCCGACTCGCTCTATGCCACGGCCAACTGGCTGGAGCGCGAAGTCTATGACATGTTCGGGATCGCCTTCGCCGAGCACCCCAATATGACTCGCATCCTGCTGCCCGACGAATGGCAGGGTTATCCGCTGCGGAAAGACTATTCGATCATCCAGCAGGATCAGGACTGGGTGCGCGAGAACCTGAACATCGAGAGCGCGCAGTAATGCCGGAAGCCACTTTTCTCGATTCCAACGAGCTGGTCCTCAACATGGGGCCGCAGCACCCTTCCACGCACGGCGTGCTGCGGGTCATCCTCAAGCTCGACGGCGAAAAGGTCTTGGGGACCGAATGCGTCATCGGTTACCTGCACCGCGGCGTCGAGAAAATCGCCGAGAACCGCACCTACACAATGTTCAACCCCTACGTGGACCGCATGGACTACGTGGCGGCGGTCTCGAACGGGCTCGGCTATTGCCTGGCGGCGGAAAAGTTAGGCGCCGTCGAGATTCCCGAGCGTGCGCAAGTGGTGCGCGTGATTCTGACCGAGCTAAACCGCATCTCGAGCCATCTTCTTTGGCTTGGCACGCACGCCCTCGACATCGGCGCGATTACCCCCGTGTTTTATTGCTTCCGCGAGCGCGAGGAAGTTCTCAAAATCTTCGAGAAATACTGCGGCGCGCGTCTGACGACGCATGCGTTCCGCATCGGCGGCCTGCAATACGACACGTACGACAACTTTGAGCAGGACTGTCTGAAGTTCTGCGACTGGTTCCTACCCAAGGTGGATGAGTACGAAGAGTTGCTCACCACCAACCGTATTTGGGTCGCGCGCACCAAGGGCATCGGCATTCTCAACATCGAGGACTGCAAGAGCTACGGCGTGACGGGTCCGGTGATTCGGGCCGCGGGTCTGGAATGGGATCTGCGCAAGGCGCAGCCCTATTCGGGGTACGAGAATTACGATTTCGATATCCCCACGGCGCAGAACGGCGACACCTACGACCGGTACATCGTGCGCATGCAGGAGATGCGCCAGTCGGCGCGCATCATCCGCCAAGCGGTTGGAAAATTGCCCAGCGGCGCGATTCGCGGCAAAGTCGCCAAGGTCTTTAAACCGGCGATCGGCGAGGCCTATCAATCGATCGAAGCGCCCAAGGGGGAGCTCGGATACTTCATCGTGAGCGATGGTTCGACGCAGCCCTATCGCCTGCGGGTGCGGCCGCCGTCGTTTGTGAACCTGTGCGCCCTCGACAGGATGTGCCGCGGAGCGCTGATCGCCGATGTAGTGGCGATCATCGGCACGATAGACATCGTGCTAGGCGAGGTGGATCGGTAGAGAAGTGGATCGGTAGAAGGGCGACAGGCGACAGGCTTGCCGCTTTATTAGGCCAAGGCCAACATGGACGAGATTTTCAACAGCCCGTACTACCCCTACCTGCCGCCGCTGATCGCCAGCGTCCTGATCATTCTGCTTTTCCCGCTGATCGCCGGCTACATCGTATTGCTCGAACGCAAGGTGCTTGCCGACCTGCAAGTCCGTCTCGGCCCAATGCGAGTCGGACCCTACGGCTTTCTGCAGCCGCTCGCCGACGCTGTGAAGCTGCTGCTGAAGGAAGACATCATCCCGGCCGCCGCGGACAAATGGATTTTCTGGGGAGCCCCGGTGCTTTCCACGTTCACCGCGCTGACGGCCTTCGCGGTGCTGCCGTTGAGCGACAAGTTCTTCGTAGCCGATGTGAACATCGGCATCCTGTTCATCCTGGCGATGTCGTCGATCGGCATCTTGGGGCTGATTTTTGGCGGCTGGTCGTCCAACAGCAAATATTCGCTGCTGGGGTCGCTGCGCTCGGCGGCGCAGATGGTGAGCTACGAGGTCCCGCTGGGTTTTGCAACGGTCACGGCGCTGATGATTGCCGGCACGCTCAGCATGCAAGGAATCGTCCATGCGCAGCAGGAGCAGGGGCTGTGGTTCGCCTTTGGAAACTACGGCTTGATGCTGGTCCCGGCCGTGGTGTTCCTCATCGCCGGGGTCGCCGAAACGAACCGCGCGCCGTTTGATCTACCCGAAGCCGAATCCGAGCTCGTCGCTGGATTCCACACCGAATACAGCGGCTTTCGCTTCGCGCTCTACTTTCTGGCGGAATACGCCAGCATCTTCGTGATGTGCGCGTTGTGGGTAACGCTGTTCTGGGGAGGCTGGCTGCGGCCGTTCCCCAATGTCGGATTCCTGGAAGTGCCCCTGAACTACGGTTTTCCGATCCTGCTCTTTGTGGTGATCGGCTTGGGCTGCCTGAAGGGATTCCGGCGCCGCCGCATGCCCATCGAACAGACCGTCATCATCGGCGCGCTAGCTGGGGCGATGTTCCTGGTCGCGGCGCTTTTTGCTATCCCGGCCGCGAACCCCTATGTCATCGGCCTGTTCTGGTTCCTGCTCAAGGTGTTCCTGCTGGTCTACGTTTTCATCTGGTTTCGCGGCACGTTTCCGCGCTTCCGCTACGACCAGCTTATGGAGGTCGGCTGGACCTACCTGATCCCCATCAGCATCGGGGCGCTGATCGTCAACGGCATTGTCTTCCTGTGGACTTCGGGATCGTAGCAAGTGCGAGGATGATAGGATAAAAGCGTAATGAGAGAGCTGCTCAGGTCCGTTTTCCTTGTGGATCTGCTGAAGGGCCTCTGGGTCACCTTCCGCAACCAGAAGCCCTCGCTCATCTATACCGAGGAATATCCCAAGGACCGGCCGGCCGTCGCGGAGCGTTTTCGCGGCGCTCCCCGGCTCAACGTCCATCCCGATAGCAACGAGACGTTGTGTATCGCCTGCAATCTTTGCGCGCTGGCCTGCCCGGAGCAGCTTATCGTCGTTACGTCCGAACGCAACGAAGAGACACGCCGCAAGGAACTCACCAACTTCACTTACGACACCTCGCGCTGCATGTTCTGCGGTCTCTGTGAGGATGCCTGCCCGGTCGATGCCCTGGAATTGACCCAGGATTTCGAGCTTGCCTACTACACACGGGAAGGCGCCATCTGGGACCGCCAGATGCTCGAAGAAGGCCCGCTGCCTACCGAGTACAACTACTGAGTTGGCCGCGGCTTAGCACGCTCAATCCCCGATCTCGAAATTTCCCCGCTTTCAGCACCGTCCAGCGGACGATTTAGTGTATGCTGTAGAGTCTTTGGCCCAAGGATCTCGGGGAGTCTGGCCCGGCGATGCTGCTTGATAGCGTACTTTTCTATCTTTTCGCGATCCTGATTGTAGGCAGTTCCATCCTGATGATTACGCGCCGCAACGTGGTTTATGCGGCCGTGTGGCTGATCAACGCGCTCATCGGGACCGCGGGGCTGTTCCTGCTTCAGGCGGCCGAATTTCTGGCCGGCGTCCAGGTGATCGTCTACATCGGCGGCATCACCGTGCTGTACCTGTTTGTGATCATGCTGGTGCCGTTGCGCGAAGAGATGCTGCAGCGCCGTTTCGCGAGCCAGGGTTGGATCGCCGTGATCTGCAGCACCCTGATGCTGGTGCTGGTCAGCGTGTTCCTGTTCCGCGGGGCGGACTCGTTCCATCTGGGTCAGGCTGCACCGCCGCCGGCTGAGCTCGGCCAGATGACGACGAACTCCGAGCAGGTTGGCCAAGCCCTATTTTCACGATATCTGTTGCCGTTTGAAATGGCCTCGATTCTGTTGCTGGTCGCCATCATCGGCGCCATCGTCATGTCGAAGGCGCGCGGCGCCCCGGGGTCAAGCATTTCTTCGATGGACAACTGAGCCTCTGGCCAAGGGTCGCCTCGAAGCGGTTAGCAATTCGGTTTATGTATCCGGTCACGACAGCGCACTACATGTTGTTGAGCGCGATCCTGTTAACGATCGGCGCGGTTGGCGTGCTGACACGCCGCAACATCCTGGTGGTGCTGATGTCGATCGAGTTGATCCTCAACGCGGTCAATATCAACCTGGTGGCGTTCTCGCATTATTTGCAGGACGTCAGCGGCCAGGTTTTCGTGATCTTCGTAATCACCGTTGCCGCGGCCGAAACGGCGGTGGCGCTGGGGATTCTGATCGCGCTGTTTCGCAACAAGGAAACCGTCCACGCCGACGAGGTGGATATCTTGCGCTGGTGACCGCGCGATTTGGTTGTTTGGGGGCCCGGCACGGGCAAAGCAAACGTAGTTCCCTATGTTCTTTCTCGATAGCATCTGGCTGATCCCCCTGTTTCCGCTGTTTGGCGCCGCGGTCATGTTGCTGTTCGGTCGCCTACTAGACCCGCAGCCGGCCGGCGGCGGGCATGGGCACGATGACCACGGGCACGATGATCACGGGCACGGGCACGACGCGCCCCCTGCCGGACGAAAGATCATCAGCCTGCTCTGCCCTGGCATGGTGCTCATGGCGTTTGTGTTTGCCCTGGGCGCTGTGATTCAGCTTCAAGGCGTCGCGAACCATACCCACGAAGTCGTCAAATACACCTGGCTGACCGGTCTGCCTTCGCTCACCAGCAGCGGCGCCGTTCCGGCGTTCACCGCCGAGTGGGGCTTTCTGCTCGATCCCATTAGCTCGGTGATGATTCTGGTCGTCACCGGCATCGGCTTTTTGATCCACGTCTATTCGATCGGCTACATGGCTCACGACAACGGGTTCTATCGCTTTTTCGGCGAGTTGAACCTGTTCCTGTTTTTCATGCTGCTGCTGGTGCTCGGCAACAACTATGTGTTGCTGTTCGTCGGTTGGGAAGGCGTGGGGCTCTGCAGCTACCTGCTGATTGGGTTCTACTTCCACAAGAAATCGGCCGGCGACGCCGCCAACAAGGCGTTCCTGGTCAACCGTATCGGTGACGCGGCATTCATCCTCGGCATGCTGCTGCTGTTCTCGACCTTGGGGACGCTGAAGTTCACCGAGATCGGAGCGGCGCTGCAGGCCGGCGGGTTTACCGCGGAAACGGCGGCGTTCGGAACCATCAGCGCGATCACGCTGCTGCTGTTCATCGGAGCGACCGGAAAATCGGCGCAGATCCCGCTATATGTCTGGCTGCCGGATGCCATGGAAGGCCCGACGCCGGTTTCGGCGCTGATCCACGCCGCGACCATGGTCACCGCCGGCGTGTACATGGTGGCCCGTTCCAGCGCGCTGTATGTGCTGGCGCCGAAAACCATGCTCATCGTCGCCATCGTCGGCGCGCTGACCGCGATCTTCGCCGCCACCATCGGCTTGGTGCAGCACGACATCAAGCGCGTGCTCGCTTACTCGACCGTCAGCCAGTTGGGCTACATGTTCTTGGCCTGCGGCGTCGGCGCGTTCTGGGTTGCGATCTTCCACCTCTACACGCACGCCTTCTTCAAGGCGCTGCTGTTCCTCGGTTCGGGATCGGTGATCCACTCGATGTCGGGCGAGCAGGATATGCGCAAGATGGGCGCGCTCAAGAAAAAAATTCCCATCACGTACAAGACGATGCTGATCGGCTCGCTGGCGATCGCCGGCATTCCGGGCCTGGCCGGATTCTTCTCGAAGGACGAGATCCTGTGGCAGAGCTGGTCGACGCATCATCAGATGCTGTGGGTGCTCGGTTTCGCGACCGCCGGCATGACGGCCTTCTACATGTTCCGGCTGATGTACATGACTTTTGGCGGTGACTCGCGCGTCGAGCCGGAAGCGGCTCATCACGTTCACGAGTCGCCCCCCACGATGACGGTGCCGCTGATGGTGTTGGCGGTGGGAAGTGTTCTCGCCGGCTGGATTGGCACGCCGGTGGTTTTCGGACCGCTCCATGAAGCGCTGCCCAGCCTCGAGCATTGGCTGAGCCCCGCGATAGCGACCGTCGGCGGCGAGCACGGCGCAGCCGCAGAGCATCACGACACAACGATGGAATGGGTACTGATGTTCGCGTCGGTAGGGCTGGCGATCGGCGGAATTCTCTTCGCGCGCAAAATGTTCGACCGCAAGCTCGAAGGCGAGCCGATGCGGGGTCTGCTCGGCCCGGCGCAAGGCCTCTTCTACAACAAATATTTCGTGGACGAGATCTACAACGCTTTGTTCGTGAACGGCCTAGTTAAGGGCGGCGGCGCGCAGCTCAGCCGCTTCGACGCCCGTGTCGTGGATGGCGCGGTGAACGGCGCCGGCTGGCTGACGCGGTTCTCCTCGACGGTCAGCATGTGGTGGGATACCTGGATCATCGACGGACTGGTGCGGCTGACGGCGTTCCTGGTGAAGTTCATTTCCTATCCGGTCCGCATGCTGCAAACCGGCCTGGTGCAGAACTACGCCTTGTTCATCGTGCTGGGCGCACTCGGCTTGCTGGCTTACTACCTTTCGGTTTGAGCGGCGTGAACGAATGCCGGCGGGGACAAAGTATGCCGGCGGGACAGGCACCCGCGGCGCGACGCAAGGTTTGATTGCACAAAGTTTGATTGCACAGAGCAGGGATCGGGTGACTGTCCCCTCCCGCTTCGATACGCGGAGATCATGAAACAGCACATCCTCAGCATTATCTGGTTGACCCCGCTAGTGGGGATGCTGCTTCTGCTGTTCATCCCCAAGGAGAACAAGCAGCTCATCCGCCTGTTCGCCAACATCGTCGGCGCTCTCGGCATGGCCGTATGCCTGCCACTGGTTTTCTGGTTTGACAACTCCATCGCGGACTTCCAGTTCGTGGAACGCGCCTCCTGGATACCTTCGCTCGGCGTTGAGTATTACCTCGGCATCGACGGCGTGGCGCTGCTGCTGATCGTGCTCACGGCCCTGATCGGGTTCCTCTCGATCTGGTGCTCGTGGAACGCCATCCAGGAGCGCACCAAGGAATACTACGCTTTCCTGTTGTTCTTGCAGGCCGGCATGATGGGCGTCTTCATGGCGCTCGATCTGTTCCTGTTCTACGTTTTCTGGGAAGTGATGCTGGTGCCGATGTATTTCATCATCGGCATCTGGGGCAGCGCCCGCCGCACTTACGCCGCGATCAAGTTTTTCCTTTACACGCTGGCAGGCTCGGTGCTGATGCTGCTGGCGATGCTGACTCTTTACTTCCTGCATTTCCAGCAGTTCAACGAGTACAGCTTCGCGCTCGAAGACCTGATGCGAACCACGATCGACCCCACGACGCAGATCTGGCTGTTCTGGGGCTTTTTCTTTGCGTTCGCGATCAAGGTGCCGATGTTCCCGTTCCACACCTGGCTGCCGGATGCGCACACCGAAGCGCCCACGGCCGGTTCGGTGATTCTGGCGGGTGTGCTGCTGAAAATGGGCCTTTACGGGCTGTTTCGTTTCTCGTTCCCGCTGCTGCCTGGCGCGGCCGCCGACGACTCGACCGTGGAGATTCTGGCGGCGCTTTCGATCATCGCCATCATCTACGGCGCGCTCGTCTCACTGATGCAGAAGGACTGGAAGAAGCTCGTCGCCTACTCATCGGTGAGCCACCTCGGCTTTTGTACTCTTGGGCTCATCGCCTTGAACCCGGCCGGTGTTTCCGGCGGCATGCTGCAGGGCATTAATCACGGCCTTTCGACGCCGCTGCTCTTCCTTGCCGTCGGCATCATGTACGAGCGGCGGCACACCCGCGAAATCGCCGAGTATGGCGGCCTTGCAACGCGCATGCCGGTCTACGCGGCGCTGTTCGGCATCGCGGTATTCGCATCGGCAGGCATACCCGGCCTGAACGGCTTCATCGGCGAGTTCGCGATCCTGCGCGGCGCGTTTGAGAAAGACCCCTACTGGGCTGCTTTCGCCGTCGTGGGCATCGTGCTCGGCGTGGCCTACCTGCTGTGGTTATTCCAGCGGATTATGCTGGGCTCGATCACCAATCCGAAGAACGAGACCGTCCCGGATTTGAGCCCGCGCGAGATTCTGATCATGCTGCCGCTGGTCGCCGGCTGCTTCTGGATCGGGCTCTATCCGAAGCCCTTTTTCGACCTTCTCGAAAAACCGGCGGCGAAGCTGGTGGAGCGCGTCCAGCCGGGATACTTCGAGCGGGCGGGAATTCCGAATCCGCTCGATAAGGCCAAGCAGGTCGCGGAGCTGACAAAAGAATGATTCCGCAGTTCACCGCAACCGATTTCTTCGTGCTCAAGCCGATTCTGCTGCTGAGCCTGTTCGGCTGCGGCATCCTGATCCTCGATTTCCTGATCAAAGACCCGCGCATGCGCTGGTGGAACGCCATGACGGCGCTGCTGGGCGAGATCATGACCGGAGTCGCGATCTGGCAGCACCAGCAGGACCTCGGAGGCGCCGCGATTCAGGGCCTGGGGGGAGCCATCGTCGTCGACGGCTTCTCGGTATTCTTCAACTGGCTGTTCCTGGGCGCGGCGTCGCTGGCGATCCTGATCTCGGTCACCTATCTCGAAATCGAAGGCGAGCATCGCGGGGAATACTACGCGCTGATGCTGTTCGCGCAGGCGGGCATGGCGGCGATGGCGCAGGGCTACGAGTTGGTGACCTTGTTTATCGGCCTGGAACTGATGGCGCTTAGCTTCTACGTGCTGGTGGGCTTTCTGCGCGACGAAAAGCGCGCCAACGAGGCCGCCATCAAATACGTGCTTCTCGGGGCGTTCTCAAGCGGCGTGCTGGTCTACGGCTTCTCGATTCTCTACGGCATCAGCGGATCGACCGACCTCCGCCAGATCGCCGCCGCTGTCGCTCAACGCGAGCCCACCGACCCGGTCATGATTCTGGCATTGGTTACCCTCTCGGTGGGGCTGTTTTTTAAGATCTCAGCCGTACCCTTCCACATGTGGGCGCCCGACGCCTACGAGGGTGCGCCAACCCCGATCACCGCCTACCTGTCGGTGGCGTCGAAGGCCGCCTCGTTCGCCCTGATGCTGCGGATCTTCCTGGTGCCGCTGTGGAGCGCCCGCGAGCTGTGGATCCCGGCCTTGGCCGTTGTGGCGCTGGCCTCGATGACGCTAGGCAACATCGCCGCGCTGACGCAGAGCAACATGAAGCGGCTGATCGCCTACAGCTCGATCTCGCACGCCGGCTACATGCTGCTGGGCTTGGTCGCGGCCAACGAAACCGGCCTGCAGGGCATCGCCGTTTACCTGTTCGTCTACATGTTCATGAACTTCGGCGTCCTCACGGTCGTGGCGGCGATGCGCCGCGAGGGTCAGCCGGCCGAGGAAGTCGACGACCTGTCGGGGCTGATGGCGCGGCACCCCGGCTACGCCATCCTGATGCTGATCTTCATGCTGTCGCTGGCGGGTATCCCTCCGACGGCCGGCTTCCTGGGTAAGTACTACATTTTCCTGGGCTTGATCGAGGCGGGCCACTATCTGCTGGCCGTGGCCGGGGCGCTCTACGTGGCTGTGGCCGCCTATTATTATTTCCGCATCGTCCGGGCCATCTTTTTGTCCGATGCCGCCGATCCGCCGACGTTCCACCTCAGCCGGGGCGTCAAGCTCGCCACGGTCGCCAGCGGCGTGTTGACCCTGTTGATTTTCTTTTACCCCGAGCCGATTCTGAGCCTGGCGGCGGATTCCGTGTTGTTGGCGTTGCGCTAGGCAGCCTGCGATCTGCCCCCGCTTCACTGGGCTCGGATCGCCTGCGGCGATTGCGGAATCCACCGATTGAAACGGAACCGGCTCGCAGGTTTAGGACATTACAAGACTTGCCGCCCCCCCAAGGGGTTTGTTATCGTTGTAATTCTGCCGGATCGCCCACTCCTGGGTACTCAAGCCTTACAGTCCATCTCTGGATTTCGTGCGTGGTCAGAGTCTTCGCGCTAGGGTAAGAGTAGATGGGCTTACGCGGTTTCGGCTCCAGGGTAAAGTCCAGCGGCCCGGCTGCTGATGCCGGCTGGACCCTCAGCGGTAGCGTATTGGCGTGCCTGCTGATGGGTTACATGATCGGGGAGTATTTCGACACCAATCCGATGGCCACGGTCATCGGGCTGTTTGTCGGCATCGTCGTGGGGTTTTACAACTTAGCCAAGGTGATGTGGCGCAAACAATGACAGCAGCCATTCTCGGGGGCTTGCTGGCGGGGCTATCCACCATCGGGATTTCCGAGTTGTTGTTGAAGGTCTGGGGCTCGAACCCCGTGGCGGCGGTCTGGAAACTGACCCTGTTGGGCATCGGTCTGCGCACCGCCTGGGTTTTGGGTGTACTGACGGTGGTCCTTGTTCGCGGCGGGCCACACCGCGCCGCGTTTATCTCGGCCTTGTTCGCCGGGTATTTGGTCGCGCAGGTCTGGGAAGGGTTCCGGTACCAGCGCTTGATGGCAGCGAAATGAACGGCATCTTGCCCTTAGCAATGTTGGCGGCCGAAAGCGGACACGAAGGCGAAGAAAGCCTTTCCTCAGTCATTATTCACCACATCGCCAACGTGGACATTCCCGCGCTGGCGGAGTGGCATGTGACCAAAGCGGTGGTCATGATGTGGCTAGCCGCAGCCTTTCTGATCGTTTTCCTGGGATGGGCTCTCCGCAGGTCGCGGCTTGGCGCCGGCGCCCCCAAAGGCGCCACCAACATGATCGAGGCGCTCGCCGTGTTCGTCCGCGACGAGATCGCCGTGGCCTACATGGGCAAAACCTGGGGACGCCGCTTCACTCCCTACCTGCTGACCCTGTTCGTGTTCATCCTCACCTGCAACCTCATGGGCATGCTGCCGGGCTCTTATACAGCCACCAGCAATCTGAACGTTACTTTCGCGCTGGCCTTTTTGACGTTGCTGTTGATGATCGGGTCGGGAATCTACGTGATGGGCCCGCTGGGCTACATCAAGCACATGGTGCCCGAGGGGACGCCGATGCTCCTGGCGCCGCTGCTGATCGTGATCGAGACGCTCAGCACCTTCGTCAAGCCCGTCGCCCTGACCATTCGTCTTGGCGCCAACATGACCGCCGGGCACATCGTGATTCTGGTCATGCTGTCGTTCCTGTTTATCTTCAAGAGCGTGCTTGTCGGCCTGCTCATCTCGGTGCCCATGGCCGTCGCCATCAGCATGCTCGAGGTCATCGTCGCATTCATTCAAGCGTACGTATTCACGCTACTTACAGCCATCTTTATCGGGATGTTAGTTCACTCCTCGCACTAGAGGAATTTTTTGGAGGATGATTTTTCCATGACACACTTTGCGAAAAGCGCGGGCTCGCTGCTGCTGCTGTTGACCGCTCTGACGTTGCTGCTGCCCGGGGCCGCCCTGGCGCAGGGAGAAGGCGCCGCAGCGCCGGGCTCCCACCTCGGACTCGTCATGCTGGGGGCCGCCCTGGGCGCCGGCGTGATCACCGTTGGCGCCGGCTACGGGATTGGCAAATTCACCGCGGCCGCGGTGGAGAGCATCGCCCGCCAGCCGCAAGCCTCGAAGGACATCGTGCAAGCCTTCCAGCTTCCCTTGTTCCTGCTCGAAGGCGTCGCCGTCATCGGCCTCGGCGTTTGCTTCGTCGCCATCTTCATGAGTCTGGGGTAACCGGCCGTGCAAGCCGATAACCCGCTACTCCGGTTCGAGCCGGGCTTGATGATCTGGACGGTGCTCACCTTCCTGGTGTTGCTCGCCGTGCTGCGCAAGCTCGCCTGGAAGCCGCTGCTCGAAGCGCTCGATTCGCGCGAGAAGCGCATTGACGACGCGCTGCTCAAAGCCGAGAAGGCCCAACGCGAAGCTGAGCAGGCCATCGCGGAAAATCGCAAACGCAGCGACGAAGCGATGCGCCAGGCGGAGCAGTTGATTGACCAGGCGCGTAAGGACGCCGAGCAGACGCGCCAAAAGATGATCGAGGAGGCGCGCGCTGAATCGCGCCGCGTGGTCGAGCAAGACATGCGGCGGCTCGAAGCCGAGCAGCGCGCGGCCATGCAGGAGATGCGGTCCATCGCGGCCGACCTCGCGATCCGCGCCGCCGGGCGGCTGATCCAGTCGTCCATGACTGAACAGCAACAACGCGAAATTGTTGACCAATTCCTCAAGGAAGTGCGTCAGGAAACCGCCAACTAACCAAGGGTCGCGGCGATATAGGTAGTACGACTTGCTCGGTAGCGTGACTCCCTAAGGTAGTACGACTTCAGACCGCGCGTCGTAGGAAGTTCCGCAACGTCTTCTTACGCCGCGCGACATCGTCGACGCCATCTCACGAGGTTGGCAGCGCACTTTTCCCGGACACTACTGTCACGGGCAATGACTGTCTCGGGCAGCGCACTATCACGTGGCTGACGCCGCGGAATCCGCGCTATTTGCCCGTTTCTTTCGCTGTTGGGCCCAATTCTTTCGGTTTGGGGCCCGCTTCTTTCGCGGTGGGGCCGATTCTTCCGGTGCGGGGATAGGCCTCGGGCCGCGACCACCTGTAGCGTGGCCGGCAGGCAGCGCTCCTGCGCCTCCTGCCGAAGCCCGCAACGATACCTTCCCGCGTGGCGTCGGGCTTTCCTCGTTCTGCTACACTCAGCACGATATGCGTTCTTGGCGGCAATGGCGGCCTGATCCCTGTGTTCTCAGCATCCTAGCGCCCTGTTTTGCGCTGATTCTGATGCTCAACGCAGCTTGGGGCGCGCCCCCGTTACGCCAGCCGCACTTGCTGGTGGTGATCGTGGCGGAACAGTTCCGCGCCGACTACCTGGAAACCTACCGGCCTGGCCTTTCCGACACCGGATTCAACCGTCTGCTCCGCGAGGGCGCCGCCTTCCAGCGCCTTAGGTTCGACCACCTGACGACCTTGACCGCGCCGAACGCCGCGATTCTCGCCACCGGGGCCTATCCCGAATTGAACGGCTTGGTTGGCGACCGCTGGTATGACCGCGAACGCCACGAAGTCGTGGCCGCGGAAAAATCGTGGACCGAACCCTATTCGGTCGCGCCGCCCGGCGCAGGCCCCAGCCCGGGAAATCTCTCCGGTTCGACCTTTGCCGACGAGCTGCGGCTGGCGAGCGACGGGCAATCGCGCGTCATGGTCGTTTCGGGCAGCGCGCCAGCGGCGGTCCTGCTCGGTGGACGGCGCCCTACAGGGTGCTATTGGAAAAGACCCGACGGGCAGTTTGAGACGTCGGCATACTACGCCAAAATGCTTCCTCCGTGGGTACAGGAGTTCAACCAGAACCACCCGATCATGCGCTTCGACGGCAAGCCTTGGGTGGCGGTCGACGCCCAGCCGCAATCCGCGCCGCTGCGCGTCATCCAGCTCCGCGAGCCTAACGGGCGCGAGAACTTTCTGGCGCTGTACCACGCCTCGCCGTTCGCGACCGAAGACACGTTCGAATTCGCCCAGCGCGCCATCGAGGCAGAAAAGCTCGGCAACGGACAGTACACCGATTTGCTGGTGATCCACCTCAGCGCTCCCGGCCGCCTCGCCCTAGAGACCGGCGCCTACTCGCCGCTGATGCGTGACATGGTTTTGCGCCTGGACCGTACAATCGGCAGTTTCCTGGGTTGGCTGGAATCGAACGTCGGGCTCGACAAGGTCAGCCTGGTTTTTACAGCCACTCATGGCACTCCTCCGCTTCCCGACGATGCCGCCAAGCAAGGCTTGACAGCGGGGCGCGTAAACGGCGAAGACGTCGTACAAGCTATCAACAATGCCATCCGCGAGGAGTTCGATCCCTCCCTCTCGGTCGAGAAGTATGTCTACCCGTTCGTCTATCTGAACGGGCACGCCCAGGATCTTTCGACTTCCGATTTTCGGCGTTTGCTCGATGTGGCCGGCCGTGGCGCGACCCGGGTCACGGGCGTGGCGTCGTACTTCACACCGGGCAGCGGGCGAACGCCCGCGACGATCTGGGAAAAGCTGCGCCGGAGCTGGCATCCAGCGCGCTCCGGGGACCTGATGCTGGTCTACGAGCCCTACTTCGTGGAGCAATTCGGGACCGGCCGCGGCACTTCCTCCGGCTCGCTTTATCGCTACGACACCGATGTGCCCTTGATTTTCTTCGGCACGGGCGTCAAAGCGGGGCGTTTCGAGTCGGAAGTCGACGCCACGGCGGTTGCTCCGACCATCGCCGCGCTGCTCGGAGTTCCGGCCCCGACCTCCGCTACCGGCAAAGTCCTTTCCGAAGCGCTGCTTCCGCCGCAAACGCCTGGCGGGGCCATGGGACCCCCGCCGCCGGCGACCCAATAACCGTGGCTGACCTTGCAACCGAGCTCTGCGGGCTGCGCCTCAAAAACCCGATTCTGGCTTCGAGCGGCACGTTTGGATACGGCCTCGAATTCGCGCCGCTGATCGACCTGAACGCCCTCGGAGGCTTCGTGGTCAAAGGGCTCTCGCGCGAACCCATCGAAGGCAACCCGCCGCCGCGCCTGGTCGAAACCGCCGCCGGGATGCTCAACTCGATCGGCTTGCAAAACATCGGCGTGCGGGCCTTTGTGGCTGAGAAACTGCCCCGCCTGGCGAAACTCGATACCGCTGTCTTCGCCAACGTCTTCGGCTACCAGCCCGAGGACTACGTCGAGGTGCTCGAGGCGCTCGAAAACTCCGAAGGCCTTGCCGGATACGAGCTCAACGTCTCCTGCCCCAACACCAAATGCGGCGGGATGCAATTCGCCGCCGATCCGCGGCTTCTCTCCGAGGTCGTCGGCATGGCGCGCAGGGCCGTCCGCAAACGGCCGCTGATCGTGAAGCTTTCACCCAACGTCACCGACATCGCCCAGATGGCCCGTGCGGCCGAGGAAGCGGGCGCTGACGCGCTTTCCCTGGTCAACACCGTGGTTGGGCTGGCCGTGAACGCCCGCGCCCGCAGGCCGCGGCTAGGGGCCGGTTTCGGCGGGCTCTCGGGCCCCGCTATCAAGCCGATCGCGCTACGAATGGTCTACCAGGCGAGTCAGGCCGTGAAAATCCCGGTCGTGGGCCTGGGAGGCATCGCCGGCGGCGAAGACGTCGCCGAGTTTCTGATCTGTGGAGCCGTCGCCGTACAGGTAGGAACCGCAACGTTCTGGGATCCGCGCCGGCCGCAAGAGCTGGTGGGGGAATTGCAGAAATTCCTGGAGCAGGAAAACATAGCCGCCGCCCGCGATCTCGTCGGGACCCTCAAGATGGGCGGCTAGTCGAGTGAGCGGCTCGCGAAACGCGCCGCGGCACGACCAGCAGATTCGAAAGCCTTCGCCTACCCGCGCGGGTGCCAGCTAGCGGCGCTTCTTCTTCTTTGCCGCCCGGGCCGGTTTCGACAACGGCGTATTTAAAAACCGCAGGAATGGCGTGATGGCCTGAAAATGCTTCACAAGCTCCCGAAACAGCTTCGGGGTCGTCACGATGTCAGGGGGCAGCAACGTCCCAGCCAGAAACTGCTTGTAAACCAAAAACTCCGCGGCGGGGTCGTCCGCTGAGAAACCCTTCGGGACGCGTTTGAGCTTCTCCCCGGTCATCTCCTTGAACTGCGCGCGGAACCGCCGCTCGCGTAGCGTCGCATTAAGCTCCTTGAGATGCCCTGCCAAGTGCGTGCGTACGGCAAGTAGCTCCGCCGTGCCGGGAGCGTAGATCCCGCCGCCCACCAAAACCTCGTCGACTGAGATATGAAAATACATTCCCGCGCCGGAATGCTTTTCGAGACCCCGCGGGCTGAACACGGCGGCGATGTGCGTCTTGTATGGGCTCTTGTCCGGGCTGAACCGGACGTCGCGGTAGATGCGGTAGACGGCCTTTTTCGGGTCGGCCACCATCTCCGGCGCGAAGTCCGAAATTTCCTCGTTCAGCGCGGCCACCAGATCGAGCATCGGGCCGCGCACTTTCTCGTCGTAGATGTGCTTGCGTGGTTGAAACCAATCGCGGTGGTTGTTGAGCTTGAGATCGCGAAGGAACTCGAGAGCGCCGGCAGGAAAGCCGGGGAACGGGGACTTCATCCCATCTATCGTAACCCGGAGAGGTCGGGTTTCAGGTGCCAGGTGCCAGGTGCCGGGTGACAGGTGCCAGGTGTCGGGTGCTAGGTGTCCGGGTGTCAGGATGATGGTTTGGTTGCCGAGTTACTGTCGATAGGGGGTGAGCGCTATATGTCTGGGTCTGCGCGCTAGGTTTGGCGTCCCGCGATTCCGGGTCGGGCGCCCCAGCCAGATGTCAGGCAGTTAGTTGGTTGTAGGTAGCAGCGAGGTCTGAATTGTTTGAGACGGTTGACGCGTGGCAGATCCGCCGCGCGCGGTGTCACAGCCGGGCACGTCACCCCAGGCACCGAGACCCGACACCTGAAACCTGCCCCTACCGGCTGACGAAAGACCATTCCTTGCTCGCCGGAAGATACATCCAGTAACAATCGAACAGGCAGGTCGGGTCGGTGATTTTCAGCTCGTAGTGGCCCGCTTCCGGGGCGGCCCGGTATTGCAGGCGGAAGGGTGACTCCGGCAGCGGCTGGACCTGCGCCAGTTCCTCCAGCGACTGCGGCAGGCGGCCGCTTTCCCCGGCGTAGGTATCGATCAGCCCGGCCACGAGCTGGCCGGCGTGCTTTGCCTTGTCGATCTGACGGCCGACGTAGATCTTGCCCATGATATTTCCGGGAATCAGGAACACCAGCACCAGCAGAGACGACGCCAGATCGCAGGCAATGAGGCGTCCGCGGTCGGTCTCGCTTTTCCAGAACGCCACCAGGGCCAGCGAAAACGGAATGCCGATGTAGATGACCGCGTTGAGCGAGAACAGCAGCACCCAAATGCTGTTGGAGCCGCCTGACAGATAGGCCACGGCAACGCCGCAGACCACGCCAATGATGATCGGCAGCCGCCAGTTGAAATGCCGCTGCAGAAAGGCCGGTGGCCACCACGGATCCCTGAGCCACCTCACCAGGCGTGAAGCGTAAGACCCGTTGGCGCCGTTGCCGGATTGCTGCAAGATCGCCCGAACGTCGGGGGTGCGGCGGCCCCGTCCGCTTGCTTGGACCCGCGTCATCCTTCTCCCTTACGCGGGAATTCCCCGACCCCGCGTGTTTTTATTAGAACCCGAAAGATCCCTCTCCGCAGCCGTTCTGATCGAAAACTCCAGACGGGTTAGTGCAAGAAAACTCGCGCTCTAGGGCCGAGTGCGTAGAAAGTCGGCCTTGCCTCCAGCGGTCCGATGGGTGTGTCATGAAGGCGAACGCCGCGCCGGTCCCGCCGGGGTCCGCTGTCCTACAATAAATACGAGTCCTCCAGACTATTTTTGAATGGAACCGCGCCCCTCTTTCGCTTCGGCAGACCCCTCCCCGCAACGAGTTGTTTTCGAAGAGCTTCGTGCCGTAAGAGGGCTTTCGGTTCGCGAGCGCGTCGAGTTGCGTCATCACACGCGATTCGGTATCGGCGGGGTAGCGGATCTGCTGGCAGAAACGTCGGACGCGGGAGCGTTTGCCCACGCCGTCGGCATCTGCCGCGCGCACGGCTATCCGCTCTACGTAATGGGCGACGGCAGCAACGTCATTGTCTCGGACGACGGCTTTCGCGGACTGATTCTGCGTTTTATCGCTCGCGGGCTCTCGCGGGACGGGCTTATCGTAACCGCCGACGCCGGGGCGCCGCTGCAGTCGCTGGTCGATTTCGCGATTGACGCTGGGCTGCAGGGCCTCGAAACGCTGGCGGGGATTCCTGGCTCGGCCGGCGCGGCGATCTACGGCAATGCCGGCGCCTATGGGCATTCGATCTCCGAGCGCGTCGATTGGGTGCAGTTGTACGACGGCGAGGGCATCCGCCGATTCGATAACGCCGCCTGCGAGTTCGACTATCGCGAAAGTGTTTTCAAGCGCAACAAGAGCTGGGTGATTTTCCGCGCCGGGCTGGCGCTTGCATCGGGCGATGCCGCCGAGCTGCGCAAAACGGCTGACGGCATCATGAAGGTGCGCGACGAGAAGTTTCCTCCGGCGATGCGCTGCGCCGGCAGCATTTTTAAAAATCTGCACCTCAAGAATCTGCCGCCGGCCGTGGCCGCCGCGGTCCCTGAGCAGGTTGTCCGCGAGGGCAAAGTAGCCTCGGCCTATTTCCTCGAGCAGGTAGGGGCCAAGGGCATGCGCCGCGGCGGCATCGAGATCGCGGCCTACCACGCCAACCTGATCTACAACACCGGCGACGGCACCGCGGCGGACCTCCGCGCGATCATCTTCGAGCTCAAGAAGCGGGTGCGGGAGAAATACGGCTTCGAGGTCGAGGAGGAAGTGCAGTACGTAGGGGAGTTTGACTCTACGGGTGCGCACGGATGACCGCGGATTACGCTGCCTCAAACCATGTGTGCAGGGACGGGACTCAGGAGCCGCAGCTTCCAAGACAACCGGCCGCATTCGGAGGCATGAAGCGGACAGGCCAGCCCCGCCCGGGCGCGGGTCTCTGCTAGCGTAGTGTCTTACCCATGGCCTACGCAGACCTACGCGCCTTCATCTTCGCCCTCGAAAAGGCGGGCGAGCTCAAGCGGGTCACCGCCGAGGTAGACCCCAACCTCGAAATCACCGAAATCGCCGACCGGGCGGTGAAGAGCAACGGCCCGGCGCTGCTGTTTGAGAATCCCAAGAACCACAACATCCCGGTGTTGATCAACAGCTTCGCCAGCATGCGCAAGATGGAGCTGGCGCTCGAGGTCGACTCCATCGATTCCATCGCGGCGCGCATCGCCGAATACCTGGAAATGAAGACTCCTCAGGGGCTGATGGGCAAGCTCAAGATGCTGCCCAAGCTGGCCGAGATGGGCTCATTTTTTCCGCGCGAAGTGAACAGCGGCCCGGTTAAGGATGTCATCAAGAAAGACAACTTCTCGCTCTACGACTACCCGATCTTGAAATGCTGGCCGCAGGACGGCGGCCCGTTCATTACTCTGCCGCTGGTGTTCACGAAAAACCCGGTCACCGGTAAACGCAACGTTGGCGTCTACCGCCTGCAGGTCTACGACGAACGCTCTACGGGCATGCACTGGCAGACGCACAAACAGGGCGCCGAGCACTACCGCCGGCGGCTTGCCGCGGGCCAGGAAGAGCGCATGGAAGTCGCGGTGGCGATCGGGTCCGACCCGGCGACGATGTTTTCGGGAATTCTGCCGCTGCCGCCCGATCTCGACGAGATGCTGTTTGCCGGATTCCTGCGCTCAAAGCCCGTCGAGCTGGTGAAATGCGAGACGGTCGATCTCGAGGTGCCGGCCAACGCCGAAATCGTTCTCGAAGGCTACGTGAAGCTCGGCGAGCTGCGCACGGAAGGCCCCTTCGGCGACCACACCGGCTTTTACTCGCTCGAAGACGAGTTCCCGGTGTTCCATGTCACCTGCATCACGCAGCGGAAGAACCCGATTTACGCGACGACGATCGTCGGCCCGCCGCCGATGGAAGACTACTACATGGGCAAGACGATCGAGCGTGTCTTCCTGCCCCTGATGCGGCTGCAACTGCCTGAAGTGGTCGACATGTGCATGCCCGCGGAGGGCATTTTTCACAACCTGATGATCCTGTCGATCCGCAAGTCTTATCCGCTGCAGGCCCGCAAGGTGATGAGCGCGATCTGGGGCTTGGGACAGGCGATGTTTACCAAATGCATCGTCGTTGTCGACCACGACGTCAACGTGCAGGACCTGCGCGAGGTCGCCTGGAAGGCGCTCAACAACATCGACCCCGAGCGCGACATCCAATTCGTGATGGGACCGGTCGATCAGCTTGACCACTCCAGCCGCTTGCCCAACTACGGCTCGAAGATGGGCATTGACGCCACGCGCAAATGGCCCGGAGAAGGGTTTACGCGCCCATGGCCCGATGTGATCCGCATGGATGAGGATGTGAAGCTGCGTGTCGAGGGGATTTGCAAGCAGTTGGGGATTTAGTCGCGGCGCCGTGCGCCAGAGTGTAGTGGGCCAGACGGCTACATCGATTCGCACAGAAAATGCTTTTCTCGCCCAAGGGGCGAGGGACAGGCAGGATTGCCTGTCCCACCCGGTTGCCGCTTCACGCGGGCTCACGGTAGCCTGATGGTCTGTCGCGACGAAAGAAAGACCGGAAGCCTTCCGCCGCCCCGTCACCTGCTCCGGCCGTGCCGCCCGCGGCGCTTCCGCGGCCTTGGCGCGTTGGGCTCCTGATTCTGGCTGGAGCCTTGCTGTGGGGCTCCTACGCCACCGAAATCGCCGATACCGATTTCTGGTGGCACCTCAAAACCGGCCAGTACATCTTCGAAACCCGCTCGCTGCCCGCGCCCGACCCGTTTTCCTACACGACCGATCTTGGCGCCCCATCCTACGAAGGCGAACAGCAGGTCCGGCAGTTCAATCTGACTCACGAATGGCTTGCTCAATTGCTCTTGTTCGTGGTCTACGAGGCAGGCGGTTTTCCGTTGCTGGCGTTGTGGAAGGGTCTGTTGTTGAGCGCGTTCTGCGCCATTGCCGGCTACCTCGCCGCTTGGCGGTCGGGCAATTTCTTTGTCGGGTTGGCCGCCGCGTTCGCCGGTATGCCGGTAGTGAAGCTGTTCGCGGCCGATCGCCCGCCGCTGCTGACTTTCCTGTTAGTCGCGGTTTTTGTACTCATTCTCGAAAAATACTTCGCCGGCGAGTGGGACCGCTGGGTCTGGCTGCTCATCCCGCTGCAATGGGCCTGGGCGAATCTGCATGGCGGATTCTTTCTGGGCTGGGTGGTGCTGGGCGCTTATGTCGCGGGCTCCTGGAATCTGCCGGCCGAGCGCAGAAAAAGGCTCTGGATCGCCGCGGGCGCGAGTCTGGCCGCCTCGGCGGTGAATCCCAACGCCCTGAATGTCTTTGAAGTTTTGACGAACTACCGCGCCAGCTATTTGACAGCCACGCTCATCGAGTGGAAACGTCCGCCGCTCTGGGGACCGCCTTATACGTTCAACGTGCTGCTGTATCTCGCCGCCGCCGTGTTGCTGCTGAACGTCAAAAAGGTACGCATTCCTGACGCCCTGCTGTTTTTGGCTTTCTCGGCGGCTGCCCTGATGGCGTTTCGCAACGTCATCTTCATGGCGTTTCTGGCCCCGGTGTTATTGGCCTCGTACGGCTGGCCGATGATTTCGCCGCGCCTGGCCGCGGCTCCGCAGCGAATGATCGCGACCGCCAACCACGCCAGCACGGTGGCGGGCGTGACATTGGCCGCCGCGCTGGCCTTCGGGTTCTTCGGTGGAAGCCTGTTCCAACTGCGCGCCGCCGAGTGGAGGTTTCCTCAACAAGCCGCCGGGTTCCTTCGCGGCAACGGACTGGAAGCGAGATTGTTTAACTCCTATGAGTACGGCGGCTACTTGATCTGGTCGCTATGGCCGCAACAGCAAACCTTCATCGACGGCAGAGCCCTGAACGAGTCGGTATACCGCGACTACCAAAAGATCCTGTATGCGAGCGCGTCAAGTCAGGACGAGAGCCGCCGCGAGCGCGACAGGCTGCTCGACCAATATGGCGTTGAGCTGGTGGTGATGAACGGCTTCGAATACGTGACCGGCGTGATCTATCCGCTGGTTCTGGCCATGGCGAATCCCCAGAACACCGCCTGGCAGCTTGTTTTCGCCGACGAGGGAGCGGTCATCTTTGCGCGGGATTCGGAAGGGAACCGCGACTTGATCGCCGGGCGCCGGCTCGAAAAGGTTCGCGTCCTGGAGCATCTGGAAGCTTCCTGCCGCATTTACATCGAGCACGACCCGGAGCTTCCCAACTGCGCCCGGACGCTGGGCTTCCTGTTCCTGCAAGGAGGCGACCGGCAGCGGGCGCGGGCCGCTTTGGCGCTCTATCTGGAAAACATTCCCTACCAGGACCCTGAGGCCGAGGCCGCTTTTCGCAAAGCAGCCGATCGCTAAGCTCCGCATTAGTCTAGGGCCCCGGCAGGCCGCGGCCCAGCCTGGGCAATCCAAAGTTCTTGTCGTTGTGGTCTTCCTTGAGCTGCTTGCGGAGCATTTCGCCGTTGACGTGAGCGATCGCGGTGGCGCGCTGGCTGCTCCAGTCATCGAGCGCGTCGCTGGTGGATCGCTCAACCCTGCGGGGTGCGAGGCTTTTCACGTTTCCGCCTAGCTCGATCGCGTGTTTGTCGGCAATGATCTTCTCCCGGGATTCGGCCACGACCACAGCTCGCCCGTTCCAAACCGTCAGAGCCTCGGGACCCTCCCTCGGGATATCCAAACGGTAAAGTCCTTTCCTGACCAGCCGTACCTCGCTACGCCCTACCAGGACCGACACCGGCTCGCGGGCCGTGAGACCGTTGGCGTCGATCAAAGCCGATCCAGTAAGAAGGCGAACCTGCGGCGCCGCCAGGTCGGTCGAGACCATCTCGAGCTCGGACTCGAATCCAAGCCGAAGAAAAACCTCGGGCCCCAGCATCACTTCCGCATGGCCGTCCTCCGCGCGCAGCCTTTGCCCAGGGAGTAGGTGAGTGAATCGAACCCGGCCCCGCTCGATGTGCTTGCCATCCAGCAGGACGCAGCCGGAGATATGATTCAGCAGTCCCGCCTGGGCGGAGATTACCGTCTGCGGCGTCGAGCCGGCGGGCCAACAGAATGCGGCAATCACCACGGCGGCGCGCGGTAACCAGCCATGAGTTCGAGCGGGCATGGAGCAACGGAGCGCGGAGAGCGCTGCTTTTATTGTAGTGGCACGCCGAATCGAGTCCTCTTCTTTCGCCCCAACAGGTCCCCAACAGGTTTGGTTCATCCGAACCTACTGACTTAACCGCTCGACACCCGGGCAATGAACAAAGCTGCCCCGGGCTCGCCGGGGATATAATCGGTGTTGCAATCTGACATGCGCATTCGCCCTCCCAGGGTTGCTTCGCCTGACCTTCTGAAAGCCGTTCGCGGGTCGTAGCCCCAGCGTCTCTGATGCCGGAAAACCCTCAGAAAGCCCCCCGGGTCCTGATCTTGGACGACGACGACTTGATCGTCAGGTCGTTGCGCGGACTTTTCTCGCTCGAGACCGACTACGAGATCTGCGATTTCAACGAGCCGGAGGTCGCGCTGCGCGAGGTCGAACGGCGCCCGATCGATCTGGTCATCTCCGACTTTCTGATGCCCCGCATGAACGGCGTCGACTTCCTCAAGAAAGTGCGCGACCTGCAGCCCGACGCCCCCCGCATCCTGCTGACGGGCTTCGCGGACAAGGAGAACGCCATCCGCGCCATCAACGAGGTCGGGCTCTATCACTATCTGGAAAAGCCCTGGAAGAACGAAGATCTGCTGCTGCTGGTTCGGAACGCTTTGCAGCAGAAAAGCCTGCGCATCCAGCTTTCCCAAAAGGTCAGCGAGTTCGAGCGCCTGATGCGCGAGCACAATGAGCTGAGCAGCCAGCACCGCTTGATCCAGCGGGACCTGGAGATGGCGGCGCGTGTTCAACGAAGCCTGCTGCCTCAGCGTATGCCCGATGTCGAGGGCTTTTGCCTCAGCGGCTTCTATGAGGCCTCCGCGCTGTTGGGCGGCGACTACTACGATTTCCTGAAGCGGCCGAACGAGCTGATCCTGCTGGTGGCCGACGTCAGTGGACACGGCGTGCAGGCCGCGCTTACGTCGATGGTGCTGAAGGCTAGCTTTCAGGAAGCCGCTTCTGTCGCCAACGGGCCGCTCGCGCTGCTCGACAGAATGAATACTCAGCTCGCCAAGATTCTGCCATCGAGCATGTACGCTTGTGCGGCGTCGGTGTGGATTACGCCCGGGCAACCGCGAGTTCGCATCGCCAATGCCGGCCTGCCTTATCCAATCGTTTTGCGCGCCGGCTCCGAGCATGTGGATGAGCTGGCCATGTCCGGCGTGCCGCTGGCGTTGCTGCCCGAAGCTATACCAGACGCCTATGACTATCGCGAAATCGAGTTGAAGCCGGGCGACGTGTTGCTGCTGACCTCCGATGGACTAGGCGACGTCCGCAATGCGAAGGACGAATTCTTCCACGACAGCGCGCTGGGTCAAACGCTGGGCAATCTCCGCGGTGAGGCGGGAACCGAAATCATCGAAGGGCTGGTAAGGGACTACAGATCGTTCCGCTCCGGCGACGCGAATCCTGACGACATCTGCATGGTGGCGCTAACCAAGCAGTAGCCATTGCGGCTGAATCGACTTCCGGAACTGGTTACCAGGTGCGGTCGATGCCGACAATCTCCACCCTGCCGCCTTTCTTGCGCAGGTAGACCGTCACCGTCTTGGCTACTTCCTCTGAGCGGATATTCGCTGCGAAGTAGGCCCCGTCCCCGGAATTCGAGACCTCGGGCGGCACCGCGAAACCTTGCGCTGCGAAGCCGTTCGCAGCGTTGAGAGAAGACCGCGTCTCGGCGGAGTTGTCAAACTTCGACCACTCGACCTGGTAATCGCGCTTATCGACGAAGCCGTGCCGGACTTCGAGATCCTCGAACGCCAGCTTACCGTCGCGCACCACGAAATGATCGAGCGGCAGGACTTTCGAGAAATACGTCCGGCCGATGATATCGCGGCGGTGCATCAGGTAGGTCACGATCCATTTCTCGGCTTCGGGATCGCTGTACTGCGCGTCCTTAACGATGGCCTGGATTTGCTCGTTGCTAAAGCTCATCACTTTCTTGGCCGCCCAATAAGTGTCGTCGGGGAGCCGGTTGACGAAAGCGGGATTAGGATAGTTCGGCCTCCATTTTTCCGGCTCGAAACGCGGGTACTCGATCTTGCCGAGCGCCGGGTGGGCGATGTAATCCGACCGCGCCCATTCTGGCACGTAGAGGCCCAACGAAAGAATCTGCGCGATCGTCTGCTTCGACTCGAGAAAATAAGTGTTCCCGTCGCGAGCCGAATTCGACAGAATACTCGCGCTGCCCAGGATCGCCCCGAAATCGATCAGGTAGTGCTTGATGAACTTCACGCCGTTTTCCTCGACGAGCGCATCGAGGTTGTTAATAGCGCGGGAATCGTTGTGGTTGACCCAGGCGGCGAACACGAACAGGCCGCGCAAGTCGCGGCGATGTTCGTGCCGCACGATGTCGTTGGGATCGTCATCCCGCGTGCCGTGATAGCGAAAATTTTGCAGAATTTTTCCCGCCACGAACAAACTGGCCAGCCCCCGGTAGCGGCCCTGCGCGTCGCGCGGAACGCGCTTCAACGCTCGTGTGACGTCCTCACGCGACATCGGCCTCCTGCGTCCGGTTTCGTCGGTGATCATGGTTTCTTCGCCGACTACGAGCTGATCCGGCGTAAAGCTCACCAGGTAGTTTTCCGGCACGTTGTATCCGAGGTTGTGAAACAACGCCGTGCCGACGATCTCCGCCGCTGTGGCCATCTCCGGATGATCCGGCGGATCGAACTTGAGCACATAGCGCCGGCCGGCCGGATCCTTGAACTGGAACCCAGGCGTGACCCCTTCGGTCTTCGCGCCGGTGATCGTCCAGGGGCCGTCCATGGAGGGCGCTTTCCCGGTGCGGGAGCCGCGCACGGCCTCTTCCACCGACATCGGCTGGGAACCGATGCGATTGGTGAACCAGGCGCTGTCAGGCACCTCGCCGAGCGTGTTCGCGCCGCCGGCTGGAATCAAAGCGGCCTCTCCCTTGCCCTCCTGATGCCGCTCGCCGGGATGCCCCAGCGTGTTCATCACCGCATCGAAAAAATCATTGAGGCCGCGGGGAACGGCCTGGTCGGCTGAAGACGGCGGCGGTTCCTTCTCGAGCGGGTCGTCGTCGTAGAACTTGCGGGCGACCAGCAGCAGCGGAAGGCACAACAAGCAAGCGATCAGCTTCTTTATCATTCCCACTCGCACCATTCGATGGAAGATCGCATTCATTTTCAAACCTGAACAACCCGCTAGAACGGGTTTGCGAACTTGAACCAGAATCCCACGCCTTCGTTGCTGAACCCAAGATCAAGCCGCATGAAGACGCTGTTCCGGGCGTTGAACCGGAAGCCAATGCCGGTCGAGGTTTCCAGGTCGTGAAAGTTGATCTGCGAGCGCTTCGGGACGACCTTGCCTGCATCAAAAAACAGCGCCATATCGAGCCCCGCGAACGCTTCCCAGCGGTATTCCGCGTTGGCAACGATATGGTGATCGTCATAAAAGCGATAGGGACGAAATCCCCGCATGTCATCGGAGCCGCCCAGGCGCGGCTGCAGATAAAACGGCACCGTTTGCCCGGCGCCGCTGGTGAACGTCATCACCGTGCGGGCCCGCAGCGCGATCACCCGGCGGTTCTGGAAAAACCCGAAGTGTTGCTGCGCCTCCAGATGGAGCAGGCGAAAGCTGTGGCGGTTAAGCGTGCGATCGTCGTAGTTGGTCAGCCGGGCGCTGTACAATCCGCCATTGCGCGCGCTCGGATAGTCCCGATAGTCGAACGCCGCGAAGACTGCGGTGGTCAAAAAATCGCTCTGATCGAGCAGCCCCGGCGTTTGCGTGGCGTCGAAGCGTTCTTCGGTCCGCGGGAAATCGTCGTGGTTGCCGGGCCCGGTGTTGGTCGTCAGATAGCCTCCAGTGACCCCCAGGCTCAGCGGCGAGAAAGGCCGAACGCCGAATGTCCCGCCGGCGCTGTTGGTCTCAAGCCGGTAGCTCGTCTCCGCGTCTTTCTCCGAATCTGGCCCGGGACCAAAGTAGGAAATGCGGGGCGCGTTCAGGTGCGAAACCAGCACGTCGGCGAAGACGTGATCATCGGCGATACGGTGCGTCGTCAGTTGCACATCCGCCAGCCAGGCATGGCTTAGCGAGCCTGCCGCCGAGGCGCGAAACGTCAAATGGCCGTTGGCCAATCGAGGGTTGTAATACTGCGGGCCAATCGCGAAACCCTGGCCCGTCGGCAGCCCCCCGATGCGAGGCCATACCGTGCGCCGGTTCGGGTCGAGCAAGCCCATTTCCTCGAGCCGCTCGATAGCCTGTTCCGCGGGATAAGGCTTTTCCGCGGCCAATTTCTGGGATTTTTCACGCCGCGCCCGCAGGATCAGCTCGGCGCGTGAGCCCGGCTCCTGGGCAGTCATCGGAAGAGCGCCCAGGAAAAGGATGAACCCGGCGCACAGGCGCGTGACCCAGGTTGGCCCCGCTTGCCCCGCCGTGTTGGTGGAAGAAAACATATGCGGCATTCAGTTTTCGAGTGCTTCCGCGGCAAATGGTGCTGTCGTTGGAAAGGCGTTCTCGCCGCGGGTGTTCTCGCGGGCCTGACCTAGCGCACGGTTCGGGACGTCAACCTTCCTTTTAGTGTAATGATTCCCCAGTCCCGGGAGTAGATGCGCCTTTTTCGTAGAGTCCGTCCCTGCCCCGGGTGGGCCCGCCATGCTTGCAGCGACGGGAACGCGGCTTGCGCCCGTCGCCGTATTCCGGGCATCATGAAGGTCTTTGACTGGCCGCTGTGAGGCTGCGAAGGCCGCCGTTTGCGAGACCCTGTTGACCGAAACTCCACGAGACCTTCCCTTTCGAGGCCCGCCTGAGGACGAACCGCCGCCGGTCCTCGGCTCCTGGCGGCGTCTCTATACCGCCGTGTTGCTTCACCTATTGTTCTGGATCGGCGTCTTCTACGCCTTCACCGTCGAATTCGACGTTGCCCGATGAGAATCCTCGACTGGCTGGTGCTGCTCGTCTCCCTGGTGGGCATTGTCGGCTACGGCCTCTACAAAGCCCGTGGCAGCAATACGATGCAGTCGTATCTGCTGGCCGGCAAGACGATGCGCTGGTGGGTGATCGGTTTGTCGATCATGGCCACGCAGGCCAGCGCCATTACCTTCATCGGCACTACCGGCCAAGGTTATGCCGACGGCATCCGCTTCGTGCAGTTCTACTTCGGCCTGCCGATCGCGATGGTGATCATCGCCGCCGTCGCGGTGCCTCTTTTTCATCGCTCCGGCGTCTACACGGCGTACCAATACCTCGAGCAACGCTTCGATCCCAAGACGAGAACCCTCGCCAGCATTGTCTTCCTGGTTCAACGCGGCCTGGGAGTCGGCCTGGCGCTGTACGCGCCCGCCGTGGTGCTGTCGGTCATCCTGGGCTGGCCGGAATCGGCCACGGTTTGGGCGATAGGGGCGTTGGTAGTGCTCTACACCGTCATCGGCGGGATCAAAGCCGTGATGTGGACCGACGCGCAGCAGATGCTCGTCATGCTCGCCGGCATTGTCGTCGCCTTCTTCGCGGCCGTCACCGGGCTGCCTTCCGAAGTTTCCTTCTCGGACGGGCTGTATCTGTCGGGTGTTTCGGGCAAGCTGCAGGCCGTCGATTTATCGTTCGATTGGCAGAACCGCTACAACATCTGGTCCGGAATTATCGGCGGCACATTTCTCGCCCTGGCCTACTTTGGCACCGACCAATCGCAGGTGCAGCGCTACCTGACGGGCCGCTCGATCGCCCACATGCGCTTCAGCCTGCTGTTCAATAGTGTGGTCAAGGTCCCGCTGCAGTTCGTGATTCTTCTGACCGGGGCGATGGTTTTTTCGTTCTTTCTGTTCGAGCAGCCCCCGTTATTGTTCAACGATGTCGATCGCCAGCGGATCGAGCAGTCGGCCAACCCTGCCTTCACGGCGGTCGAGCAGCGCTACAACGAGGCTTTCGACGAGCGCCGCCAGGCCGCCCGTGGCTTGCTCGAGACGCGCACGGCGGCCGCCCAGCAGCGTTTCCGCGCCGCCGACCAGACCCTTCAGGAAACGCGCCGTGACGCCATCACGCTCGTCGAAGAGCAAAAAGGGGAGACCTACAACGACACGAACTACATTTTCCTGACGTTCGTGATGCAACACCTGCCCGTGGGCGTCGTGGGCCTGATCATCGCCGCGGTTTTTGCCGCAGCGATGTCGACCATCTCGGCGGAGTTGAACTCGCTGGCGACGGCCACCGTCGTCGACCACTATCAGCGGTACCTCTTCAGGGGCCGCGAAGACGCCCATTACGCGCGGGTGGCCCGCTACGTCACGGCATTCTGGGGCTTATATGCCACAACTTTCGCCAGTTTTGGCGGCCAACTAGGCTCGCTCATTGAAGCCGTCAACATCGTCGGCTCGCTGTTCTACGGGTCGATGCTTGGCGTGTTCGTGCTGGCGTTCGCGCCATGGCGCTCGAACGGCCACGGAGCTTTTGCGGGAATGCTGGCGGGCTTGGCTGCCGTCGCATGGACCAGCCAGAACACCAGCATTTCGTTCTTGTGGTACAACGTCGTCGGCTGTATCGTAGCGGTGATCGCCGGCCTGCTCGTGAGCCGGATGTTCCCCGTGGAGCGGCGGACCTAAAACACCTGCACTTGGACGCCGCCGCGAATCCAACGGCCCGGCTCAGGCAGCCCCTGGAACGCTTCGTGATAGCTGTTGAGCAGGTTGGTGGCCTGCAGAAACGGCCGCCAGCGGCCCGCGCCGTAGATTAGCGAGGCATCCCAAATAGCCTTGGTCTGCTGCCACTCGCGAGTGAACACGCCCAGGCGCATCTTGAGGTAAAAACCTCTGCCGATAGGGCCGCGATACAGCGCGCTGAGCTGCTGGCGAGGGAACGTGAACACGTAGCGCGACACGGCGTCTTCGGGAAGTAGCCGCGAAGCCCGGATGAGCGTGAAGTTCGCGCCTACTTCCGCCTCGCTTTGCAGCCGCTGGCGGACCTCGAACTCGCCGCCGTGAAACTGCAGCTCCTGAAAATTGCGGGACTGAAAAATCGTCGAGCCCGGGTCGCGCACCCAGTCGATCGTGCCGTCCTCGCGGCGCTCGAACCAGGTCGCGGAAACGCGCGTGCCTCCGCCCGAATACCAGTCCATGCCGCCCTCGTAATTCCATGCGGTCTCGGGCACCAGGCCGGCGTTGCCGACGTTGAACGGGTCGCGGTGATAGAGGTCGGTATAGGTGGGCATGCGGAAGGCATGGCCCACCTGGCCGCGAACTTTGAAACCGGCGCCGAGCCAGTAGCCGGCCGACACGCTCGGACTCAACTCGCCGCGCCACTTGCGCCAGACTTCCTCGCGAACCCCCAGCGAGAGGCTCAGCCGCTCGGTCGGCCGCAGGTTCAGGACGAAAAACGCCGCCGCGCGTTCCCGCCGGCGCTGCCCGGCGACGTTGCTGTCGATCCCCTCGGAAAGAAACGACACGCCGCCGGTCCATCGCGCCCGGTCGTTCAAGGCGCCGTTCAGAGAGTAGTTTGCCTGATAGGTATCGACCTGGTGGCGGTTCTGCGAAACCTCCGGCTGGTAGCGGAACAGAACGAAATGGTCGTTGTGGCGGCGGAAGGCGAAATTGAGGCGATGCTGCAGCCCGTCAGGATTGCGGCCGATGGTCTGGCTTGCCGAAAAAAACTTCGTCCCCGTGTCTTCCCACGAATCACAGGCGCAGTAGAAGCCGTTCGCCCCAAAGGGCCGGTCGTTGTATCCCAACATCAGGGTTGTCGAACCAAACGAATGGTCGAGAAACGACTCGCTGTTGACCGCGATATTGCGAAAGTCGCGGCCCGGCCGAAAGCCGGTCGAAAAGTCGCGGGCCATCGATGTTTGCTGGCTCCAGCGCCCCAGACGAAAGCCGCTGGTCGCCGAATAGCGGTTCCATCCAAACTCGCCGACCCCGCCCATCAGACGCAGCTCAGCGGCCTCGGGCTTGCGGGTGATGAAATTGATCGTTCCGCCAACCGCGTCCGACCCATATAGCGTCGCGCCGCTGCCGTGCAGCACTTCCACTTGCTGGACGGATTCGAACGGCAGCGGCAGATCCAAACTGTGATGCCCCGTCTGCGCGTCGTTCATGCGCACGCCGTTGACGAGCACGAGCACCTGATCGAAGCTCGAGCCGCGGATGGAGAGATCGGCCTGCGTGCCGTCGGCCCCGCGCGCGCGGATATCGACCGAGGAATCCTGCTTCAGTACGTCCGCAAACGACCAAGCCGGGATTTCGGGCTCCTCCACGGGCAGCACCGACATGCTGCGGTCGATTTCAGCGAGCTCGCGCGGCTCCGTCGTCCCGGTCACGACAATCGGCGTCTCGATGCGTGTTCTAAGGCTGAGCCGCAGCACGGCCTCGGCGGCAGCGGCGTCCACCCGGAACGTCTGCCGCTCGAAGTGAGCGGTGAGGATCGTTACGTCGTGTAGACCGGTGCTCAGCCCACAGGCTTGAGCTGCCCCCTCCAGGTCTGAAATCAACTCCCGGCCGTTGACCAGGATGCGCGCTCCGCTTACCGCCAGCCCGGAGGGATCCTGTACTTTGATCCGTACACATTCCGCCATCGCGGGGGGTATCGCCAACGCGCAAAACAGCGCCAGCAGCATCAGCGGCCGAAAAATAGCGGCGACGGGCGCCAACGAACAGCCTGCCCGCCGGCCCTCAGGTTCTTGATTCCGAGAAGCAGCCTTCGATGGACAGAGCCATCCCAAGCCGCTTGAGAGATCCCACAAACGCATATCCTCACCCAGAATGTCAGGAAGGTGTAAGTTCGATTCTAGCGAAACCGGGGTCCCTAGAACCTGCGGCGTGCGTGGTATAGGGAGTATTTACACCGCAAGGAGATGGCGCGGAGACCCTGGCGGTCAGTTGAATCCGCGCGAAGTCTCGCAACTCACGCAAGCGGCCGCTCGTCCACGATATACTGCGTTTCCGGTTCGGCAGGAGAACTCATGGCGCCACTTTATGCGGGCACATCCGGTTTTGCTTATCCGCAATGGAAGCCGCTCTTCTACCCGGAAAAACTGCCCCAGAAGAAATTCCTTGAGCACTACGCGACGCGCCTGAATGCCGTTGAGATCAACTACACATTCCGGCGTAACCCGTCCGCCAAATCGCTCGAGGGCTGGATCGCCTCGACGCCCGAAGGATTTTCGTTCTCCATCAAAGCCCACCAGCGCATCACGCACATCGCACGCCTCAAAGACGCCCGCGAGCCGACCGACTTCTTCTTGCGTTCGATCGAACCGCTGCGCGACTCGAACCGGCTGGGTGTGGTGCTTTTTCAGTTGCCGCCGTACCTGCGTTGCGATGTCGCCCTGCTGGCCGAGTTCGTGGAAGCGCTGCCGCCGGGCGGGCGCTACGCCTTCGAATTTCGTCACGCCTCGTGGCAGGCGGACGAAGTCTATCGCGTGCTGGAAAAGCACAACATCTGTTATTGCCTGGCTGAATCGGAAAACCTCGATCCCCCTGAAGTCGTGACGGCCGACTACGTCTATTTCCGCCTGCGCAAAACCGAGTACAGCCCCGAAGACCGCGAGACGATTTGGACAAAAACCAAGGCGCTGCTCGACGGCGGTAAATCCACGTTCCTGTTCTTCAAGCACGAGGATACGCCCGAGGGAGCGTTGTACGCCGAAGAGATGCTTGAAAAAGCACGTTGATCCATGTCCCGGAAGCTTGGCCATCCAAGGACAGGAAACTCACGGTGGCGGCTGCGCCGGACGAACAGCTTGGCCATCGACGTTGCCTTTGGAAACCGCCAGATCAGCGAGAAGCTCGCCCGCTGGGAAAACTCCGCCGAAATCTCCGCTAGAATCTCTGATGGACATGGATGCCGCATGGACGTGTTGATTGCGGCCGAAACAGCGTAGCTGTCCAGGGAATCGTTCCATTTGCGGGAGGATGTGTTTGTGGGGAAGTCTACCGCCCAGTTACTCGAACGCGCCAAACAAGGATTTGCGGGGATCAAAGTCGATCCAGGGGTAAAGCAGTCCGCGTTGACCTATCTCGAGGACTGGCTCGATCATCCGAAATTCGCATCGCTGCTTGGAGAGCAAAAAGGCGATTACCGGCCTCTGGTTGAGTGGATGATCGAGGCTGAGCAGTTCGATCTTTTGCTCGACAGCTTCTACCAGGTCATTCCCTTCGGAACCGGAGGCCGCCGCGGCCCAGTCGGTATCGGCCCGAACCGCATCAATCCGTACACGATTGCTTCTTCGAACCAAGGGCACGTCCAGTATTTGCGGCAGCGTTTTCCCGAGGAGAAGGAGCTCCGCGTTGTCGTAGCCTACGATGTCCGCTGCTACGGCGACCTGCGGCAGCTTTATCCAGCCGATGTGCCGAACCCCGTAACGGGACTGTCCTCAAAAAATTTCGCGCATTACGCCGCCGCAGTTTACTGTAAGGCCGGCGTGGCCGTTTACATGCTGCCCGACGAACTGAATGACTACATCTCGACGCCGGAGCTTTCGTTTCTCATTCGGCGCTACGGAGCGCATGGCGGGCTCAACGTCAGCGCTTCGCATAATCACCCGGACGATAACGGCGGCAAGTTTTACAACGACAAGGGCGGCCAGGAAGTGCCCCCCTACGACGAACAGATGGTTAAGATCGTCGAGACCATAACCGATATCGACAGCATGACCTACGGCGAAGCCCAGAAAACAGGGCTCATCCGGATGATCAGCGCCGAAGATCGTGATGCGTATATTGACGTCAACCTGAGCTTGCGTCTCGGCGAAAAACCACGCGGTGCGAAGATCGTTTTCTCACCGTTACATGGGACGGGCATCAACACGGTCGGCCGCTGCCTGACGGCGATGGGGTTTGAAGAGGGTAAAACCTTCTTTCCCGTCGAGGCGCAACGGGAGTTCCGCGGCGATTTTGCGAACGTGAAATTCCGGTCGCCGAACCCGGAAGTGCCGGAGTCGCTCGACCTTGCGATCGAGACAGGGAAGGAAGTCGGAGCTGACCTGGTACTGGCCACCGATCCCGACGCCGACCGCATCGGCGGAGCCATACCTCACAATGGCGACTTCGTTTTCGTCACCGGCAACGAGTTGGCGGTAATCGTCACCCGCTACCGCCTCGAGTCCCTCAAAAAAGCGGGCAAGCTGCCGGCCAAGGGCGTTGTACTCGAAACCCAGGTCACCACGCAGTTAATGGCCCTCATCGCGCGCTCCTTCGGCGCCCAGGTGATCGATAACCTTCTGGTCGGGTTCAAGTACATCGGCGATATCATCGACCGCCTCGAGCGCGACGGCAGCTTCGATGGCGTTGTCGGAGGGCTGGACGATTTCATCATCGGCGCCGAAGAGAGCCACGGCGTGCTGCTGACGCCGCAGATCCGCGACAAGGACGCTGCCGGGGCGGCCGTCGTCATGGCCGAGTTGCTTTCGGAGCTCAAGCAGAGCGGCAAGACTATCCACGACTACTTGATCGATACCTACAAACGCTACGGCTATTACCGCAACTATCTACGCTCGACGGTGATGCAGGGCGCCGCCGGCACCGCGGCGATACGGCACATCCAGCAAGAGATGCGCACCCATCCGCCGAAGGCGGTCGGTGGACTCAAAGTCCAATCCGTCATCGACTACTGGGACGAGAATCAGTTCGGTAAGTTCAAATCCGAAACCGACCGCGCGTCGCGAAACCAGCTTACCTTCCAGTTCGAAGGCGGGCTGCGGACGACGGTGCGGCCCTCGGGCACCGAGCCGAAGAACAAGGTGTATATCGAAAAGCCTTCGGAACCTCTGGGTGCATGGGCCTCGGACGAAGAATTTCTCGAAGTTCGCCGCCGTGTGGACGAGGAAGTGCTGCAGTTCTCCAACGCTTTCATGAAGGAGATGCTCCTGTTGGTGGACGTCGAGCTGCCGGATTACGCGCTAGAGATTTCGGACCTCGTTGCGCTTGAAAGAAAAAAGCACTTCGCCGAGAAGTTCCTGCCCGAGTTCGAATCCCGGGCGAAGGCCGTCATGGCTTCTGAAGCCACTGCCGAGTCGACAGGAAAATGGATCGACGAGCAGTTGAGAAGCTACGGCCCCGACGCCCGCCTGCTGGTGACGCGCGCCTTTCGCGCTTACGTGGCCGGCAGGCGGGCGAAGGGGCAGAAACAAGATACTCAACTGGCAGTGCAGGAAGAAATCTTCTTCGGCAAATCAGCGTGACACCATAGCCGCTTACGGCTTCCGCGCCCGCACGAACGCGCTCAGGAATTTGCCGTCCACCTCGGCGGCAAACTGCTCGTAAGGGATGCCCGCGGAGGTCAGGAAATCCCTGGCGTCTTCGGCCGTGTAGACCCTCGTCGGCTCGATTTCGATTTCCGTGAAACCAGCAGCCGCGAGCTTAGCGCGATAGTCCGATTCCTCCAGCGCCCCGGCCACACAGCCCATCCACAACTCGACGTTGCGGCGGATTTCCTGGGGTACCTCGCCGCGCACAACGATGTCGGATACCGCCAAACGCCCGCCGGAATGCAGCACCCGGTACGCTTCCGTCAGCACGCGCGCTTTGTCGGCGGCGAGATTGATGACGCAGTTTGAGATGACAACGTCGACCGAGGCATCCGGCAGCGGGATGTCCTCCATGTCTCCCTTGAGGAACTCGACGTTCGTGACGCCCGCCTTACGCTGATTTTCACGCGCCAGGTCCAGCATTTCATCCGTCATATCCAGCCCATAGGCTTTTCCCGTGGGCCCGACCCGGCGCGCCGAAAGGAACACGTCGATTCCGCCGCCCGAGCCCAGATCCAATACGGTCTTGCCCTCGTGGAGCTCGGCCAGCGCGGTCGGGTTTCCGCATCCCAGGGAAGCCTGCATGGCTTCAGCCGGGACTTCCGAAGCCTGACTGGCGTCGTAGAGGTTCGACGTGATGGGGTCGATCTGGACGGTCGACAACGTTGGTCCACAGCAAGCGCTAAGGCCTGAGCCGGCGCACGACGCCGATTCTCCCTGCCGTACACGCTGTGCGGCTTCTCCGTACTTCTGTTTGACTGCGTCCCTAATATTGACGGCATCTTTGATGTTGGTCGTGTTCATGCGGAATCTCCTGTTTAGTGCTGAGCTAAGTAAGAAAGGTTCAAACCATGGCTTTCCCTGGGCTAGCGCCGATTCCCTCGATCTGAACGATAGACCCTGGTTCGATTGCCTGGTTCCGTGAGCAACACTCGGCATATAGAAAGCTCAAAAGATCGGCCAGGGCCGCGGTGTTCGCCGAGTACCACAGAAACTGCCTCTCGCGGCGCACGTTGACCAACCCCTTGTTCTTCAACTTTTCGAGGTGGTGCGACAGCGTGGAGGCCGGGATGCCCAGCGCCGCCTGGATATCTCCCACCACCATGCCCTCGGGGTGGGCCGACAACAGCAGCCGCATGGCGCGCAAACGGGCCTCAGTGCCCATGGCGGCAAGCATGTCGGCATAACGGGCCACATCGGAGTCGGCCACCTGTTGTTTCATACTTCTATAATAATAGAAATATCGAAATGATGTCAAGCCTTCTTTTGCTTGCGTGGTAGCGCTCGGCCGCTGGGTCGAGCCGGAAAGAACCGTCAGGGGCGTTTGGCGAACAACTCGGCGGCGTTGGGCTCCAGAAAACGCAGTTCCTGGGCGATCGAGGCGTACTTCAGCAGGTTGGTTTGGTTGAGGATGTGCTGCAAGGTCTCAAGGGGAAGCTTCACCTGATACACATCGGCGCTCTCGGAGTAGGAATAGCGGTGATAGGCCGGCTGGGCCGTTTCGAAGATGGCCATGATGGCGTCCCAGAAACTGGTTTTTTTGAGAAGCCGGCGCTTGGCCGCCGCCTCGGGAACCACCTCCACGGCGCCGCGCAGGCCCTTGAAGACCACCATCGTGCAGTGGGAGGGGTCAAACGGCCGCGCGGGATCTTCGTCGGGAAACGGCGCCAGCAGGGCTTCGATGTCTCCGCTATCGACGTCGAGCGGCTGCCAGCGATATCGCGAGCTGCCGCTCACGAAAGAGCCCCGCGAGAGAATGTCGCGGATGCGCGAGAGGCGCTTGCCGGTGACGGCGAGGATTTGCGCCACCAATTCCGCGGGCGTCAGTTCCTGGCGTGCCACCGGCGTGAAACTGACGTAGCCGGCCGCCTCAGAGGTGATTTTGACGGGGATTTTCTGCGGCAGGGCCAACGGAAGGTATTTTAACGAATCCGTGCGCCAAGGGCTCAAATCCCCAGCAGTATCCGAACCCAGGTCGGACACCGAGGCTTGGGCAGCCAGAGAGCGGCTAGTCGATGAACCCGATCTCGCGCAGCTTTTCGCCGAGCGCGGGCTCTTCGAAGAAACGCAATTGCGCCAGGACCTGACCGTCTCTCAAGGCGACCGCGAAAGGCACGTCGTCAAAGGGAAAGATCGGTTTGAGGCGCTCGATCTCAGGCGACAGCTTGACGTTTTTCAGCCCGGCGTCGCTCACAAACTGCGGCCCGAAATCGAAGTCCTGGGTGGGAATGCCGACATAGGTTGCTTTCCATTCGTATCCGGACATAGTGATGCCGGCATCGAGGCAGTGCAGGCAGGTCGGGTTGAAGAAATAAAGGAATACCGGCCCTTCGGTGAGAGCCAGCTCGCCGCCTTCGATCGC
>JBBDWJ010000029.1:0-8990 GCA_040902925.1 Bryobacterales bacterium | reverse complement strand
GGTCACCGATTTCGTCCAGGAAAATCGTGCCGTGGTGGGCCTGCTCAAAACGCCCCAGGCGCGGCTGAAAGGCGTCGGTAAACGCGCCTTTGACATGGCCGAAAAACTCGTCTTCGAGCAGGTTGGCGGGAATGCCGCCGCAGTTGACCGACACCAGCGCGCTGCCGCGGCGGCGGCTGAGCGCGTGGATGGCGCGCGCGACGCGCTCCTTGCCCGTGCCGGTTTCGCCGGTGATCAAAACGGTGGTGTTTTTTGGCGCCACCAGGCGAACCTGATCGAGCACTTTCCGGATCGCCGCGCTGCGGCCGATCAGCATCTGCTCCGGCGAGGCGATTCCCGCCGGCAGTACCGGTTCGAGCCGCTCCGGTTCGAGCCGTTCCGGCGGCAGCGCCGTACCGCTCGCAAGGCCGCCCATAAGGCCGGCTTTGCCGGGCGGCTTACGCGGCACGAGGCGGTGCGCCGCCAGGGCCAGGCTGAGCCGGCGCAGCAGATCTTCGGGCGAAAACGGTTTCGTCAGATAATCGCTGGCGCCGGTTCGCAACAGCTCGCCCGCCAGATCGAAGCGATCGTTGTCGGTCAGCAGCAGCAACGGGACCGGCTGCGCCAGATTGTTGGCGGCGGCGACCAGTTCCTGATACGCCGATGCGGATTCGAACACCAGCTCGGAGCTCAGATCCAGCAACACGATCGCCGGCTTGAGCAGCGGCAACCGTCCGCGCGCCTCGCCGGCGCGCGACACCGCGTCGACCCGAAAGCCGGCCGCCTCCAGCGTTGACACCACCTGATCGCGGTCTTGACAGTCGGGGCTGACCAGTTGAACGCGGCGGGCTCCACCGGTCGGATTGAGGGAGCTGTCGGTCATCATCGAATCCCGGACGCGAAGCTCGTCAAGCTCTCATCGGCAAACGGCCTGGCAATGTTGATGCCGCGGCGACCAAATTGGCCACGCTATTGGTTGCCGCCGCTACGGTGCCGAAGAAACCGGGATTTAGAGTGACTTAGGAGCCACTTCGCCGAGCGGCAGAAATGGCCGCTCCCGCGGCGGCGTTTCAAAACGGAACGCGGCTGGGCTGGGCGGCGCTCCATTATGTCCGTCTCCAGAGGGTTCTACGCTTGTTCTGAGTGGTTTTCCATTTTGGCACCCGTTTTTCAAAATGAAATAAGCCGCCAAAACTCCGTCAATCCAGCGGTTTATGCTGGGTGCGGGGCGTCAAGGAGGGCCTCAAGCGTCAAGAATTTGACGCTTGGCGTCAAATTCACTGCCCTATCCTGCTGGCATGAGAAACGTATATTCCCGTATTTATAGTCATTTACATCTAAAGAAGGAAATGGCAGGCGTAGTGCATTGAGGCTGGCTCAGCCGTCATCGGGGGAGGGGAACCGCCGGGGTGGCTGATTCGCGATTCGAGAGCCGCCCCAAGCCGGTGGAATCCGCCTGGCGAACGCGGCTGATTCGGACGCGCCCGAAACGGAGGAGCCTGATGCCGACTGCTGCGACTGCCCCCGCCACCCGAAGCGGAGTGGCTCGAAACCGCGTACCCCTGGACGGCCTGATGCGGGAGAGGGAAATACGGGAAAGGGAAACACGGGATAACGAAGAGGAGCGGCGGCGCCGCGATGAATTGATCCTCAAGCACCTGCCTCTGGTGCGGGCGATCGCCAACCGCGTTCGGGAGAACCTGCCGGTGCAGGTCGAGCTGGATGACCTGGTGCACGCGGGGATATTGGGTTTGTTTGACGCCGTTGACAAATACGATCCCCGCAAGAAAGTGGTCTTCCACCTCTACGCCAAGCACCGTATCCGGGGCGCGATTCTCGATAGCCTGCGGCAGCTCGACTGGGCTTCGCGGGACCTCCGCAAGCGTTACAAGTCGATCGAGTCGACCACCCAACGGTTGGCCCAGACGCTGGGGCGCCTGCCGACCGAAACCGAGGTGGCGCAGTCGATGGGAGTGAGCGAGGAGCGCTTTCGCAAGCAGACGCAGGAGCTGTTTACTGCGGGTCTTACCTCGGGCCAGCCGCACCGCGTCGAAAAACCCGACCACACCAGCTTCGCGGAAACCAGCCAGAGCACCGAGCAGCGTCCTGACGAGCTGTTTTCGAACCATCAGTTGCGCGGCGTGCTCAACCGCGCGATCGAGACGCTGCCGCCGCGCTACCGCCGGGTGATCAAGCTTTACTACGACCAGGACCGCACGATGAAGCAGATCGGCAACGAGCTGGGCGTCAACGAGAGCCGCGTCTCGCAGATCCATAAGACCGCCCTGGAAAAGCTTGGCACCGCGCTCCGCGCCGACGGCTACAAATCGCCGGAGGTGTTTCTGGGGGCGGAACGGCGGGTTTGACCCCGCGGGGGGCTGGAACCACAGATGAACACGGGTGAACACGGATGAATACCTTTAAGGCCGGGGTTTGAATGCTGCGGCTTGGGTTTGAATACCGCTGAGGCTTGGGTTTGCGGAGGGCTGAATGCAGACTGCCCGGGTGCTTGGGGTTGAGGCGCGCTGGGTTGAGCGTTTGCGGCTGGGAGTCTAGGGCCGGGATCGGTGAAGCCTTTTCACGGGGTCTGGTTCCTGGAGCCCGGTTCGTGGGCGGGTTTGTGGAATCAGGTTCGCTGGCCTGGGGTCTGGCTTAGCATTGTCGTCGTGTTGTTGGGCGCCGGTCCTGAGTGCCATTCCGTCATCTGTGTTCCTCTGTGTGCATCTGTGGTTCCAACGCTGCGTCAGTCGCGGTACTGGGGCCAATCGTATTCGGCGGCGATGGCGCGCAGCAGTTCCCGGGCCAGGGCGTCGCCGTTGTCGGAGTTGGTCATGATGACGGCGCCCTGGCCGTTGGCGACACCCGCCGCCAGGAAACAGCGGAACCCCTCGTTTCCGCCGCCGTGGGCGAAGAAGGCCGTCTTGCCCTCTCCGCTGAGCCCGACGCCCAGGCCGGAGCCCTTAAACTGCTTCGAAAGCATCTCGGCGGCCAGCTTTTGCGTAAGAATTCTGTCGGACTCGCCCTTCCAGGCCTTTTGGAGTGCGATGGCGAAGCGCGCCAGGTCGCTGGGCGTGGTCCACAAGCCGGCGGCCGCCATCTCCGGGTAGGTGTGCCAGTTTCCCGCGACCGGTCGGCCATCGCGGCCATGGCCGGTCGCTGCCTGAGCGGCCCGGGCCTCGGGCAGCGGCTGCTCGAAGGTGCTGTTCGCCATGCCCGCCTGCCGCAGGATGATGATGCTCATCAGCTCGGGAAAGGGCTTCCCAAACGTGTCGATCATGAGCTGCTGCAGGACCGTGTAACCGCCGCCCGAATAACGCACAGCGCTGCCCGGCTCGCTGTCTACCCGGATAGCGGCGGAATTCGCGGGCCCCGCGCCGTCGAGCACTTCAAGAAGGGTGGGGACATCCTCGCCCGGCGCGTAGCCGCGGAAGCCGTGTACGGTCAACCCGGCCGAATGGGTGAGAATGCCGCGCAGGGTGACCGGCTTGATTTTTGTGAAGGCGTTTTCGGGAACCTTCCAGGACTGCAGTTTGGCGTTGACGTCCTGGTCGAGCCCGAAGTTGCCGTAGCGCGCCATGTGCAATGCCGCCATGGCGGTTACCGGCTTGCTGATCGAGGCGGCCTGGAATAGCGTGTCCGTGGTGACGGGACTGGAAGCTCCGGCCGCGGTGAGGCCGTACCCTTTTGCCCAGGCGATTTCTCCTCCATCGATCACGGCGACGCTGACGCCGGGCACGTGGTAATGGCGCATGCGCGCGGCGATCGTTTTCGGGCCGGCTTCCGCCGGCGCTGCCCCTTGCTGGACTACCCCTTCCCGGGCCACTATGCCGTTTTCGATGCGCTGGATGCGGGCCTCGTGGCCGGCGGCCATGGCGGCGAGCGCCGGCAGGCAGGCGCATAGCCATCGGGCAAGTGTTTTGAGCAGGGTTTGTTGCGGGCGGCGAGGCATTTGGTTTGGACGCTCCGTTCCGAATAGGGTAAGCCGCGCGGGCGCGAAAGGGAACCGCACAGCGACCCGTGGGGTTCCTAAGACGCTGTTTTCGATCCGGCCGGCGGGGTGTGATATGGTTGCGGTTGGGCCGGGTTCCTGGTTTCTTCTGATCCCGGAGTTCCCGCGCTTCAAGGAATCACGCTACAGGCATCATAGGAGTAGTTGCGATGAACCGACGGTATTTTTTGGGAGCCGCCGCGGCGGGCGTGGCGCTGAGCCGCATGCGGGCGGTTGCGGCTAACGATAAGGTCAATGTGGGAATGATCGGCGTCGGCGGCCGCGGCCGTGGCCTGACCGGAGGATTCGCCCAGCAGCCGGATGTGAACATCACGTATCTGTGCGACGCGGACCAGGCGTCGCTCGAACGGGCGAACAAGGTGATCGAGCGCGCGGGTAAAACGAAGGCCGCCAACGTCACCGATATGCGGCGGCTGTTTGACGCCAAAGACGTCGACGCGGTCGTGATCGCGACGCCCGACCACTGGCATGCCCCGGCGACGATTCTGGCGTGCGACGCGGGTAAGGACGTCTACGTGGAGAAGCCCGCTTCGCACAACATCCGCGAAGGGCGGCTGATGGTCGAGGCGGCGCGTCGCAATCAACGGATCGTGCAGGTGGGCACGCAGTCGCGCAGCCGTCCCTCGACGATTGCCGGAATCGAGCTCGCGCAGTCGGGCAAGATCGGCAAGATTCTGATGGCCAAGGCGTGGAACGTTCAGCTCCGCGACAACATCGGCCACAAGGCCGATTCCGAGGTTCCCGAGGGGGTCGATTACGAGTTGTGGCTGGGCGCGGCGCCGTGGATTCCGTTCAACGAAAACCGTTTTCACTACAAGTGGCACTGGCATTGGCATTTTGGAACGGGCGACGCGGGCAACGACGGGGCCCATCAGCTCGACATCGCGCGCTGGGCGCTGGGGCAGAACTATCCGAACACGGCGAGCGGCATGGGCGGCAAGTATTTCTTCGACGACGATCAGCAGACGCCCGACACGATGAACGTCACGTTCGACTACGGCGGCCAGGCGTTGATCTGGGAGATGCGGATCTGGAATCCCTACGGTATGGATGGCCAGGACAACGGCGTGGCGATCTATGGCGCCGACGCCAGCGTTCAGATCGGGCGCTGGAACGGCGGCCGCTGGGGTTATAAACTCTTCGACGGCGAGGGGAAGCTGGTTGAGCATAACGACGCCAATGATGAGGCCGGCCAGCACATTCGCAACTTTGTCGAATGCATGCGCTCACGCAAGCTGCCCAATGCCGATATCGGCGTCGGGCATTTGTCGGCGCTGCACTGCCACCTGGCCAACATCGTGGCGCGAACCGGCCGCACGGTTCATTTCGACCAGGAGTCGGAGACGATTCCTTCCGATGCCGGCGCCAATGCGCTTGTGAAGCGGGCCTACCGCACGCATTGGGCGACTCCACAGGGAGCTTGAGCGCGTCGCGGTTGGGACCGCCGAGATGGTCCGTTCCTCAATGGGCGGCCCCTTTTGGCGATGGTGGCTGCGGCTGCGGCGTCGGCGGGCTGCGCGAATCACTCAGGGGGCACTCCAGGGAGCCCGAGTTTGTCGCCGGGCGTGCCTATCTTTACACGGGTTCCCCGGGCGGGCAGGCCCTCAAATTGGCAAATCCCGGGTTTCCCCGGGCGGGAAATTTCTTCTTTGCGAAGTAGGATCGAAGACGCTCCACCTAGCGTGTGGTTGGCTGATCGTGGCATTCTAACTGTTAACGATCCCATGAAACTCAGCCGCCTCCTTTTGCTGGTGTTCGTATTGACCGCGCTGGGAGCGCTTCCCGGCACGGTTCCCGCGACTGCCGCCGCGTCCCCTGCGGTCGACTATGACCGTCTGGTGCGTCCGATTCTTTCGGAACGCTGCTTTACCTGCCACGGTCCTGATGCGGACGCCCGGCAGGCGAGTTTCCGCCTGGATACCAAAGAGGGAGCGTTCGCCAAACTCACGAGCGGCGGCTTCGCCATCGTGCCGGGTGATACGGCGGCCAGCGCGCTGCTGGAACGCGTCACGACCAACGACCCTGTCCGGCGCATGCCGCCCGGCTACATGGGGCACGACAAACTGCCCGAGAAAGAGATCGAGATTTTGCGGCAGTGGGTCGCCGCGGGCGCGCCGTGGTCGCAGCATTGGTCGTTCACGGCGCCGAGCCGGCCCGAGCTGCCGGAAGTGAGCCGGCCCGATTGGGCCGCCAATGCGATTGACGGCTTCGTGATGGCGCGGCTCGACAAAGAAGGTTTGGAGCCATCCGAGGAAGCCGAACGCAGGACGCTGATCCGGCGCTTGTCGCTTGACCTGACCGGTTTGCCGCCCGAGCCCGCTGCCGTTGAGGCCTTTGTCGTGGATGCCTCGCCCGGCGCTTACGAGAAGGTTGTCGACCAGATGCTCTCGTCGCCGCACTACGGCGAGCAAATGGCGCTGTGGTGGCTCGATGCGGCGCGATACTCCGACACCAACGGCTACCAGACCGACGGCGTGCGCACGATGTGGCCGTGGCGCGACTGGGTGGTGCGGGCGTTCAACCGCAACCAACCGTTCGATGAGTTTACGATCGAGCAGATCGCCGGCGACATGCTGCCGAACGCGACGCGCGACCAAAAGATCGCCACCGCCTTCAACCGCAACCATCGCACGACCGCCGAAGGGGGCAGTGTCGAGGAAGAGTATCTCGCCGAATACGCCGCCGATCGCGTGGCGACGACCTCGACGGTTTGGCTTGGACTCACAACGGGCTGCGCGCGCTGTCACGACCACAAGTACGATCCTCTGACGCAGCGCGAGTTCTACCAACTGTTCGCGTATTTCGACAACATTCCCGAACGCGGCCTGGTCTACAACTTCGGAAACGACGAGCCGACGATCCAGGCGCCGACCGCCGAGCAGCAGCAGAAGCTCGACGAGTTGCAACGCGAAGTCGCGGACGCCGAGGCGCGCCTGCGGAGCTTCGATGCCGGCATCGAGGCCGGCGTGGCGGAATGGGCCGCGGAATTGAAGCGCTCGGGCAAGCCCGTCGAGTGGGGCTTGAGCGACGGCATCGCGTATCACGCTGCGTTCGATCGCGAGAAGCTCGAATTCGTCGAGCCGAAAAAGCCCGCGAAGAAAAAAGGTTCGTCCAAGAATGGCGGCCGGCCCGGCGCGGCCGAGCCAGGGCCTCGCAAGGTCGAGCTGGCGGAAGGCCGATTCGACACCGCGGCTGCGCTGGGCGGGGGCCGTTACGCCGAGGCCGGCGATGTGGCCGGGTTCAGCTACAACGACCCGTTTAGTTTTTCGTTTTGGCTGTTCCCGGAATCGGCGGACGGCGCGATTCTCAATCGCATGGAAGACGCCAAAGATCCGCAAGGCGTTGGACTGTTTCTCTCCGGCGGCAAGCTGCGCTTCGAGTTGACGATGCGCTATACGGACCTGAGCATGCGCGTCGTGACGAAAAAATTGCTCCCGGCGAATCGCTGGCAGCACGTCGCGGTGACTTACACCGGCGAGCGGCCGAGCGCGGCGGGCACGCGAATCTACGTGGATGGCGAACGGTGGGAATTCGACGTCGAGTGGGACGACCTGAAATGGCCGATTCCGTATTCGACGCCGTTCCGGGTGGGCGCGGGCGGCGGACGCGCGAGCATCGAGGGCCGTCTGGATGAATTGCGGATCTACCAGCGCGCGCTCAGCGAGGAAGAAGTTGGCATCGTGGCCGTGGCGGAGCGAGTGGACGAAATCGCGGCCATGGATGAGGCGAAGCGCTCGAGAAGCCAGTCCCATAAGCTGCGCCACGCCTATCTCGATTTGAGCGCGCCCAAAGACGTGCAGCGCGCGCGGGCCGTGCTCGACATGGCGCGTGAACGCCGGGGGCTTTTCGAAGAAACGATCCCGACCGTGATGGTGATGGCGGAGAGCGAAGACAAGCCGACGCATCTGCTGCGCCGCGGCGCATACGACATGCCGGGCGAGCTGGTCGAGCCGGGAGTGCCGCAAGCGCTGCCGCCGCTCGATTTTCATGGCGAAGACAGCCGGCCGCGCGGCGAAAACAATCGACTGAGCCTGGCGCGATGGCTTGTCGACCGCGCCAATCCGCTAACGGCGCGGGTCACGGTCAATCGCTTCTGGCAGATGCTTTTCGGAACCGGGCTCGTCAAGACGGTCGATGACTTTGGGTCGCAGGGCGAACGGTCTTCGCATCCCGAACTGCTCGATTGGCTAGCTGTCGAGTTCATGGACAGCGGCTGGGACGTCAAGCACATCCTGAAAACGATGCTGCTGAGCGCGACTTACCGGCAGTCGTCGAAGACGCGCCCTGAGCTGGTCGAGCGCGATCCGGAAAACCGGCTGCTGGCCCGCGGCTCGCGGTTTCGTCTGCCCGCCGAAGCGATTCGCGATCAAGCGCTGGCGGCGGCCGGCCTGTTGAACGAGGAAATGGGCGGGCCGCCGGTGAAGCCGTATCAGCCGCCGGGTTTATGGAGCGAAGTTTCGAGCGGCGAGTACCAGCGCGACTCGGGCGAAGCGCTCTACCGCCGCAGTCTTTATAGCTATTGGAGGCGCACGGTGCCGCCGCCGTCGATGATGGTGTTCGACGCGGCCGACCGCGAAACCTGCCGCGTGCAGCGCGCGCGCACTAATACTCCTTTGCAGGCGCTGACGCTGATGAATGATGTCACCTATGTCGAAGCGAGCCGCAAGCTGGCCGAGCGCATGATGGAAGAAGGCGGCCAAGCGAGCGGTGATCGCGTCACCTACGGGTTCCGGTTGGTTACGGGCAGACCGCCGGGGCCTCTGGAGCTTGCGGTGCTCGCCGAGACGTTTCAAAAATTCCGCGATGCTTACCGGAAAGACCGCGAGTCGGCCAAGGGACTGTTGAGCGAGGGTGAGGCGGCGCGGAGCGCGAAGCTCGATCCCCGCGAGGTGGCGGCGTATACCGCGGTGGCGAGCTTGATTTTGAATACCGATGAGGCGGTTACGCGGGAGTGAGGACCGGCACGAGTACCAGTAGTGGCAGGGGGACAATAACCGTTTTT
>JBBDWJ010000028.1:0-9017 GCA_040902925.1 Bryobacterales bacterium | reverse complement strand
GCCGAGCGTGGCGTCGGAGGCGGCAACGCCCGCCGCGCCCAGCCCCATCAGCCGCGTGATCGCCACGGCAATCAGTCCGCCGATGATCAACCCGCCCGGCCACCAAGCGTGCAGCACGTTCATGCGGTGCGTTTTCTCATGCGGATAGAGAGTGGAGCAAAGGGGATTGATGACCCCCTCGACGAGCCCCTGCGAAAGCCCCAGCGCCAACATCGCGACGTAAAGAATCATGAACCCGGTGTCGTGGTAGTAGGGGACGACGGGGGCGTCGGGCATCGGCGCAAAAATGATCGCCGCGATGGCAAACACGTATCCCCAGCCGGAAAGCATCAGCAGCCGCCGCATGCCGAAAAAATCGACCAGCGACCCGCCAATCAAAACCGAAATCGTAAACCCCAAAAACGCCGGGCTCAGCAGAACGCCGGTTTCGGTGCGAGAGAGATGGAAGTCGGCGCCAAGAGCATCGAGAATGTCGGCGCGAATGGAAAACACCATCGAAGTGGTAACCAGCGCCAAACAGCTAGCCGCAAAAAGTCTGCCCCGATTCATGAAAGGTCAAGCTCCCTGAAACGAAGAAAAATCCGCAACCTCGGAAGTGCCGCAGTGCAGGCGGCAATGCGCAGGGTAGCCGAGGCGGGAGTTGGTGTCAACGCTGGGCGGATCGAACTCGCGACCGGGCCGAGGAAGGCGGTAGTGTTTCGGATAGCCCGCTCTCCGGCCAGGATCTGAGGGGAGCTCATTTTCGCTTCCGCAGCGCGTTGGCTGCGGCCTGCAGTCTCGAGTTGGGCTTGGGCGGGTTCTCCAGCGAGGCCAGCACGCGCAGGCTGTCTCGCTAGGAAAGCGCCAGGTGCTCCGCCTCCCGAATCACCGCTCGCGCGGCGCTCACGCTGTGTTGGCGGACAAAGGCCGTCAAGTCGGTGTTCAATAGCGCCGCGGCCCGTTGGAGGAGGATTCTCTCCTCGACAGGAATCCGCAACGACATGCAAGCATCGTCTTCGCCCAAGCGTGGCATGACCAGGCTCCTCTCAATCTATGGGACTTATTCAAATAGCACCGCGGGGCCGGAATGGCCGCCCTTGATGCTGGGGGTAGCGTTTGAGTTTCCAGCAGCAGCACCAGATTCCTAGGTCGCACCCAAGTCGGGTTCTTTGGTGCATCGTGGGAGCAGCGAATCGAAGGGTAAACTATGAACTGCCGCGTCTACATTTCGGTGGATCCGAACGTGATGCATGGTGCCGCTTGGATCGTCGGCACACGTATTCCGGTTGCAGACGTGTAGGACAATCACGCCGCGCGATTGCCAAAGGACGAATACCCCTCCCTTACCCCCGAGGCGATCTAAGCGGCGCTAGCCTACGCAGCCGATCTGGCCCGCGAGCAGAATGTCGGCCTTCCAGCCTGACGTGCATGTAGGCTGTGAATCCCGTGTTGCTGAGCTCCTTATCGCCTAGACCAACTGCACGAGGGCAGAATTCTCGATTTCGAGCGCTTGTTTGAGGCGCAGTCGTGTTGGCAGCGTTGGGTTTTGCACGCGTGCGGGAAGCTCATCGTGAGTCTTGCCCCGGAGCGTTCTGCCTGCCGCCTTCTTGCGCGTACCGCCCCACTGTTTAAAAAAGAACGGAATTTTGGCGGCCGTGCACTGTTTCCGAATGGAAAGGACCCACTCCTCTTTCATCGGCCGTGCGCCTGGTCCGCTTTCGCCGCCGACAATGACCCAAGAGATGCCATCGAGCGGTAGCTCTCCGACATCTTCCAGTAGCGGTTCGACAGAGAGGAAGCGCACAGCGGCTGGCGTCGATTGCAAGTCGACGATTCGTGGAAGACCGTACTCACGGTCCTCCACTGATACTCCCCACCATATGTGGGCATGATTTGCGGCTTGCCGAAGCGGCCCGCAAAGCAGGTCTCGCAGACGCTCAGAGCGCTTCGTGAGCACTTGATAGGTGTGCCAGTTCGCAATCTGCATCGTCGCAACCACCTTCTCGATATACGAAAGCGGCACGGCCTCGTGGAACAAATCACTCATGGAGTTGACGAATATCATCTTTGGCGCACTCCAGCGCAGAGGCTCGCCAAGCTTGGTCGGAACGAGACGTGGGTCGAAGCCTTGCTCGAAGGGATGACCTTTCACTCCGCGGAAACGCTCCGCAAATCTCTCTGCGTAGCAGTGTTTGCAGCCGGGACTGATCTTCGTGCAGCCGCGAACTGGGTTCCATGTCGCATCCGTCCACTCGATTTTTGAAAGCAGTGACATTCAGAGTTTCCAAAATGTTTTCTGGTCGGTGCTGTATTTGAGCACGTCATCCCAGAAGCGGAAGGCCGTTTCGTTCCGCGAGAACAGCGCAAGGTAATAAAGCGGCAAGTTTTTATCGAACGACCGCACCTGTTTCATGCGATCCAGCGGCTTCTTGAGGTAACCGAGGGATTCCATGCTTTTGCTGAACTCACCCGCCAGGAACGGCCTGAAGTCCTTTCTCCTGATACCAACCGCCTTCCAACGTTCGCGCCATTCCTTGTTCCCGAGTGTCTCGTCAATCTTCTTGGAACTGCCCTCAACGTAATGTTCATAGTTGCGATTCGCGTCCATGCCAATGGCAAGTAGGACGACGAAATCGATGAAGACAGCAGAGAGCCTGCTCAAGGTCGCAAATTTGAGCCCGAAGTCGAACGGGTCGACCAGACAAAGGCTCAGTACCTTGTTCGTCGACGAGCCCTTTGGTATTTGGCCGTAAATCTTCTCGACTTGAGTGTCGCAGTTGCCAGAGATGTAAACCACATCGGCTCGTGTCCCGAGCCGCTTGACACGAGCCTTCAAGGCGTCAAGCAGATCTTCACGTTCTTCGCAGAAGATGTATTTGTCGAATGGGTGCGCAACCGTCAGCGCGATTATGGGAGAGCCCTTGAGACATTTTCTTGTTCCCTGGATGCGGCTGTGGCCGGCCCCTGCGTACAAATCGAGATAGACTCGCTGATCCCATTTGTTCTTCATGCCGGTCGAGAACAACTCGCCGTAGAGGGCCAAAAGGCGATATTTCGTCTCCGCCCAGCCCCCAACGTCGGGAGTCAATAGGCCGTCATCATCCACAAAGAGATTCTGCGAGCCCCTAGCCATAAACTCGTTCTACAAAACATTTATTATATCAAATGTTTTGGAAATATTAATCGCAGTTCCAGAACATTGGATGTGAGCCGGACCTAGCGAAGGTAAGGCCAGAACGCCGAACGCACGGCCACGCCTGTTCCATCGTTCACCTAACGTTTTTGTGTTCATTGTGGCGTTTCGCGACCTCTCTTGCGCGTGGCACCGCCTTATGTAGGAGGACAACCCCTGGCATCATCGGGCTGCCCATTTAGACGAGGGAAAACAACCCGAAATAGCCTGAGAGTCAGAGAGGCTATCTTGCTAGACGGAATCGTCCACGTGCGCAACGCTGCTCGCGCCCTGTCGCGCACCCCAGGGTTCACGCTCACCGCCATCGCAACCCTCGCCATCGGCATCGGCGTCAACGCCGCCGTCTTCACCGTCACCAGCGCCGTTCTCTTCAAGGGCTTTCGGCTGGTTGAGCGCAACGACCGCATCCTTTACATCGACACCCGCGAGCGTGGGCAGGGGTGCTGCGTCTCCTATCCCGATTTTGAGGACTGGCGGGCTCAGCCAACTTCGTTCGAGGCTATTCGCGTCGATCCGGTTGTCGCTCTGAGGCATGAGTAGAGCAGCGGCGGATGGAGCGGTTCGCGGCCACCGCTTGCTGACGCGCGGCTCGGTTTTGTGGTCGCGCTCAGCGCCGGCGCCGGTTTTGCGCCCGTGGCTTCGGCGTTTCGTTGGCCGCTTTGCGGGTGCTGGAGCCGCCTTGGGTTCGCGAACCGCTCTTTCGCACACGCGCGCCTGCTCGATTGAAGAAGTCCATGACCTCTGTCGTGGACTTATCCGCCAACTGCGCTGCCTGGGCATCGCGGATACGCCGGACCACGTCCACAGCATCAATCTCAATCGTCGGTTTCATAAGGCGCCAACTCTCGCGGCGAGCAGATTACCAACTGCTTGTAGCCCAACTCCATGTTAACCGCTAGCTCGGAGAGCAGCCCGAAGTCCGGTTTGGGATGAAAAGACAAAGGCCGTCCGAGTGGACATTTGACGCACCCCACGTTCGGTCCAGTCCCTGCGATTCAGGCTCCGGCCGTGTATCGCAGCCGCGCACTGCTCCTTGCTATCATTGGCCTTCCGACGCGCGCGCGCCGACGAACTACGAGAAAACGCCGTGAAGTTTTCAGAATTGCTGACGGAAACCATTACCGATGCGGAAATTCCGCTTCGTTTTGAGCCAGGCGCGGCCGAGGCCGTGGCGCGGCCGGTCATTGAGACGCTTAAGGTTTGGATCGCCGCGCACGATCCCAACCCCGCCAATAGCGACTTTGAGTTCGGCCAAAAGGCGCTAGTCGTGCAACTGCTCGAAGAGCTTGACGATCGCGTTGATTTGCCGGTCGAAGACGCCGGGTGAGTTCTTCTTAGCCCGGAGGGCGGCATGCCCGCAGCCCGGGGCGCATGCCCTGGGACTCGAGTTTGGCCATTTCGATCGGCGGCGAAGCAAAGACAAGGCAAAAGGCAAAGTGCAAAAGGCAAAAGGCAAAGGGGGACCGGCGAAGCCGGTCCTAGCCCGGGCTTACGCCTTGGGCTACAGGCATGCCGCCCTCCGGGCTCAGGAAGACCGCGGATGGGCTGTCCGAGGAGGAATCCATGAATGACCCGAAGTTGAAGCGCAGAACGTTTCTGCAGTCGGTCGCAGGCGGAGCCGCTGCCACCCTTCCCGGCGCCGCTGGAGCTGCCGCTCTATCCGGCGCGGTGATGTCCAGCGCGGTGATGTCCAGCGCGGTAGCGGCCAGCGCCGCACCCCAGGCCTCATCCGGCGGCAAGAAATTCCGCGTCGGCTTCATTGGCATGGGCCGCCAGGGCCGCTCGAATCTGCGAGCGGCGTTGCGCAGCGGCGAGATCGACGTCGTCGCTATCAGCGACGTCTACGAGCCGAACCTCAAACAGGCCCAGGAACTGGCTCCCGGCGCGCGGGTCTACCGCGACTTCCGCGAGCTGATCGCCGCCGATGACATTGATGCCGTCGGCATCGCCACGCCTGACCATTGGCATGCCTATATGACGGTCGAGGCCTGTAAAGCCGGCAAAGACGTCTACGTCGAAAAACCCATCTCGGTCACCGTTGACGAGGGGCGCATGATGGTCGAGGCCGCACGCAAATACAACCGTGTGGTGCAGGTCGGCACGATGCAACGGTCTGGCGACCACTTCCAAAAGGTGGTCAAGATGATCCAGGACGGCAAAATCGGGCAGGTGACCTTTGTCCGCACGTGGAATTACGGCAACCAGTTTCCCGACGGCATCGGCAATCCGCCCGACAGCGCCCCGCCCGCCGACCTCGACTGGGACATGTGGCTCGGTCCGGCCGCCGAGCGACCGTTCAACAAGAACCGCTTCGGCGTCGACCCGCGCGCGTTTTCGCACTTTCGCTGGTTCTGGGACTACGCCGGCGGCATGATGACCGACTGGGGCGTCCACCTGCTCGACATCGTTCTGTGGGCCATGGAGGTGGACGGTCCGCAGGTCGTCACCACGTCGGGAGGCAAATTCGCCATCCAGGACAATCGCGAAACGCCCGACGTCATCCAGGCGACCTACGAGTTCCCGAAATTCATCTGCGTCTATGAGAACCGCATCGTCAACGCGCAGTCGATGTTCAGCCAGGGTTACGGAATCACCTTCCACGGCACCAAGGGCACGCTGTTTGTGGACCGCAGCCGCTGGGAAATTCTGCCCGAAATGGAGAGCCCCGAGGGTTCGCGCGACCAGATCGCGCAGGTCCGTGGCGAGAGAGGGTCGTCGGGCAATAATTCGCTCGAGGCCCATTGGGTGGACTTCGTCAGCTCGATGCGGACCCGCGAAAAACCGATCAGCGACATCGAAATCGGGCACCGCTCGACGGCGACCTGCCTGCTCGCCAACGTGGCGTTGCGCAGCCGCCAGCGGGTGGAATGGAACCCCCAGACAGAAACGACCCCGAACCCAGAGGCTGCGACGTATTTGAAGAAGGAGTACCGGGCGCCCTGGAAGTTAACTTTATGACCGTCTTTTTCGGCGGGAACGGTGTCTTTCCTTTAGGGCGTTTCGCTCCGGCCAAGAGCCCGCTGATTGACTAAATCTTTTTGTTTGAATAGATTACGATAGTTCGGGAGGTCCGCGCGAGGGCTCCGCCGCGGTGCGTGACCCCGTCCGACGCCGATCGGGTCATCCCTGACCGGCCCATGCAGGCTATTTCGTTTTAAAGAGTTGGAACCCGGCCGGCTACCACTGCGTCGAATTAGGCGTGGGCAACCTATTAACTGCCACTCTGCCGGTCGACTCTGGGGCTCAGGCCGGCAGCGTCAAGGTGGGATTCAAAAACAGCCCCGAAGCGGAAATCATCCGCCGATGCCAACAGGGAGACCAGGCGGCGTTCCAGCAGATCGTCGAACGCCATCAGTCCAAGGTCTTCTCGATCATCTATGGCATCGTCCGCAACCGCAATGACGCCGAGGACATTGCCCAGCAGGTTTTCGCCAAGGTCTACCTGTCGATCAAGGGCTTTGACTTCCGCTCCTCGCTGATCACGTGGATGTATAAAATCACGGTCAACGAGTGCTACGATTACCTGCGCAAGCAAAAGGTCCGCAGGCTGGTCTATGAGAGCGACCTGGGCGAAGAAGATGCGCGGACGATGGAGAATTCCGAAATCGCCGCCGAAAAGCGGCCCCCGGTGGATACCCGGCTGGAGCGCCGCGACTACCTGATGAAGCTGCTCTCCAAGGTGTCCGAAGAAGAACGCATGTTGCTGATCCAGAAAGAGGTCGAGGGCCGCACCGTCGAGGAGCTGGCCGAGGCCACTGGACTCAACGAGAATACGATTAAGGTAAAATTGTTCCGAGCTCGGCAGAAGCTGGTCAAAGCCGCCGCGAAGCTCGATCGTAGGGTTGCATGATGTGGGCGCGTACCGGGCGGAGATCCGGAAGCGAGAAGCACGGCCTGGGGAATTGACATGGATGCGTTTCTGCGGGACATCCTCGAAGATTATCTCTCCGGAAATCTGAGCCGGACCCGGAAGGCCGACTTGGAAGCGCACTTGGCGCGGCACCCGGAGGCCGCCGAACAGCTCGAGCTATTTCGCCGCACGTCATCGTGGCTGGTGGAGTTTCGGGCGCCCGAGGGCGAACCGCAAGGCCCCGAGCCGGGCTTTTACGCCCGCGTGCTGCAGCACATCGACCGGGAACAGGTAGAGCCGTTTTGGGCTTTCTTCCTGCAACCGATGTTTGTGCGCCGCCTGGCCTTTGGCTCGCTGGTCTGGCTGGCCTTGGTCGGGTCTTACGTGGTGAGTTTCAGCAATCCTTCCGAAGAAATTGGCCGGCGGCTGGCTGAGGCTGTGTTGACGGACCAGCCCGCCTCTGACTACTATCGGGTCCGGCTGGGCAACAATCTGGAACAGAATCGCGACTCGATGCTGGCGGTCGTGGTGGCTTCCGGAGACTAAGCGGACTTGAAGACAGCGGCTATGGAACCCTCCAAAAGCAAAGCGTTTGCCGTCCTGGTGGCGGTCTTCCTCGGCGGATTCGTCTCGGGAGCCGTGGCGCTGCGTATCTATCACCAGCAGACGGCCGAGGCCGGTACAGCGCGCATCGACCTGCACGCGCAGCCGGGGTTGGTTGCACAACATCTTCGCGAAGAGCTGGTCCTCAGCGAGGCTCAGACTTCGCAGGTGGAAGAGATCCTCGATCACTGCATCATGCGCGAAGCCGATCTAATGACCCAGACCCGGCAGTTGAAGCTCGAGGCCAAGCAGCGCATTCTCGAGCTGCTCAACGACCAGCAGCGCAAGAAATTCACCGTCGTCATGGACGAAGCTTCCTCGCAATAGCCTCATTCCTTTTTGCTTCCCCAGCAGCAGGCCAATCGACAGCGCGACACTCAGCGCTCTACGCTCTGAATTCCTCGAGGGCGGGACATTCATTCGCCAATCCGCGCGTCCCCTGGGACGAGTTGTCCGCTCTTTGTTCCTCATGGCGTCGCGTGAGGCCTGCCAGGCAGCGCCGGGCGCCGGTACTTCGCGTCCGTTCTCCAATTGATATCTGTTACCTCACAAGGTAACATCTAATTGTGCCGAAGATCCGCCGCGGCGGCTATATCTTCCTTACATGGAAAGGCGACCATGCTCCCCGTCACGTGCATGTCTATCGCAATGGAAGGCTTGTCGTGAAATGGGATCTCGACAATCGGCTGCCGATGAAAGGCAAGGCATCGCGGAGAGTGCTCAACCTGATTGAGGATCTCGAATCCGAGGGCTTGCTATGAAGATTCGATCGGTGAAGAACAATAATCGAAAGAAGGTTTTGGAGATCAAGATCTCGGGCCGGACACTGCTGTTCCCCCACTCTAAATTGGAGCCGCGCCCCAAAGCCGGGGATCTGATCCGTCGAGTGCTAGTCGACCAGGAACTGAGCCGCGAAGCGGTCACCTACGTGCTGGAGTCGGGCAAAAGTGGCGCCGTTCACATCGAGCAAGTTCTGGAATACAACCAGGACCCCTCGTACGTAAGAGACGCGCTTTTGTACAAGCTCACCATCGAGGCGCAAAAGCGCGTGGACCAAAGCGCGCTGTCAAAACGCGAAATTATCCGCCGCCTGGGCACGTCGGCAACGCAGCTCTATCGCTTGCTGGATCAAACCAACTATCGAAAATCGGTCGACCAAATGCTGTTGCTACTTTGTGTTCTGGATTGCGTCGTCGATCTGGCCGTACGGACAAGGAATGATCGGCATACTCAAGCCGCCTAACTACTTTCCCACTTAAAATTCTGAAAGGTGCCGCAGGGCGAACTGATGGGTCCCGGGATATTGCCCGGGCAGGCGATCTTCGAGGGGAGCGTTGGAACTGGATTGGGAGGTTGATGGAGAAATCGGTTGCGCGGTGGGGTGAGGAAAAG
>JBBDWJ010000027.1:0-9017 GCA_040902925.1 Bryobacterales bacterium | reverse complement strand
TGCGCGGAACCGAGTTCGGCGGCCATCCGAACTCCGAACACGCTCGCGATGCTATCGGGCGTGAGAACCGTCTGGTAGCTCGCCGCCGAGACCATAACGGCCGGTGAATCGCCAACCAGGCTGTCGGGCAGCACGGCAGGCGTTTCGAAAACGGGAAACGCAAAGAAACCCTGCACGAGCACATTGGCGTTGCGGATCACGACGCCGTCGGTCACAAAATAACCCGCAATCTGTTGCTGCGCGGCCCGCGCAACGGCGGCCGAAGGGCCCGCCAGGCTTTCGATTTCGACCAGGTAAGCGTGCGGATTCTCGCGAAGGCTCGGAACAGCCTGCCGCGCTAAATCATGCCGGTAAAGCTGCGTTCTCGCGCCTGGCCCGGCCGCCGAGATCAACGCGGCGCTCTGTGGATTCGGTACCGTCATATCGCCGCGCGCGACTTGAAAGAGAATGTTTTTGGCCGCCACGCCGGGCAACACCGAGCGCTCGAAATGAGGCGCATAGGCGATCGGATCGCCCGGCATCTGCCGCCATTCAGCCCGCTCGAGCACTTCTTGAATGGCAAGTGCCCCGGGATTTTCATTCACCGCCGGCGCCAGGTTCCGCAACGGAAAGCCATCGACGAACGGCTCACCCGGAGTGGCCAACGGCGGGTTGCGCGACGACAAATATTCTGCGATGAATCCGCGATAGGCGTCGCCGGTGCGTGCAATGTCGATGACCGAGCCGCCGCCCACGTTCAACACCGCCGCACGAACTTCGGGCTCGACGGCAAGCAACAGCGACCCGTACAACGAGCCCAGAGATTGTCCGGCGTAGTAGATGCGGCTTCCATCGAGCCTCACTCCGCCAGCGCCATCAAAATCGGGTCCTTCGCGAATCAATCGCACCAACTGCATCAAATCGACAGCGGTCTGCCTGAGACAGTCGCGCAGCCCGATGGGCTCGGAGTCGAACAGGATGCAGCCTTCGCGGCTGTCGATCGTCCCGTCGCCGTTCAGGTCGACGCCGCGCCCGCCGAGAGCGAACTGCGTCGTGGGTGCGCCCAACCGCGCGAACGAGATCTCGCCCAAGGGCCCGCCGCCGTGGCCGGCCGCGTTGATCGCCACGACCGCGAATCCTTCACCCGCCAAAGCGTTGCCGACAATGGTCGCGGCGCCGAAGCGGTTATCGCCCAGGCCATGGCCGAAAATAGCTACCGGATAGCCGCCGGCGGGAGCAGGAGTTCTGGGCAGCAGCACATGGAAATACACCTCGTGGGTCTGCTCCGCTTCGGGCGTCTCGGCGGCTGTGGGCGTAACGGGAATCGTCTGGTCCGCGGTCAAGTAATCGGGCGATTCGAAAATCCCAAAGACCGCGCGATCGAGATTCGGCAGCAAGAACCCCGGTGCCGGCACGGTGAAATCATCGAATTCCGGCGGGTCGATGCGTGTCTGCTGCCGCAAGGTAATCGACACGAGGTTGCGAATCGAAGCCACGTTCGTCTCGGCGGCGCGCCGGAAACCGGTGGGCGTCTCGTCGAGCCGCCGCCGCGCGCTTTCGAGCCACGTTGTTGCGCTCAGAGTGCTGAAAACCGAAGCCGCCACGACGTTGGAGGAATCGGGGAGCGTCGCAAGGGCCGCGGCCAGGCGGGTGCAATACTCATCGCTCGCTTGCGTTGCGCACGCGACGAACGCCGGGTCGGGCTCAACCGGATCGCCGGCCGTATCGCGAACTTCGTTCGTCACGACCAGCAGGTACCTGCGATGCTGATCGAAAATCTCGTTTGGCTTGAAATAGGCCGTCAGCGTCGGCGGGTCGTACAACAGTTGGTTGATCTGCGTAGTATGCCCCTGGGGCCGCAAGCCTTGTTCCTCGCGCGTGATGTTTTCGAGCCAAACGAAATACACTCCCTTCTCGACCGAGTGCAAATCCACGGCGCCGGAAAAGCGCACCGAGGCGCGCGGCTTCAGACTGAAGCCGTCGAGTTGATTCAAGCTCTCCAGTTCCGCGCAAGCGCTCGGCTCGGCGCCGCAGTCAGGCAGCGGCAGGTTGATGCGAAGGCCGGTTTTTTGCTGTGCGTCGGGAACGGCTAGCGCATCCGATGGGAACGGACCCGTAGCAGGAGACGCGGGATCGAACAGCGCGCGCACGCCCGCCGCGAAGCTCACGCCGGGGGCAACGGCGAACCATACGGCCAGCGCTAGGGTGAGGCGAGCACCCGAATCGGCGCGCCACCGCCACAACGCCACTCTCGACATCACTCGCGCCTCAGACAGGTGTCGCACGTTCCTCCAAAAAACGAGCGCCGCATCCCGCGGGAACTAACCCCATGGGACGGGCCCCACGAACGACTATTGGTCTATTAGACTCCACCCGAACGCCAGGGCGAGCCGGAGTTCGGGCGATTGCTCACGTGGTAAGACGGAACTCCGCGCCGCAACGTGGGCACGGCGCAGTGTAGCCCGCCTGTTCGTAAGCCGGCCGCAAACGTTGACCGATAGGGTCCGCCGCCGAGGTGGCCTGCAGCCGCCACAGCAGGAACACGATCAGGCCAAGAGCCAACACAAGCAGCGCTACCAGCAGCGGAACGGTGGGCCGCCGCGAGTGCGAGGCCGGGTTGGCGGGGCTTGTGGCCGTCAGAAAGGCGCCGGTCGCGCTTAGCGACGGACGGACGGCCGACCCGCTTTCAGCGCTGTGCGCACCCGAGCTTTCGCAGAGCTCGAGTTGCTTGCGCACACGCCGCAAATCCACTGCCAAGTCATCGGTGTGTTGATACCGTTCCTCGGGCCGCTTCGCCAGCGCCTTGAGCACGATGCGGTCGAGATCGGCGGGCAGCCCCTTCCGCAACGCCGATAGCGGCTGGGGATCTTCGTTGATGATCGAATAAACGATCACCTGCTCAAACTGGCCGTCGAAGGGAAGCCGGCCACTCAGCATCTCGTACAGCACAACTCCGAGCGACCAGATGTCAGAGCGCCGGTCAGTGGTGCTTCCCAAGGCCAGCTCCGGCGACATGTAGGCGGGCGTGCCGAGAGTCGTACCACTCTTGGTGAGCCTGCTGCGCCCGGTCAGGTGGGCCAGCCCGAAATCGGTGATCTTGACCTGCCCCCGGGTCGTCAGCAGAATGTTCGCACCCTTGATGTCGCGGTGGATAATGCCCTTGCCATGCGCCTCACCGAGCCCCTGCGCGATCTGGATGCCCACGTCCAGCGCCTCATCCACGGTGAACGCTCGATCGGCCATCCTTGCCGCCAGGCTTGGCCCGTCCACGTACGTCATGGCTATGAACGTTTGACCGTCGACCTCGTCGATTTCGTGCACGGCCGCGATGTTGGGATGATCGAGCATGGCGCACGCCTGCGCTTCACGCAGGAATCGCTGCCTGTCGGAGTCGCTGCCCAACATCGAGGCCGAAAGAAACTTCAGCGCGACCGGCCGAAGCAGCTTGGTATCCTCGGCTTTATAAACCACGCCCATGCCGCCCTCGCCGAGTTTCTCGACGATGCGGTAGTGGGAAATGGTCCGGCCTGTCATGCTGTTGCGTTCCTGAACCGTCTTGGCGAACCGGGGCTGTCTCCTCGAAAGTATAACCGCCAACGGGCGGACCGGGAGGAACCTCCAAAGCGTGTTGGCTCTCTCCCCGCACCAACCTCGCCAGGGCGTTCCCGGTTTTACCAACCGCGTCCTTTGGACCGCAGCAACCCGCCGACTCGCTTTGCTACCATGACCAACGTGAACCGACGTCAATTTTTAACCACCACCGCCACCGCCGCAGCCGGCGCGGCCTTAGCCAGCGCGCAAGAAAAACCCGTTCGCGTCGCCATCATCGGAATGGGCGGGCGCGGCACGGCCTTGATGAAGGAATTCTCCAAAGTGCCCGGCCTCCAAATCGGCGCCGTGGTCGACCCCGACGGCAACCGCACCGAACAAGCCGCCGGCTGGATCCGCCAAAACAACGGCAACAGCCCGAAGGCGGAATCCGACATGCGCCGCGTGTTCGAGGACAACACCATCGATGCGGTCATCGTCGCGACCACCAATCATTGGCACACGCTCACCGCTATCTGGGCGATGCAAGCCGGCAAGCATGTCTACTGCGAAAAGCCTGTCTCGCACGACATTTTCGAAGGCCATCAGCTCGTCGCCGCCGCCCGCAAGTACAACCGCATTGTCCAAGGAGGCACGCAGCGCCGCTCCTGGGGCCGATTCCGGCGCGCCATTCAGCTTCTGCACGAAGGCGCGATCGGCGATCTTTACCTGGCCAAATGGACGTTTCCGGGCAACCGCGATTCGATCGGCTTCAAACCGGAAGAGGCGCCGCCAAACTGGCTCAACTGGGACCTCTGGCTGGGGCCGGCTCCGATGCAGCCGTATCACGCCAACCTGGTTCACTACAACTGGCATTGGTTCTGGGATTTCGGCAACGGCGAGCTGGGCAACAACGGCATTCACCTCGTCGATATTTCGCGTTGGGGGATGCGTAAAGAGCTGCCGGCGCGAGTCAGTTCCTGGGGAGGCCGCTACGGCTACAAAGATCAAGCCCAAACCCCGAACACCCAGAACGTGCGCTGGGAGTACCCCGACGGAACCGCCATCATCGGCGAAATCCGGGGCCTCTACACAGCCGAACCGATGTCATGGGACTTCTTCGGGTCCAAGGGACACATGCATTTGACCGACGACGATCTCCAGATCACTCTCGGCCGCAACAAGCAGCCCGAGCCGCCCGTCGAGCCCCTGCCAACCATCGACCACTACGCCAACTGGGTGGAGGCGATCCGGGCGAATGACCGCAGCACGCTCAACGCCGAGATCCGAGAAACCAGCCTTTCCACAAACATGTGCCACCTGGGAAATATCGCTTATCGGGTAGGCCATGAATTGACGTTCGACTCCGCCGGGGAGCATTTTCAGGATTGCGCGGAAGCAAACGCCATGCTGAAACGGTCGGGGCGACCGCCGTATGTGATCCCGGACGAGGTGTAAGGCGCATCGAAACCACATCCTTGCGACTGGGGCTCAGCGCGGATCAACGGGGAAAATGGGAACCAATTGATCGCCCCACCAGTCGTACATGCCGAGGCTGTATCCTGCAAAGAAGGTAGCGTAAAAGCTAACAAGGATAAGGATAGCGGCAATGATTCCAAGCACGCCGGCACGACGGGAGACACGGAGGGGCAGGAGAGGTACGGATCCCGAAGCTGTAATCACCGAGAAAGCCCAAGCGGCTAAAAAGGCATAATCGGCGGCGTAACTGCTTGGCGCAGTCAGCCCGTCAACCGCACAAACAACGCCTATTGCTATCGGAACAAGAAACGTAATGACGCTTGCCACGCGGTAGCGAGTACAAACCTTGCCAAGTCCCAATACAATTAGCGCCGCAAGAATCGGAAGCACCAGGGCCACTGGCGGGAAATAGACCGGCCCAATTTGCCACGAAGTAGCATCAGCAGCCATCGCGAGCCCGCTTGTGTTTCGGGCAGACCTCCACAGCTTTTGCTCAGCACCGCCAACGATACCATCGGGACATCCGCGCTTTGAAAGCGGAGCCCCTCAATTTCCCCGGCTCGCGCACGAGGCGGATCTCGCCCCGCTTCACGGCAGTTGCTGATATTCCAGAGTATCCCGCGCCTCACGGTTCAATCGCGCCGCGTTGCGGTCGATGATCTCAAGGTCGCGGCGCTCTCGCCGCTCTAGTTCGAGACGAGAGAGGTAGGCCTCGGCGGCACGATCGAGTAGAGCTGAGCGATTCCCGACCACTCGGTCTGAGCGCGACAAGAGATCTTCCGGCAATGTGATCGATGTCTTGACTCTCACAAGATAACTATACCGCCGTCTGGAGCATCTTCATCTGGTCGCTCTGAAGCAACAAGCTCAGACCTGGATTAGAGGAATCTGAACACGGCCACTGTGCCCGCTCAGAGCCCCCCTGCCCCTGGCGGGACTGATGCGAGCATCAGGGTTTAGCGATGCGTTCATCAAGTACCTCCGCGGCCCGGCCGCTTGACCTCGTAGCTTCCTCATCCCGGCTGGGCTTTGAAACCCCTTGATTCCTGCACTTTAGCGCCTGCGGCCGGCTGTATCACTGGCGCGCCCGGTTGTGGAACCCTGCTTGCCTCACTCGTCTGCCACTGCGCGCTGACTGGTTTGAGAGGCGTCGCAGGTATTGACCAGCCGTGCTCTGTTTTCTGGCTTTGCCCGGGCTTGCCTCCGCTGGACCGGGCATGCGCAGGGAAAACAAGTGCGTCGCGGCGGGCTGTAGCAATCTGCGCATCGAAAGCGCGGACGTGGCGACTCTTGCCCCCAAAGTCGACGAAGGTATGCAGGCACTTCGATCCGAAACGGAAGCCGGGACAAGCCGCTTTTCGTTTGACTGCGAGTGCCTAAGATTAGCGGATCAAGCGAAGGAGACGCTTCATGTACTGGACAGGCCCGAATGCGGGCATTCAATTCCGGCAGCGGATACAGCAGAGAAAGATTCTGCCGCTGATCGGCGTCTACGACGTCTTCTCGGCGCAGATCGCCGCCAAGCGATTCGAAGGCGTCTTTTGCAGTGGCTACAGCTTCGCAGCCAGCGCCTATGGACTCGCGGACGTTGGCTACGTGAACTGGCGCGACATCACCGACTTCGGCACCAAGATCCGCCACGCCCTGCCCAGCTCCCACATCCTGGTCGACATTGATGACGGCTTTGGCGATGAAGTCGTGGCGTCCAACACCGTTCGCGTCCTCGAATCGAACGGCTTGTCGGCGGTCATGATGGAAGACCAGAAGCGGCCGCGGCGCTGCGGCCATTTCGAAGGCAAAGAAATCCTGCCGGTCAACGAATACCTGACGAAGCTCGGAAAAGTTCTCGAGACGCGCTGGAACATTTTTGTGATCGCGCGCACCGACGCCGGCGACCCCGGTGAAGCGATCGAACGCGCCATCTGCTACGTCGAGGCGGGCGCCGATGGCGTCATGGTCGAGGCGATCCGGGACCTGGAGACCATTTCCAAACTGCGGTCCAAAGTGGCGGTTCCGATCATGGTCAACCAGCTACATGGAGGCAAGTCGCCGAATTGGCGATTTGACGAACTCGAGGACGCCGGCGCCTCGATCGTCATTTACAGCACGCCCTGCCTCTACGCGGCGCAATATGGCATCGAGCACTATCTCGACGAGATGATGAGGACCAGGCGCCTTCCCGCGGAGAACACGGCAACGATGGCGGAGTGCGCCAGCGTTCTGAGCGGAAACGGCGTCATGAAACGCGGGCCGGGGATCGAGCCTTCCATGGCAGACGAACAGAAGGCCGTCGGCGTCAAAACGTCGCCCTAAGAATCGGCACACGCCGGATCAGGAAATCATGAAACGGGGGCGCTCCACCCCCGTTTCGCATTTTTCGCAGCTTGATTTAGGGCGTCCCCTCGAAGGCCCTGATGTCGAGCCGGCCAGGCAGATCTAGCCACAAGTTTTCCCCAGCGAACCAACCATGTTATTCTGGCGCTTGGCGCAATCGGGGCGCCGCCGTGTCCGCGGGAAGGACAGCGTCCACCTGAGTCGGTCTTTTCTTTCTCGTTCTCGATGAACTTCTTTCTGCCCGTGCACGCGGACACCGGGCGCAGCGGCTGACGTATATAGCGTCGCCCAGGAAAGGAGTTTGTCATGCCCCTGCCTCCAACTCCCCTCACGCGGACGCTCCCGGCGCGGCCTAACCTCGATCAACTGCGGCGACAAGCCAAGGAACTGCTCGCGGCTTTCCTCGCCGGCCAAGACGCGGCCCTCGTCGAGGTGAACGCACACTATCGCGATGTGGACCGTGCGGCGTTTGCTCTGCACGATGCGCAGCTCGTACTCGCCCGCTCGTATGGCTTCGGCAGTTGGCCCAAGCTCAAGGCCTATGTAGACGGCGTCACGATAAAGCGCCTCGCCGCGGCGGTGCGCGCCGGAAAGCTCGACCAAGTAAGGGCTCTGCTCAAGACTCGGCCCGAGCTTGCGCGTGTCGGCATCGACAATCACAACGTGTTGCACTACGCGGTTCTCAATCGCGCGCCCGAGATGGTGCGTGTCTTGATGGAACACGGCGCCAACGCCCGCGAAGGCGTCTATCCTCACCGCGACGCCACCAGCGCGTTGACCATCGCCACCGAACGCGGCTATGACGAAATCGTCGCGATCATCCAAGAGATCGAGCAACGCAGGCGGCAGCAGAAAAGCGGACAGCCGAGCGGGCTCGCGCCCGACGAACTGCTGCGGGCCATCGCATCCGGTGAACACGAACAGGCGATCGCGATGCTGCGAACAGATCCTGCGCTGATCCATTCAGAAAACGCCGAAGGGTGGACTCCCCTGCACGTGGCCGCGAACCGGCTCAACCAGCAGGTCGTCGAATGGCTGCTCGATCATGGCGCCAACGCGGCAGCGCGCGGCCCAAACGATCTCACTCCACTCGAAGTGGCGGCACACGCGTGGTGGGACGTAAGCCCGCAAAATTTCGCCGCCATGGCATCGGCGATGCGGCAGCGGGGCGTCGAGTTGACGGCCCGCACGGCAGTTGCGATCGGCGATGCCGATTGGCTTCGCGCACGGCATGCTGAAGGCGTGTTGGTGAATCCGATATTGGATTCCGGTGGGCTGCTTCGAATCGCCGTCAGTCACGACCGTCCAGACATCCTTGAGCTGCTGCTGGATTTCGGGTTCGACCCCGACGAACGCATGCGCTGCGGAGAAGGCGACGACGTCGAGTTCAGTTGGGGTATGCCGCTGTGGCACTGCGCCGGGGCGGGCAAATACGCCATGGCCGAGATGCTGCTAAAGCGCGGCGCCGATCCGAACGGCCGGGTCGCGGCCAGCGGCGACCCCGTTTTTCAGGCTTACAGCCAGCGCGATTGGAAGATGGTCGAGTTGCTCGCGCGCTACGGAGGCGTCGCCAACGCAACCACGGCGGGGCTCTATCGCCAAACCGCGCTCGCGAAAAAAATGCTCGCGGGCGAGGCGGAACACAGGCTCGATGGCGTCGGTGGAGACACGCTGGCCGAGCAACTGCTGTGGGGGGG
>JBBDWJ010000026.1:0-9144 GCA_040902925.1 Bryobacterales bacterium | reverse complement strand
TTACCCAACTCGCGGGCTTCGGTCGGCTCTCGCTCGTCGACGCCCTTCTCCATTTCCGGAATGCCCGTCGTCGCGGAAGCGCCGACGCCGCCGTAGGGAGTCACGAGCACGACGCCGTACTGCAGAAGCCCCAGCGCCATGCTGATCATCGTGAACTCCTTGCCGTTGGAGGGCGCTCCGCCGGTGGCGAAGACCGCACCAACCTTGTCCTGCAGCGCCCTACTGCTCCAGAAGCCGTACTCACCACCGCTCCAGGCGACCAGCGCGGTGCGCATCTCAGCCGCAACGTCCCCCATATGGACCGGCGAGCCGAGCATAATGCCATCGGCTTGCTCGAGATCCTGTTTAGTGACTTCGGTAATGCGGCGCAGCACGGCCTCGGCGTCGGCTTGCCGTACGCCCTCGGCCGCGGCCCGAGCCATCTTTTCGGTATGCCCGGTCTGTGAAACATAAGCGATCAAGACTTTCACTGGCTCGGCGGCATGGCAGACTCCCGCGCAAATCGCGAGCACTGCCATTGCAATCCATCTGAGCCCTTGGGAGCAAAATCGACATCTCATAAGACCCATACTGTCTCAACAAATACCGGCCGATAGCAAAGGCGTTCTTCGCGCTCACCATGCAGATGCCACCGGGACACGCTTATCGCGAACTGCCGGCCGAGCGTGGGCGAAAGCCCCGCCAGCGGGCCCGGGCTTCTCAGCGAAATCGATCAGCGAAATCGATCGCCGCGGAGAGCATCCCGCTCGGGACGATTCCCCGCCGCGTCCGCCTAGCGCTCAGCCCCGCCGGCGCGGATTCTAACCAACCTAATTGCTGGCCGCGGCCGGTAGCTGTTGCTCCTTGACACTATCGATGAGGGGAAGCAGGGGCGACGGCTGTGGGTCGAGCGCCGCGGCCTTCTCGAGATACTCGACGAGGGCTGGGCCCGGCTCAAACGGCAGCGGAAGTTTCTCGCCCCGGTGCAGGGCATAAAATTTGCCACCCTCGATCAACAGACAAGCCTGCCGACCGCCGTAAGCCGCCGACAGGCCGACGTCAATCATGATGACTCGTCCGTCGAAACGCGGCAGCACCGCGCCGGCCGTCGGCGTGTGGCCGATAACGATGTGCCCGGCGGCGTAATTCTTGAGGACGGTTTCCAGGTGCGCTTTCTCGGTTGGCTCGTCATTATTGGCAAGGCCTCGATACCACAAAGGGCCTTCCGAGTCGACGAGCAATCCGCCTTTCAAGCGGTTGAAATCGCGAAACACCTCGTCCGCATTTTTGTTGATTTCGCGAACACTGGAAGCGGCATAGGATGGCCCAATTCCGCCGTGCAGGAACAATATATCGTTGATCTTTATGATTACGTTGTGACCTCTGATCCAATTACCGTACTTGCCATTAGGGCCGAAAGCTTCGCGATGCTCGAAGTAGCCGAGCGGGTGGCCGCCTTCCCATTGCGCGCGATCGGCGCCCTCAAAGTCCGGCCACTCCTCGCGAGGTTTGGCGTCTTTGATCTGCTGGACGTGTTCCTGATAGGCCCGGTCGCGCACGCGCTCCGACTTCGGTGTCTGGAAAGCGGCGAACTCCCCGGGATGAATATAGCGGAGGTCCCCGTACACGTTCATGGCGTCGTGGTTTCCAATCAGCGCATGCACGAAACCGCCGCTCTTGCGGGCCTGCTTTTCGAGCTTCATAAGCAGGTCCATAATCTTACGCGTATCCGGCCCGCGGTCGGGGATGTCGCCGGTCTGCACCAGGTGGGTGGCGCCGCCAGTCCAGTCCTCGTTCTTGTCGATCAGGCCGCTCTGCCGCAGCAGGGTTACGAGGGGTTCGTAGTCGCCATGCACGTCACCAATGGCGACGATGCGCTCAACGTTCTCCCAGGTGTCTTCCGCGAGAGCCCGGGCAGGGTTGAGCATGTGGAAGGCGACAAAACAGAAGGCCAGAACAAACCAAAGATTCCGGTTTTGCCATTTCATTTCACTACCCTCCTTTTCCGCCGCCCAGGCGCGATTTGTCGGTATTGAGTCAGTACGGGGAACTCGTCTCATCGTCCTGCAGTCTTCGATGCGCCGAGTTTCTTCGGCACAATTCCAGTCTTTTCGTGCTGCGGGAATCATGCCCTCGCAGGGCACGTTTCTACCTTACCACTGCACCTTCCCAATGGGCCGCCGATAAATGAGTAGCTAAAACCTGACGGGTCGACAGTGCGCAATCGAGGATTAGCGGTTGTAGACCGGCGTCGGACCGCGAAGCGTGCTCCAGATCGTGTCGCAGGCTTCCAACACTTCCGGGGGCAACGCGGGGCTTCCGGCGGCGTCGACGTTTTCCTGCAATTGCTTGAGGCTCGAAGCGCCGACAAGGACCGCATCCACTCCAGGCTGGTGAGTGATCCAAGAGAAAGCGAGTTCCGGGAGACTCCGGCCGCACTGCTGGGCCAATTTACTGAGCTCGTTTACCGCCTCGAAGTACTCAGGGCGCCAGTAGCGGCGTTGGTAGTTTTCATTACCATCAAACCGCGTCCCCGGCAGCGGCCCCCGGCTTAGATCATGCTTCCCGGTCAATAGGCCACCGGCCAATGGGTTGTAGCAAATACAACTAACTTCATATCTGCGAGCAAAGGCAAGATACTCCTGCTCAATACCGCGAGCGAGCAGATTATACATGGGTTGAGATATCCACGGCTGGGCGATATTTTCCGCCCTACATATGTTAAAGATCTCACCAATTTGCCAGGCGGCATAGTTCGAACATCCGATATAACGAACTTTTCCCTCCTTATAAAGACCTTGCATTGCCTCCAGAGTTTCCTCAATGGGTGTGTCGTAGTCGGGCTGATGCAGGTAATAGATATCAAGATAATCGGTGTGTAAGCGCTTCAAGCTCTCGTCAATCGCCATTCGGATGGCCTTGCGAGACAGCCCGCCATACCGCGGCGGCTCTCCCATAACACCGCGCACCTTACTGGCGAGGACGATGCTGCTTCGTTTGGAGCCGAGACACTTGCCCAAAACTTCCTCGGAGCGGCCCTGGTGGTACACATTTGCCGTGTCGAAGAAATTGATTCCCGCGTCGAGACAAAAATCCACCATGTGCCGTGACTCGTTCTCATCGGCCTGATCGCCAAACGTCATCGTCCCCATACATAGTTTGGAGACTTGTAAGGTCGTGTGGGTAAGTGTGGTGCTTTGCATCATTTGATCCAGTGTGGCGAAGATTAATTTTGTAGAACGTTTATATGGAACCAAACAGCGTCCTATGTTACCATCGAATAATATGCCTGACGTCTTAGCATTGCTAATTGAAGAACGCGATCGCCTGAATCGCGCAATCGAAATCCTCCAGAGGGACACTCCGCGCAGAGGGCGTCCTCCGGGATCCGGAACTTCCGCAACCAAAAAGGCGGCGAAGAAACGGCGCGCAAGCAAGATGAGCGCCGCCGCCCGCAAAGCCGTCTCCGAAAGAATGAAGAAGTATTGGGCGACTCGGCGAAAAGCAAAAAAGTAAGCCTTTTCGAGTTGCTTTAGTTTCTCTTCAGGCGGCTGCTGTTCCGTCGACCCCCGAGGGAATCGGAATTTGCCGTTTGGCGGTGCGTTCAAGCGCCACGGACGGCCGGGCGGAGCTATACCCTGTTTGGCGGCGTAGGGCGCTGTGCTCGTTGTTTCGCCGACGCGTTTCGTTAGATGCCGCTTCCTAATATGGCCAATATCTCAGCTTCCCAATAGGCGCTGCTGGCGATCCCTGTCGCCTCGACTGCGATGTTATTCTCGTTCGCTGCCTCAAGTTCGCGATTTGAAGTCCGCAGCCGCGATAAGACGCAAACTGTATTGAACCGCACTGAAGAATCGTGCCCTTGAGCGATCGAGCTCGAACCGTGCTGCGACGACATGTGAGCGGCACGCGCTTGCTACAATAAAGCCCTCCCCGATGTCCTTCCTGGAGACCCTTAATCCACGGCAGAAAGAGGCTGTCGTTCACACCGATGGTCCGCTGTTGATCCTTGCCGGAGCGGGTAGCGGCAAGACGCGTGTCATCATCAGTCGCATAGCCTATCTAGTTCAAAATAAAAACGTTGCACCGCACTCCATTCTTGCCGTCACTTTTACGAATAAGGCCGCCGAAGAGATGCGTTCGCGCGTCGAGAGCACGCTGGCGGAGTCGGGCACGGCTCCGTCATCTTCGCCTGTTGTTTCCACGTTTCACTCCTTTTGCGTCCGGTTGTTGCGACGCCGCGGCGCACCCTTAGCGGAGCAGCGTCCCGGCTTCACGCAGAGCTTCAGCATCTACGACGACAAGGACCAGCTCCAGGTCATCAAGTCCGTTTACAAGCAATTGGGACTCGACGAGAAGTTCCTCAAAGCGCGCTCGGCGCTGTCCGTCGTCAGTCAGGCGAAGAACCAGGGCCGCACTCCCGAGGATTTCTACAAAACCGCCGCAAGCCCCAAGGAGGAACGTCTGGCGATGGTTTTCGAGCGCTACCAGGACGCCCTGCGTTCCGCCAATGCGCTGGATTTCGACGACCTGCTGCTTGAAGGCGTGAGGCTGCTGCGTCACAACGAGAAGGTGCGCGAGTGGGCCAACCAGCGCTTTCACTATGTAATGGTCGACGAGTATCAGGATACGAACCGCGCGCAGTATGATTTGATGCGCCTGCTCACAGACCACAACCGCAACATCTGCGTGGTCGGCGACGAGGACCAGTCGATCTACAGTTGGCGCGGCGCCGATATTCGCAACATTCTGGATTTCGAGAAGGACTATCCCGACGCGGCGGTCATCCGTCTCGATCAGAACTACCGCTCCACGCAAATCATCCTGAAAGCGGCCGGCGCTGTTGTAGCCCAAAACGTAAATCGCAAGGGCAAAGACTTGTGGAGCGAGGGTGAAGAAGGCAGTCCGATTCTTTTCCATATCGCCCAGAATGGCGAGGAGGAAGCCTTTTTCGTCGCCGGCCACATCCATCGCTACTTGGACGAAGACGCCTCCAACCAGGCGGCCATTCTGTATCGGACGAACTCGCAGTCCCGCCAGGTCGAAGAGGCTCTGCGCCGCTATGGCCGCGACTATGTGGTTGTGGGCGGCGTTAGCTTCTACGCGCGCGCCGAAGTCAAAGACGTATTGGCCTACCTGCGGGCGGCGCTGACGCCTACCGACTCCGTCAGCCTGTTTCGCATCATCAACAACCCGGCGCGCGGCATCGGGCGGACGACTACAGACAGCATCGAGGAGTACGCGGCCGAACACCGCATCTCGCCTTGGGAGGCGATCGCCCGGCTGCTCGACGAAAAGGCGTTCGGGACTCGCGCGCACAGCGCCCTGGCCGTGTTCCGCAAACTGATCATTAACATCGCGTCGAAGATCAGCCAGTTGTCCGTTCACGAAGCCATCGTCTGGACGCTCGAAGAAACCGGTTACCGGCGAATGCTCGATCAAGACCCTTCGGTCGAAGCGCAAGGGCGTCTTGAAAATCTTGATGAGCTGATCAACGCGGCTGCCGATGCCGCTACCAAAGGCGAGAGCCTCCACGAATTTCTCGATCGCGCCGCGCTGGTGGCCGACACCGACCAGATCAGCGAGCGCGCGCGGCTGCTGCTGATGACGCTGCACAGCGCCAAAGGCCTCGAATTCCCTCTGGTGGCCATCATCGGCATGGAAGAAGGAATCTTCCCGCATAGCCGCGCGTTTGAAGATCCTGATGCGCTCGAAGAGGAGCGCCGGCTCTGTTATGTGGGCATGACGCGCGCCCGCCGCCGGCTGCTGTTGACGTGCGCGCGCTCGCGCCGCCGTTATGGCGGCAGCCTGCCTGAGGCGATGGCTCCTTCGCGTTTTCTGCGCGAGGTTCCGCAGGATTTCCTTGCCGGTCCGGACACTTTCTCGTCCGGCGGCAGCGAGACCTGGCACGACGACGGCTTCGATCAAGACATCAATTGGAATGAGCCGGGGATCGACCTGTACTCAGAAAGAAAAACGGTTCGACAGATTGCCGAGGGCCGCCTGCTCGAAGCCGCCGGCAAAAGCGGCGAGGGAAACAGCCGCAAATCCTACGGCGGCGAGACCTACGATTCGGTCGATAACCTGGCCAAGTTTTTTTCGAAGCGTGGGCTGCCTTTTGATCCGGCCGGAGAACCCGGAGCGCGGCCGGGCGCAAAGGCGGCCCCACCTTCTTCGCCTCAAGGGCGCGGCGGGCAAGGCGCCGGAGCCACAGGGGCCGCTGCTCAAAGAGCTACGGCGTCCGCGTCGCCGCAGCCCGCTCCGCGACGCCCTCAGCAGCAGACCTTTCTAGGGATGGGACCGGAGCCGGCTGCCTCGCCACAACGCCCGCCGAACGCCGGCTATTCAGCGCCGGCCACTGGCTATTCAAAACCAACAGCCAGCTATCCACCGCGCGCGAAACCGGCGGCTCCTCCGCGGTTTGCGACCCGCCCGATCACCAGGGGTCCGTTTCGCCCGGGCACGAAGGTCCGGCACGCGAAGTTTGGCGTGGGCACCGTCATGCGGCTTGAAGGCGAGGGCGAGAATCAAAAACTCTCGATCAACTTCGCGGGCTACGGTCTCAAGAAGGTTGTGCTGAAATACGCCGGGCTGCAGCGCGCCTAAGCTACGCTCTTACTCTTAAAACACGTGTGCTACGATCGCGCCGTGCGAGACCGCGCTGCTTATATTCTCGTGGGAGGCAAGAGCTCCCGCTTCGGGAGCGACAAAGCCCTCATCGATATCAACGGGGGGCCTCTGGCCCTGCATCTTGCGGATGTGGTGAGTGAGGCCGCCGGGTCAGTCACGCTTGTTGGCCCTTCGGCCCGTTACGAGCGACTCGGGCTGCCGATCATTCCGGATACCCACCAGGACGCCGGCCCGCTGGCGGGAATTCTGGCGGCGCTCGAGCACACATCAGCATCTTGGAATCTGATTCTTGCCTGCGACATGCCGTTGCTCTCCGCGGCGTTCGTGGAGTTTCTTTTCACGCAGGCCGAGATGGGTGGGCACCAAGTCCTCATGCCGGTTTCGCCCGCCGGTGGTGACGAGCCGTTGTGTGCCGTTTATGGCAACGTCGCGGCCACGCACATTCGCCGCGAAATCGAGAAGGGCACGCGCAAGATCACTTTCGCTTTGGATAGTCTGGCCGTGCGCCGCATTCTGCCCAGCGAGTACGCGCATATCGACCCCGCCGGCAAATCGTTCACCAACGTCAACACTATTGCGCAATGGGAGCAGAGCCAACAGTAGTTGTCACCCGCCGCCTGAGCACGCCGTGCTGGTTTTCCCGCCGCCGTGCCGGGTACGACATCGCCTACTGGTCGCGCATGCGATTGCCGCAGGGCAGCGTCGGTGTGCCGTCAAAGGACCGGTCATCTGCGGTCACATTGCGCAGCCGCTCAAGCTCGGCCCGCAACTCCTCGGCCTTGGCCTTGTGCTGCGATTGACCGTAGAGATTGTTCATCTCCTGCGGATCACTCTCCAGGTCAAACAGCTCGAACTGCTGCGGTTCCTGGATGTAGTGAATCAGCTTCCAGCGGCTTGTCCGGACGCCGCGCATCATTCCGGCGCAGTGTACCGCCGGGTATTCGAAATACTCGTACATCCATGAATCGCGCCACTGATTCTGGCGTCCCTCGAGGAATCCGCGCCAGCTTGCGCCGTGCGCCCTTGTCGCCGCGGGGCTTTCCAGTCCCGCGTAGTCGACAATCGTGTGGAACACGTCGTTGTTCAGCACCATGTGCTCGCTATCGACCTGGCCCGCCTTGAAGCCTGCGGGATACCGCGCCAGCATCGGCACGCGAATGGACGGCTCGTACATCAACCGTTTGTCGAACATGCCGAGCTCGCCCAGAAAGAAACCGTTGTCGCCGGTGTAGATGATGAGGGTGTTTTCGGCGAGGCCTTCTTTGTCGAGATAGTCGAGCACTCGCCCGACGTTCTCGTCCACCGCCAGCAGGGTGCGGTAGTAGTTCTTCATGAAGACCTGGAAATTGCGCTTCTTCCTTTCCTCGGGCGGCAAACTCCGCGGCACGCCTCGCTCGCGAAAATCAGGCATGTCGCCGACTTGCATATCGGTGTCGCGAATCGCTCCCGGCCGGTTCGCGAGCGGCGTATGAAAGCTCGGCGGCTCGGGGATCTCGATGTCGTCGTAAACGCTCGCGAAGCGATCCGCCGGTTCCCAGGCGCGGTGCGGCGCTTTAAATTGCAACTGCATGCAAAACGGCCGGTCGCGCGGGCGCGTCTTGAGCGCTTCCAGGCCCTGGTCGGTGATCACGTCGTCGACATAGCCGCGAAACTGCGCCGGCCCATTGTTAATGATCATCTGCGGGTTGTGATAAAGCCCCTGGCCGGGAAGAATCGCCCAATGGTCGTAGCCAGCGGGGTTCGACTTCACGTGCCATTTGCCGATCATCGCCGTGTAGTAGCCGGACTGGTTTAGCAGCCGCGGAAAGGTCGTCACATTCGAACGCAGCACGCTGCTGGCATCGAGGCTGATCGCGTCTTCCACGGTGCGTCCGTTTCGCTGGTAGGAAAACCGCATGTGCGAATCGGCGGGAGGGCCTCCGCCGTTCGTGGTGACGCCGTGCGCATGCGAGTAAAGCCCCGTAAGAATTGTGCCGCGGCTCGGCGCGCACAGCGAATTCGTCACGAAGCCGTTGGTGAAGCGCACGCCGCCCGCTGCCAGGCGATCCATGTTCGGCGTCTTGAGGATTTTGTTGCCGGCGGCGCTCATGCAGTCCCAGCGCTGGTCGTCGGTCATCATGAACAGGATGTTCGGCCGCCGGTTTTGCGCTTTCGAAATGTAAGGAAACCCGCCCGCGGCGGCGAGGGTCGCCGCTCCACCGAGCGCCTTGAGAGCATTGCGCCGATTCATGAGATCCCTCCTCACGCTGGAGTAAAAACGACCCACAGTGTAGCGCTTTGATCTCAGACGGCGCAGGGGAGCGCCGGCGGTCTGCGGATTTCGTCAACATGCGTCGACGCGCAGTGCTTGGACGCGGGTGTTATCGGGATGGCCAGGCGACGAGCGCAACGTCGTGCCTCAAAGAGTGAAGCGCTCAAGCAGTCTCAAAATGGTACCCCACCGTCGCGGGTCGGGCTCGGATCGCTTTAGCGATTGCTGCGTTTAGTTCAATCACCAGGTCTAAACCCACCGCCTTTCAGGCGGTCAGCTTTCAG
>JBBDWJ010000025.1:0-9173 GCA_040902925.1 Bryobacterales bacterium | reverse complement strand
CGATGGCAATACGATTTCGCTGAACGGCCTTCCGCCGCGCGGATTCACCTTTTCGGTGGATGGCGTGGATGCTGCTCCCGATCCGGAATTTCCGTCCTTGTCGCTTTACCAGAACTTCAACCTGATCAAGGGCGTCAGCATGGACGCGGTGCAGGAAGTCGAGACGTCGAAGAATATCTTTTCCGCCGAGATCTATCACGCCGTTTCGGGCAACGTCAACCTGATCACCAAGAGCGGCACGAACGAATTTCATGGCAGCCTGTTCGAGAACTATCAGGCGGGCGGCCTGAACGCCAACAACCACCTGGTGGCCCGCAAGTCGCCGTTGGTGATGCACCAGTTCGGCGGCTCGATCGGCGGTCCCATCATTCGCGACAAACTGTTCTTCTTCACGGCCTTTGAAGGTTACCGGCGCAACGAGGCGCAGGCGCTTTCCGGTCAGGTGCCGTCGCGCTGGATTCGCGAGCAGGCGACTGCGGCGATCCCCGAGTCGGCCGCCTATTGGGACTTCTGGCCGCTGCCGACCGGGCCCGAGCAGCCTGGCAATGTCGACGCCAGCTTCGTTGGCACCGACTCTCTGAAGTTCGAGGACGAGCACACCTCGACGCGCGCCGACTGGCACATCAACTCGAACAACTTTATCCAGGGCCGCTTTACCTGGGGTAATCCCTACCGCCGCCAGCCCCGCCTGATCATTGGCAACGGCCGTGTCCACGACGGCATGAACGTCAACATCTCGAGCACCTATACGCGTGTCTGGAGCCCGACTGTGACCTCGGAGACGCGCTTCGGCTACAACCGCGCCGACGTCGACCGCATCGACCAGATCTGGGAACAGGGCATTCCCGTGTTGACCGGCTTCGGAATTCCTTCCACAGGCGGCGAATTGTTCACCAAGAAGGGTTCGACCAGCACGATCGACCAGAGCTTCGCCAAGATCGCCGGCAAGCACTCTCTGAAGGTCGGCGGCGTGCTTCGCTGGGGCTTTTCGCGCCGCATCAACGAAGAAGTGCCGATTTACGAGTATTCCTCGCTGGCGGATATCAATGCGAACCAGCCGGCTTCGGCGCGCTTCATCTTCCCGCTGGAGGAGTTCGAAATCAGCCGCTGGTTTGGCGGGTTTTTCGTCCAGGACGACATCCGCATGACGCAACGGTTGACCGTCAATCTCGGCCTGCGCTGGGATTATTCTGCTGTGCCTCGCGAGCGGGACGACCGGCTATTCAACCGGCAGAGCCCCTACGGGCCCTACCTGCCGGCGGATGAGGCCTGGAACGCCGCCTATAGCATGTGGTCGCCGCGGGCAAGCGCCGCCTACAGCCTCAACGACAAGACCGTAGTGCGTTTCGGCGCGGGCATCTTCTACATTCCGTTCAACCTCTTTTCGGGACCTGTGGAAATCGTCAAGAACGGTCTGAGCGTTCCGACCGAGGCGACGCTTTCGCAAGACCAGCTGGGCGGCTTGGGCGTCACCTATCCCGATGGCAACGAATCGGTGCGCTCCGCCGTGCAGGCCAGCAACATCATCGGCGACAGCATCATCGACCCCAACTGGGAGAACTCCTACAGCATCCAGTGGAATTTCGGCATCCAACGGCAATTGACCGAGTCGCTGGCATGGGAGGTTTCCTACGTCGCCAACCGCGGCCTCAAGCTCATCTACAGCCCGGACTGGAATCGCCAGGACCGCGTGACGGGTCTGCGCGAGAACGCCGGCTACAGTCAATTCCGCTTCTACCAGAGCGCCGACGCCAGCAGCTATCACAGCTTGCAATCGTCGTTGAAGAAGCGCTTCGCCAAAGGCCTGTTGTTCAACTGGAACTACACGTACGCCAGCAACACGTCGTTCTTCCGCGGCAACTACGAATGCTGCGGAGCGAATGAGAATCCCCAGGACCTCAACGACATGTTCGCCAACAAGGGGGCGACGCCGTATCATATCCGTCACCGCACCACCATCGATTGGCTCTACGAGCTGCCCTTTGGGCAGAACAGCACGGGAGCCACGCGCATGATTCTGGGCGGATGGCAGATCAGCGGTGTATGGGAAGCGCGCAGCGGTCTTCCGCTGTTGATCCGGCAAAGCACCGGGGGCCCTGGACAGCGTCCCGATATCATCGCTTCGAGCCATGAGGCGGCCGCCTTCGATAACTACTCTGAGCCGCTGACCAACGGCACCTATCAGTACCTGGATCGCGCGGCCTTCGCGCCTATCGCGTTGAACGACTCGCGTACGCGGGCCGTCCGCGCCGGCAATCTCAGCCGCAACGCGATTTACGGACCAGGACGCTGGGGCGTGGATCTGGCGCTCTCCAAGAGCTTCATTTTCAACGAGCGGCACCGCCTGCGGTTCCAGGCGGAATGGTTCAACGCCACCAACCACACGAACTTTTCGGGTATCCAGACTGATGTTCTTTCGAGCGCGTTTGGGCGCGTCACCAGCACCGAACCGGGGCGCGTGACGCAGCTCAGCGTGCGCTACGAGTTCTGAAAACGGGACTCTTTTCAGCCTAACCAGGGGGCCGGACACGGGTTCGGCCCCCGCAACATTCGGGAACGGCGCCCGGCGGATCTTTCCTCGGCCCCCTCCGGGCGAACCGCAGCGGGGGCTTGGTGTATTCGTCTTGATACGACATAGCGCATTTGTGACGGCGGGCCTGTTGGTGATGCTGGCGGCAGGGTTTGCTGTCCGGGATGGCCGGCTCGGCGTTCAAGCCGCCGACGATGAGACGATCACCTGGGGGGCAACCGACCCAAGCTGGTCGCCGGATGGCGAGTTCCTCGCCTTCTCACTGTTCGGCAGCATCTGGAAGATTCCCGCCCGCGGCGGCGTCGCCGAACAGATCACTTCTTCAGCGGGCTATCACGCCCATCCTGCCTGGTCGCCACGGGGCGACCGCATTGCATTCATTCGGGGCAGGACCCCGCAAGGGCGCACCCCGAACGTTCCCGGGACGTTGGCGCTGGTGGATGCCGGCGGCGGTTCCGAGCGCGAAGTCGCCACGCCTCACCCCGTTGCGGGACGAATTGCCTGGTCGCCCGAGGCCAAGCAGATAGTCTGTGCTCTGAACGTCCCCGGCGGCGGCAGCCTGCTGCATGACATCGATCTTGAAACCAGCGTCGTCCGGCAGCTTCAGCATCTGCCCCGGCGCGGGGCCCCGGAGCCTTGGGTGGATACGGCCTGGAGCGGCCCCCGCGCCGAGCTGTATTTCACCGCGCGCCGTGGCGGCCCCACTCAAGTCTGGTCCATGCCCGTGGGCAAACCTCGGTTCCTTATTCAGTTGCCGCTGACGAAGTATCGCGAGGGCGACATCGCCTTGCTCGATTCGCTCAGCGCGTTTCCGGACGGCTCGTCGATCGTGTATTCTGCCGTCCTAACGAACGGCCGCGGCAACTACGAGCTGTACAAGGTTCCGGCAACGGGCGGCGAGCCCGTGGCGCTAACTGACACGGAGCGCGACGAGTTTTCGCCCGCGATTTCGCCTGATGGCGCCCGCATCGCCCACGTCTCGAATCACCTCGGCAATATCGACCTGTTCGTGATGCCTGCCGCTGGCGGCGCCAAGCAGCACGTACGCATCGAGAGCCTCAAGTTCCAGCAGCCTTCCGGCCAGGTACGCGTCAGGGTACTCGATGAGTTGGGTGAACCGACGGCCGTCCGCCTCTACGTCCGCGCCTCCGACGGGAAGGCGTACTATCCATCGGGAACGCCGGTCTACTACTACCCGCTGGATCCCGGCGGTGAGCGGGAAGGCTTCTTCATCGCGAGCGGCGACAACACTTTTCCCGCTCCGCCCGGACCGCTTCGCCTTGTTGCGCTCAAGGGTGTCGAGTACCGCATCGCGGAGCGCACCGCGACGGTGAGCAGCGGCCAGACAACAGAAGTGACGATCCAACTCGAGCGCTGGACGAACTGGGCCCAGCGGGGCTGGTACACCGGCGACAACCATTTTCACGCCAACTACAACGGCAGCTACTATCAGCGGCCCTTGCAGTCGCTGCGCTGGCTGGATGCGGTCGATCTGAACTACGGCAACATGGTAGTCGCCAATAGCGAAGGCGGCTTCATCCACGACAAAGAGTTCTTTCGCGGCGCCCAGGACCCGCTTTCGACCGCCCGCCGGGTGCTCTACTGGGGTCAGGAATACCGCAACACCGATCCGCTGGGGCACATGGGCTTTCTCGGCATCCGCTCGCTGGTGATGCCGTCGTATACGAGCGTCGCCGGCAGCGATTCGCCTTACGACTATCCGCTGAATACGATGGCGGCGCAGAACGCGCGCGGGCAGGGCGGGCTGGTCACCTACATGCACCCCATGGCCGGCTCGCAGGAAGACGTCTTTGACGGCAACTACAACGCGCGCGAAGCGCCCGTCACCGCCGCTCTCGGCGCGCTTGACGCCGTCGACGTGCTGCCGCTGTTCGGGGGACAACCCTACGCGCTCTGGTACACCCTGTTGAACGCGGGGTTCCGCCTCTCACCCGGCGCCGGAACCGATACATTTACCAACTACCGCGGCATCACGCGGCTGCCCGGCATGGCTCGCGAATACGTCGAGGTGGGCACGGCTTTCGACAGCGGCCGCTTCCTCGAACGCTACCGCCAGGGCCGCAATTTCGTCACCAACGGCCCGCTGCTCAGTTTCACCGTCAACGGCCAGGCGATGGGAAGCGTGATCAACGCCGCCGATACCCCTTATCGCGTGAGGCTGGCGGCCGAGGTCAGCTCGATCATGCCGCTGGCAACGATGGAATTCGTCCAGAACGGCGAGGTCATCGAAACCCGGCAGATCGGAGCATCGCAGCAGACGGAGCGCCTGGAGAAAGAAGTCATGGTGACGCGCGGCAGTTGGTTCGCCGCGCGCGTGAGCGGGAGGCCCGCACGAGGAGTTCCCGATGACGGAATTCCTCGCGTTCATTCGGGGCCGATCTATGTACAGACGGGCGGCAAGCCGGTGCTCGTGAAGGCGGATGTGGAGTTGATGATTCGCTGGGTCGAACGCCTGTGGTTGTATCTGGAGCGGCGCGACAACTTCGGCTCGGAGGACAACAAGACGCGCGCTCGCCGGATGTTTGAGCAGGCGCTGGAGCACTATCGCGTCAAGCTCGCCCAGGCCGGGTAGCGGAGTGTGCCGCGAGCATCGATACCAGGAATCAGAGCCGCGCCGGGTACGGGCTCGCAGTCTAACGCCCGCGGCTGAAACGAAATACTAAAGTAGTTCGAGCTAGCGCGGAGGAAGTTTCGACGGCGAGCGTTGAGGGACCCCAAGCTCATCGAGCTTGGCCATGAGCTGTTGGCGAAGCAGCGCTTCGGCCTGCTGGACCTCCGGTGAAATGGTTCCGATGAGATTGTGCTTCTCCTCGGGGTCAACGGCCAGATGGTAGAGCTCATCGTGGCCAGGATTGTGGAAGTCCACGATGAGCTTCCACTCCGGCGTGCGCCACATTCGCTGGTCGGCCACGGCGGCATGGTATTGCTTGTACTCAGCGTAGAATTCGTTCTCCCAGTCGAGTGACTTACCTTGGAGCAAAGGCAGAAAACTACGGCCGCGAATCTTCTGACCCGGCGGGACCGCGGCGCCGGCCATGGCCAGAACCGTGGGGTACCAGTCGAGATTCGTGACCGTCTCACTCACCACCGTCCCCGCCTCGATCGCCGCCGGCCAACGGACCGCAGCCGGCACGCGCAGCGAATGGTCGAACATGTTCGGGCGGTGGCCCTGGTTGCCGGTCAGCAGCCAGCGGCCGTTGCCTTTGTGCCAGATGCCATGATGACTCAGGTTGTAGCCATGGTCGCTGCTGAAGATCACGATCGTATTTTCCGCAAGGTCCAGTTCATCGAGAACCTTGAGAAGACGGCCGACATTGCGGTCGACGCTCGCCACGCTAGCCAGGTATTCGCGCATCATGCGCTTGGCCCGAGGGATGTCGAGCTTCGGATAGTCAGCGCCAGGAAGGGCCGGGTCGAGATCGCGAAATCGCGCCCAGTCCTGGTCGCTCAAGGGAAGCCACGTTCGGTCGCCGCTGGGAGTGGCGTTAGCGGTGTTGGCGTGCGGCGCCCAAAAATGGACGTTCACCAGGAAAGGCCGTTCCGGGCTGCGTCCGCGAATGTAGTCGATCGTGGCGTTGATCAGAATGTCGGGCGTGTAGCCCTCGACCGTGCGTACCCGACCGTCGATTTCGACCGGCGGGTCTTTCGAAATGCCGGCGCCGACGCGGAAACCGGTGAATTGGTCGTAGCCGAAACGAGTCGGATGATAACGATCCAGTTGCCCCAGGTGCCACTTGCCGAACAGCGCCGTGGCGTAGCCGGCTTGAGAAAGCACCTTCGGCCAGATGACGTTCAAAGGGTCGAGCCCGAGGTCGGGCTCGACTCCATGGCTCAGGTAGTCGGTGATCCCGAGTTCCGTGCCGTAGCGGCTGGTCATCAAGGCGGCACGCGAGGGGCTGCACACCGGTGTGGTTGTAAAGGCGTTGGTGAGCCGGGCGCCTTCGCGGAACAGCCGGTCCAGGTTCGGGGTGTAACTTTGCCGGTTCCCGAGTTCGCCGATGGTCCAGGCGGCCTGATCGTCGGTGTAAAGAAAAACGATGTTCGGACGCTGTTGGGCGGCGGCAACGATGGCCAGGACGGTCAGAGCCGCCAACGCCACCAGGGATCGGATGATCCTGTGAGGCAGGGAAGACATTCTCACCCCAAAAGCGGGCTTGCAGCAAGGCTCACGAAGTCTATCACAGAAGGGAAAAACGCATGCCGGAAAAACTCGGCGCAGGGATGATCGGAACCGTACACTCGCACGCGGTTGGGCATTTGCAAGCGATCCGCCGTTCGCCTCATTACGATTTCATTGCGGCCGCGGAGCCGAATGCTGAGCTACTGGCGGCGGCCAAGCAGAGCCCTCGCTGGGAAGGCGTCACCTGGGTCAGCGTCGACGAGCTTCTTGCCGACCGCCGCATTCAGATGGTGTGCGTCGAGACCGATCCGCTCGAGGCGCTTGGCTACGCACTGCGATCCGTCGAGGCCGGCAAGCACACCAAGATCGACAAGCCGCCGGGAGTCGACTTAAAGGCTCTCCAAAACATTTACGCGGAAGCGGAACGGCGGCACCTGCTGGTGCAGATGGGCTATGTCTTCCGCTACAACCCGGCCTTTCGCCTCGCGCACCAGGCGATCCGCGAGAACTGGCTGGGGCCCATTCGTTCACTGGTCTGCCAGATGAATGATACGCAAGACGCGGAGAGCCGCCGCCGGCTGGACCGCTACCCGGGCGGGCTGTTCTATGAGATCTGCTGCCATATGGTCGATCCTCTGATCTGGCTGATGGGCGAACCCAAGCGCGTCAGCTCCGTACTGCGCCACACGGAAAAGCAGTTTCAGGATGAGTTGGAAGACGATGTGCTGGCGCTCTACGAGTTCGACACCGCCCTGGCGATTGTGAAAAGCCACACTCGCGACGGCGAGCGCTACTTCCATATCTACGGCCAGGAAGGCTCGATCCAGATCGACAATCCCGATCGACCGAAGGTCCGCATGGTATTGAGCAAGCCGCACGGGCAGTTCGCAGCGGGCTTCCAGGATGTTCCGGTGGGGCCGTCTCCTCGTTATATCCACGATCTCAACGACTTGGCGCAGGCCATCAATGAGCGCCGGGGCGTCGAGTTCTTCACGCCGCAGCACGATCTGTTGGTGCAGCGGATCTTGCTGCGAACCTGCGGCGTGGACGTTTAGCGGAAAGTTCGTTGATCACGGGCGCGAGTTCCCAAGGAGCGCGCTCAACCGCCGCCTCGGGCGATGAACTGGCATGTCTAGAAAGGTAGAGTTATGAAGAAAATCCCCAGACGCAGATTCCTTTCGGATGCAATGGGAGCGGTCTCGCTGGCCGCCGGCGCTCAGCTTGCCGGGCAGACCCCGGCGGCCTCTCCCGGCGATGAGGTCGTGGTGGCCCTCGTCGGCGTGGGCGGCATGGGCACCGGCCACGTGCAGCGCGTGCTCGGCCGCAAGGACGTCCGCATCGCGGCGCTGTGCGACGTCGATCAGTCGCACCTTGAACGAGCCGGACAGACCGTGAATCGCGAGCGGAGCTACACGCCCAAGCTGGTCGAAGACTTTCGCGCGCTGCTCGACGATAAGTCCATTCAGGCTGTCATCATTGCAACGCCGCACCACTGGCACGCGCCCATCGCGGTGCGCGCCATGCAGGCGGGCAAGGACGTCTACGTCGAAAAACCCGCCAGCCATGTTTTCCGCGAAGGGCGCATCCTGATCGACGCCGCCCGCAAGTACAACCGCATCTTCCAACATGGCACCCAGATGCGTTCCAGTGAGGTGACCCAAAAGGCCGGTGAGTTGCTCAAATCCGGCGTGATCGGCGAAGTCAAAATGAGCAAGGCCTGGAACTGCCAGAAGCAGACCCACAATCAACCTGTGCCCACCGCTCCGGTCCCCGCCGGCGTGAACTATGACCTATGGCTCGGGCCGGCTCCCAAGCAGGGGTTCAATCCCAATGGCTTTCACGGCGACTGGTTCTTCTATCGCAATATCGGCAACGGCGACATCGGCGGCGACGGCATCCACGATCTCGACATGGCTCGCTGGGGTCTGGGCGTGACGACGCACCCGGTGCGCATCACATCCCACGGCAGCCGCATCCAACTCCAGGGCGAGCGCGAGTACCCCGACAACATGACCGTGGCTTACCACTATCAGGAAGAGAAGGTGCTGCTTTACGAGGAGCGTACCTGGACGCCTTACGGGCTGCACGGCTTCGATAGCGGCAACTGCTTCTACGGGACAGATGGCTATATGATCTTCTCGCGGCGAGGCTATTTCCAGGTCTACCTGGGCCGCAAGGAAGAGAAGGGCGCCGGCATGGAGGGCGGCCCGCGCGGCCACCCGGAGCACTTGTACAACTTCCTCGACTGCGTGCGCACACGGCAGCAGCCGGTAGCGAACGCGGAAGTGGCCCACCTGAGCTGTGGGTTGGTGCATCTGGGCGAGATCGCCTATCGGGTCGAGCGCGTGCTGCACTTTGATCCCGCCAAGGAACAGATCACCGGCGACAGCGAGGCGAACGCGATGCTCACCAAGCAGTACCGCGATCCCTGGAAAATGCCTGATCCGGCCTAGCCTAGCTACTTTCCCACTTAAAATTGTGAAAGGTGCCGCAGGGCGAACT